>NZ_JBYFBZ010000004.1:0-310816 GCF_057652215.1 Soonwooa sp. T0.1_25 | reverse complement strand
GAGAGTAGGTCGCCGCCAGTTTTTTTAAAGCTCATCAACTAGTGTTGATGAGCTTTTTTTGTTTTATACCTATAGGAAATAGGTAGTAGAATAACACGTAGCAGGTTTTAGTAATCGTATTGTGGTTATTAGCTTGAAGCGTTAATCTATAGGCAATATGCCTAAAATTCCGATTAATCTCTTAGTTTTATTCTAAACACTAAAACCTAAAATTCAAACACCAAACACTAAAACCTAAAACCTAAAACCTGAAACCTGAAACCTGAAACCTAAAACCTAAGATCTCAACTCATAATTCATAATTAATAACTCCTAACTAAAAAACCTAGCCCCGATTGAACGGCATGTGTGACTTCGTCGAACCACTTCGTTAGGTTTGAAGCTCTTTTTGTAAGTAATGGCCAATGCCAAGCACAAAAAAGCGAGTAGTGAAAGCGGGAAGGAGCTACTAATAAAATACTATTTAGTTCATATAGAGTCCGTAGATTTTAACGTTAATGTTTTTATGTTTTGGTTTGGTGCCGGTTTAAGTTTTTATTTAAATCAAATTTTGAAGATAATGTTGTTAATATTTGTGAAAATAAGCTTTTTTATTTTTTTTTCTTTTAAATAAGCATATTTTTGCAATCAAATATTTTAATCAAGTTATGAAAAGAATTTTGTTCTTATGTATGATTGCATTGTTCGCGGTTTCTTGTTCTAAGAAAGTGAAAGTTAGCGGTGTTATCAAAAATGGTTCGCCTTTGGAACGTGTAGAATTTATCGATGCTTCGGGGGTTGCGACTTTGCCATTAATTAATATGGGTGTTGATGCTAAGGGTAATTTTACTGGAGAATTTGAAGCTCCAAAGAACGGAATGTACGCAATGACTTATGCTGGTCAAATGGCGTTCGTTTATCTTAAAAAAGGACAGTCTCTTAATATTTCGGGAGATGCGATGTCTTTCCCGAATGTGTTTACAATCCAAGGAGATGCTAAAGCTAATAATGATTTCTTGAAAGAAACTCAGGCTTACATGGAGCAGTATCTTGGAAAATTGGATATGAGCATTATTTCTAAAGATGAAAAATCATTCTTAACTCAAGTTAAAAAAATTAATGATGATTTGACTAAAAATATCGATGATGCTGCGTCTAAAACAAAAGCTGATTCTGATGTTGTAACGCTTAAGAAAGATGAACTTAAAACTCATATTTTGACTTTCCTTAGTCAATACGAGGCTAATCATGGTGAAGCCGTACAGCAACCAAACTTTAAAGTGTCTACAGCATTTAAAGATTATACTAAGTCTTTGGAAGCTGATGGCGATAAGATGATTAAAAACTTACCGTTGTACCGTAACTATTTGTTAAACAAAATTGGTAACGATTTCCAGAAGTTTGCATTGGCACAAAGCGATAAGAATACAGCGTCAATGTCTTCTATTTTTGCTAAATATTTAAAAGGAAAATCAGAATATTCTCAGGACACTAAAGACTATTTGTTGGCTTTTGTTATTTCTAAATTTGATCTTAATCCGTTTGCTGATAACACAGAAGCTATCATTAAAGTTGCTGATGACAATATTAAAAACGCTGAAGTTAAAAAAGATTTGAAAGCCGCATTCGATGCAGTATATGGTCTTAAAAAAGGTACAGATGCACCTGCTAGTGCTTTGTTAAAAACTGATGGTAAATCTACGACTCTTGCGGACTTTAAAGGAAAACCAACTTTGGTAGTTACTTATGCGTCTTGGAATCCTTACATCGCGCAAAGCACAATTCCAGTTCTAAAAGAAGTTGTTGAATACTACAAATCAAAAATGAATATTGTTTTAGTAAATCTTGATGATACAAAAGCGCAATTTGATAAAACTTATCCAACTTTGATGAAAGGTATTTCTGGCGTTAATGTATATGCTGAAGGTGGTCTTAATTCAAAATTTGCTAAAGATTATTCTGTGTTTGGATTCAAAATTCCTGGATTTACATTGCTTGATAAAGATGGTAAAATTGCAGGTCCAACTTACTATAATCTTGGTGAGCAAAAATTCATCGAAATGTTAAGTAAATTAACAGGTATTGCTGCACCAGCTGCGCCTGAAGCACAAGTTACTCCAGATTGGAATGGACAACAAACTGCGCCAGCGCCTCAACCAGAAGCAGCGCAACCACAAACTAAATAGATAGAAATTTATTCTTAATGAAGAAAAAAAAGAATTTAATTTTAGAAAATATCAGACTCCTTTCTGCCGGTGCGAAAGGAGTTTCTGTTGCTAAAGCAGAGGACGGCAAAACCATTTTTGTAAGCGGAGCCGTACCTGGAGATCTTGTTAATGTACAAGTTAAAAAGTCAAAAAGTAGCTATTACGAAGGTCAAGCGATTGAGATTTTGGAAATGTCGCCTGATCGGGTCGAACCAAAATGTATTCATTTCGGATATTGTGGTGGCTGCAAATGGCAAAATATGTCTTACGAAAAACAACTTTATTTTAAAGAAAGTGAAGTTCTTAACAACATCAAGAGAATTGGTGGTTTCAACGATTTTGTTTGTGAGCCAATTTTGGGTGCGGAAGAACAATTCCTTTATCGTAACAAGATGGAATTTTCGTTTTCCAATGCGCGTTGGTTGACACCAGAAGAAATAAAAAGTGATGTTGAACTTAATAGCAAAGATGCTTTAGGTTTTCATATTCCTGGACAGTGGAGCAAGATTCTTGATCTTAAAGAATGTTTTCTACAAGAAGATCCGTCGAATGCGATGCGCCTTTTCGTAAAACATTTTGCCGTTGAAAATGGCCTTGAGTTTTTTGATGTTCGAAATCAGGAAGGTTTTTTGAGAACTTTTATGCTTCGTCAAAATTCTAAAGGCGAATGGATGTTATTATTCCAATTGTTTAAAGAAGATGAAGATAAAAGAAAATTGCTTCTTGATGCTGTTTTAAAAGAATTTCCTCAAATTAAAACTTTGCTTTTCGCAATTAATTCGAAAGGAAATGACAGCGTTTACGATTTAGATATTCAGACGTATTTTGGTGATGGATTTTTGTATGAAGAAATGGATGGTCTTAAGTTTAAGATTGGACCAAAATCATTTTTCCAAACCAATTATAAACAAGCATTAAATCTTTACCGAAAAACTTTAGAATTTGCAGGATTAACGGGCGACGAAGTGGTGTACGACCTTTACACAGGAACAGGAACTATCGCGCAATATATCGCTAGAACTGCAAAACATGTTATCGGTATCGAAGCCGTGCAAGAAGCCATCGACGCGGCTGAGGAACACGCAGTATTAAACGGTCTAGACAATTGTACTTTCTATTGTGGCGATATGAAGGAGGTTTTCACCGAAGAGTTTTTGTCGCAACATCCAAAAGCTGATGTTTTGGTTACCGATCCACCACGTGATGGGATGCATCCAAAGGTTGTAGAGCAGATTCTTAAACTTTCGCCAGAAAAAGTGGTGTATGTCAGTTGTAATTCGGCGACGCAAGCTCGTGATATTGCATTGATGAAGGAAGATTACGACTTGGTGAAAATCTTGCCAGTTGATATGTTTCCGCAAACACATCATGTTGAGAACATTGCACTTTTGACCAAGAAGAAAAAATAATTTTAAAGAAGATTACTTAGAGTCTGTTTAATTTTAAAAATTAATCAATTTGGCCACAAAAGGAAAAGTAAGGCGCAATTTTAAAAGAGCAAAAAATGCAAAGTATAAAACTTTATTTTTTTTGAACTTTATTGATTGTCGTTAAATGCTATCCTTTTGTGGTTAAATATTTTTAAACAAACTCTTAATTAAAACGAAGATTGTATATGAAGAATTTTAGAACATTAATTATTTCGACCGCTATTTTATTTTTTTATCAAACAGGAACGGCACAGACCGATTCGACAGCCGTTAAAAAAGAAACGCCAGCAGCAACCAAAACGGACGTTGACAAAGATAAAAAAGCAGCGGTTAAACCTTATAAAGATGTGATTACCGATAAAGCGGTGACCGATAACGGTATTATTGATGTTCATAAAATTAATGACAAATACTTCTTCGAATTGCCAGATAATGTTCTAAATAAAGAATTTCTGATGGTGACAAGATTGACTAAATCTGCCGCAGGTATGCGATCTGGAACAACAGGTTATGCCGGCGATCAAATTGGTCAAAAAGTTATTCGTTTTGAAAAAGGTCCGAAAGATAAAATACTTTTGCGTTCGGTTTCTTACGTTGATTACGCTGCAGATTCGACATCTCAAATGTATCAATCCGTAGTTAGAAATAATGTCCAAGAGATTATGATGTCTTTCGATGTTAAAGCTTACGGAAAAGGAAATAAATCTTCTGTTATCGACGTAACAGATGTTCTAAATGCTGACAACGAAATGGTGTCTTTTGATGCAACGGTAAAGGATAATTTCAAAGTTGGTGCTTTCCAGAAGAATATGTCTTTCGTTAATTATGTGAAGTCTTTCCCGACGAATGTTGAGATTAACACGACTAAAACTTTTTCTAAAACGACAGGTCGTGCAGCAACGCCAGTTCCTGGAGCTATTGTCCCAAAAGTCAGCGGGAATTATACCGTAGAGATTAATTCTTCTTTTGTATTGTTGCCAGAAGACAAAATGCAAGCACGTTATTTTGATCCGCGAGTTGGCTACTTCACAGTTGGTTATACCGATTTTGATTTGGATCCTCAAGGAGTAAAGCGTGTTAACCTTATCAAAAGATGGCGTCTCGAACCAAAACCTCAAGATGTTGAAAAATATAATAGAGGCGAATTGGTAGAGCCTGCGAAACCGATTGTTTTTTATATCGATCCGGCGACGCCGCCAAAGTGGGTTCCTTATTTGATGGAAGGTGTTAACGATTGGCAAAAAGCTTTTGAGAAAGCTGGTTTCAAATATGCTATTGTTGCTAAAATCCCAAATACCAAAACTGATCCAGAATGGAGTCTAGAAGATGCGCGTTTTTCGGCGATTGTCTACAAACCTTCAGATGTACCAAATGCGTCTGGACCTTCAATATCGGATCCTAGAACTGGTGAGATTTTGGAAAGTCACATCAATTGGTATCATAACGTGATGTTGTTGTTGAGAAATTGGTATTTTGTCCAAGCTTCACCTATCGATCCTAAAGCTCGCAAAATGGAGTTTGATGACAAATTAATGGGAGAGTTGATTCGTTTTGTGTCTTCTCACGAGGTTGGTCATACGTTGGGATTACGTCATAATTTTATATCAAGTGCAACGGTGCCTGTTGAAAAACTTAGAGATAAAAAATGGTTGGACGAAAACGGACATACACCTTCAATTATGGATTATGCACGTTTTAATTATGTTGCGCAACCAGAAGATAACATCACCGAAAAAGGTATCTATCCGCGAATTGGTGATTATGACAATTGGGCAATCGAATGGGGCTATAGACGTTTTTTTGATTTAAAAACACCAGATTCTGAAAAGTCAAAACTTAACCAATGGGTTATTGATAAAACTAAAAATCCAAGATTATTATTCGGGACCGAGTCTGATACTTTTGATCCAAGATTGCAAAGTGAAGCTTTGGGAGATAATGCAATGTTGGCTAGTGAATACGGACTCAAAAATCTTAAAAGAATAGTTGAAAATCTAGAACAATGGACAGCAACTCCTAATGAAGATTTTACGAATCTTGGGATGATGTATGACCAAGTAACTGGACAGTTCAAACGTTATATTGGTCACGTTTCTAAATATATTGGTGGACGTTATGTAACACCAAAAACGGCAGAACAATCTGGTACTATTTTCGAAACGGTTTCTAAAAAAGATCAAAAAGAAGCACTTGGCTTTTTAGATAAAAATGTCTTCCAAACACCAAATTGGTTGTTGAATAAATCAATCTACGAAAAAACAGGAAAAATGCCTGTAAAGACTGTTGAAGATTTGCAGAATACTGTGTTTAACAGAATTTTGAGTCCGATGGTTTTACAGAATATGTATCAAATGGAAGCTGTTGGAGGCGCAAATTATTCGGTGATAGATTATTTATCAGATTTAGAAAATGTGGTTTTCAAAAATAATGATGATATTTATAGTCGTAATTTGCAGCGAAATTATGTATCGAGTTTATCTAAATTGGTGGACAACAGAAACAATGATCAAACCGATATTACAGCTTTTGTACGTGGAAGATTATCCGATCTTAAATCCAGATTAGCTTCAAAAATTAATGCTGGTGATCAATCGAGCAAATACCATTATCAAGATTTAATTTTTAGAATTGAAAAAACTTTAGATCCAAAATCATGAGACGTTTTCTGAAATTATTAACTGTTGGTTTTACTTTAGCACTTATTTCTTGCGGTGGCGATGACGACATCTGCGTAAGTGGGGAAGCGACGCCTCGTGTCAAGGTAAAATTTAAAACAGAAATTAACGATAAGCTTTTGACCGTCGATACGTTATATGTGAGCGTTGATTACGGCAATGGAAAAATCAAAGATTTGACGAAGCTTTCCAAGGTCGATTCGTTGCTGATACCTTTGCGTGTCGACAATAGCACGGCGACCAAATTATATTTTAAAACAAGAATAAAAGGAGATACGTCGATTGTTAATATTAATTACAAAACGCAATCGGCCTATGTATCGCCAGCTTGTGGCTACAAATTGAGTTACAAAGATGTGACTTACGATTTAGTAAAACCGACGCCAGTTAAAAAAGTTCAATCTAACCAAACCGAAATTGTTGATGAAAACAAAACTCATTTCTATCTTTTGTTTTAGTCTGTCTTTAGTTGCTTATGGACAAAAAAAAACTGCTGATACAATCAAAAAATCTTGGAAGTACGAACCTAATTTTCTTGTAGGATTTGATGTACTTAATGCTGGTGTTAGCGCATTTTCGGACAGAAAGCTTTTCCAAGGGACAATTTCTACGAGATTAACCAAAAAAACGCATCTTGTTGCTGATGTTGGCATTGATAAAAATATCTACCAAAAGAATGGTTACGACGCGAAAGCAAGCGGAACTTTCTTCAAACTTGGGAGTTTCTACATGTTATCTATGGATAAAGAAAATCTCTACAACGGCTTTTACGGAGGCGGAAAATTGGCTGGTACATTTTATAATCAAGAATATTTTGCAATCCCTGTTCGTGCAACGGGCGGCGGCGGCGACGGTACACAATCTTTACCCGAATCTTCACAATCTTCTTATTGGATAGAAGCAGTTTTGGGTGGACGTGTGCAATTGTTTGATTCCAATTTTTTTATCGATGTTAATGTTCAACCAAAATATTTGCTCTACACAACAAAACAAGAAGGCATTATGCCAATGATTGTTCCTGGATTTGGACGTAGCTCTGGGAAATTCGGATTCGGATTTAGCTGGAATATTGCTTATAAATTTTAATTTTTCTTAAATATTAAATTCAGGTAAGAAGATATTTAATAATAAATCAAAAGCCTGACACTCCGAAGAATGTCAGGCTTTTTTTAACAATATAATTTAGTTCCGTATTTTATTTTACTTCCAAAATATAAGGCATTCTCATCATCACGCCATTTTGAAGTTTTGTATCTGTCAATTGTTGGAAGATTTTATAGTTACTTTCGCCAAGTTTAGATTTTAACATTTTTTCCGAAATCTCTTCTTCATCCAAACTTCCAAACATTTCTTCGAAAGGATTAGATTTTGCAGGATAAGTTTTTAGACTGTATTTAGAAAGTTTTGCACGTTTTGCAGCATCAGCAATAGCTTGATTAATACCGCCAAGTTCGTCAACCAAACCAAGTTCTTTAGCTCTTGTCCCAGACCAAACGCGTCCGCCGCCGATGGCATCAATTTGCTCGAAAGATTTTTTACGATTGGTCATTACAAAATGTACAAAACGTTTGTAAGTGCCTTCAACACTTTTTTGCATCATGTTAAGTGTACCAGACGTTGGTCCTTGCAATGCCGAATACATATTAGAATTGCTGTTGGTTTGGACTACGTCGCTGCGGATTCCGTTTTTGTTTGCGATGTCTTTGTAATAAGTCATTAGTCCAAACACGCCGATGGATCCTGTAATAGTGTTAGGCTCTGAGTAGATTTTGTCCGCTGCCATGGCGATGTAATAACCGCCAGACGCCGCATAATCTCCGAAAGACACTACAAGTGGTTTTTCTTTTTTAAGTTGTTCTAGCTCAAAAAGAATTTCGTCAGAAGCATTGGCGCTTCCACCAGGTGAGTTAATTCTTAATACAACAGCTTTCACTTTTTTGTCTTCTTTTACTTTTTTAATTTCTTTAATGAAAGTTTCAGAATAGATACCATTCGTTCCTTTACCAGAGTTGATTTCGCCACTTGCATATAATACCGCCACTTTATCGTCTTCTGAGTCTGGATCGATAGTTCCGAAATATTTCGGGAACGAAATTTTACTAAGTTTATCCTCTTTTTTAATACCAATTTTTTGACGAAGAATGTTGTCGTACTCAGATTTCTGAATCAACTTATCAGCTAACTTGTATTTGATATTATTTTCTGGGATAAAACTGTACAAGCTGTCTGTAATTGTTTTAAACTCCGCTGGATTTATTTTTCTAGATTGTGCAATCTGAGAAGAATTTCTTGACCAAACGTCATTAAGAAGTGTAAAAAGCTGTTCTTCGTTTTCAGGAGAAATTTTGTTTAACATAAAAGGCTCCACTGCCGCTTTGAATTTTCCGTGACGAATAACTTGGATGTTAATACCGTATTTATCAGCAAAATCTTTGAAGAACGCAACTTCCGCAGAAAGACCTTTTAGCTCGATACCACCAGTTGGGTTAAGGTAAAATTGATCTGCTACTGATCCTATATAATATGCTGCTTGCGAAACATTATTACCATAAGCGTAGACGAATTTTCCACTTTTCTTAAAATCTACTAAAGCCTGACGAATGCTTTCTAACTGTGTATTACCAGCTGAGAAATCATCAAGTTCTAAACTAATACCTTTAATATTATTATCGGTTTTCGCATTGATAATAGATTTTTGAAGGTCAAGACTTGTGATGGTTTTCCCTTCTTGTTTAAAATCGAAGATTGAAAACTGCTCGTCACTGGGACTTTCGATAACTTTAGTTTTTAGATCTAAGGTAAGAATAGAGTTTTTCTTAACAGACCCACTACTATCCATGAAAGCGCCCATAATAGCGAAGAAGATAAATCCTCCTATGAAGATAGCTACTAAGATTACAAAAGCAACTATATTTGCTAGTACATACTTGAAAAAAGATTTCATAAATAATTAATATTTGATAATATGTCGCAACATGTTGCCGTTTTGTTACTCGGTAGTAATAAAAATAATCCTAAAATACAGATTGAGAATGCTATAAGTAAAATTGTTAATTCTGGATGTACAATTGTTAATATGTCAAAAATCATGGAAACATCACCAATAGAATTTTATAGTAGTAATAATTTTTGTAATATTGCATTGGAAATCAAGACTTTTTTATCACCTAGTAATTTATTAACCTCACTCAAAAATATTGAGGTCGAAATGGGGAGGTTACATGATAGTGGCTATTATGGAGGATATCAAGATCGAGAGATAGATATCGATATAGTATTTTATGATAAAATTACGTTTGTAAGTAAGAAGTTGCAGTTACCACATAATAAACATGCTTTCGAAAGAGCATTTTCTAGGGAGTTACTTTCTGAAATAGGTTATTAATAGAAGTAAAAACACAATATGAGAAAAAAATTAATTCTTTTGGCTGCCGCCTTTCCAGCATTAATTTTTGCACAAAATTCTAATCCGTACGGGTCAGGCTCTGAAAAAACTGAAAAATTCACTAACGAAAAAAGACAATTTAAAGATTGGGCTGTTTCTGTTGGTGGAGGTGGTGCATTTATGCAATCTGCGGATTTAACATCTTTTTATGATGGTAAAATTAATTGGGGATGGAATGGCTACATCAGTCTAGACAAACAAATTACACATACCTTCGGTGTTAGTTTGAACTTTTCTAAAGGAAAAACTAATCAAAAAGGTATGGCAAAACCACAATGGGGCGTTGGGCAAGCCTATACCATGTATAATCAATTGGCTGTACTTGGTGATGTTAATCTTTCTAACCTAATGAGAAGGGTTGATAATAAATCTGAATTTAAATGGGCATTGCATGCGTATGCAGGTGTAGGATTAGAGAACTTTACAGTTCATCTTCAAGATGAAGGTATTTATAAAAATTGGCCTTTTCATCTAGAGCAAAAACTAGATCAGGCATCAGCATTTTGGACCACAGGTGTGGGTTTGAAATATAACTTATCAAAGCTTGTTGATTTGGAGTTACGAGCAATGTATGTATTCTCTGGTGACGATGCATTTGACGGGTCAGGTACACAAGGTGGGCGCGCTTATGACCCTACTTTACCAGCTGCAGCTTACATGCAAATTAATCCAAGTAGATCAGATAATCCATTTACGGTTAATCTAGGATTAAGCTTTAAGATTGGAAAGAGTGGAAGAACACATTTGGCTTGGGTAGATCCACTTCATGACGCTTTTGCAAGAACTAGTAAACTTGAGACAGATATTAAAGATTTTGTTGTTTGTGAAAAAGGAGATGCTGATAACGACGGCGTTTGTGATGACTGGGATAGACAACTTGATACACCTGCCGGTGCTAGAGTTGATGGAGCTGGTGTAGCTCTTGACATTGACTTAGATGGTGTAATAGATCTTCATGATAAATGTGTTACCGAACCTGGTCCAATTGAAAATAATGGATGTCCAATCGAGTCACCTACTAAAACATTAATTAAGTCAAATATAATAAGCGAAATTAACGAATATCTTAAATCCGTTGAATTCGAATTAGGAAAGTCTGTTATCCGAAAATCTTCATATAACTTACTAGATCAAGCCGCAACAGTTATTAAAAGTTTAAATAACGAACAAAACTTCCTTGTTGTTGGCGCAACGGATGCTAGAGGCTCAGAAGTTCTGAACAAAAAATTATCTCAACAACGAGCAGATGCTGTTAAAGCTTATCTTGTAGCGAAAGGTGTATCTAATAATATTCTTGATGCGGAAGGACGAGGTAAGTCCGATCTTAAATTCCCAGAATGTGATCCTGCTACTAAGTGTCCAGAATGGAAAAACGAGGCTAACAGAAGAGTATATTTTATAGCTAAATAGTAATTAAGAAAAACGACATAAAATGAAACAAAATTTATTAACCATATTAACCTTAACAGGCTTTTTATTTCCTTCGATAAGTTATGCTCAAGAGGCTGTTAAAATCGATTCTGCATCTACACAAGCTTATCAGCCCTTCACACAAGATTCAAAAAGATTTAATGATTGGTCGATTTCAGCAGGTGCTGGTACAGCGTTGATTCAGACAGGTAATATTACATCAATTAACAATGGTTCAGGAAAGACATTGTTCGGTTATTCAGCTTATTTTAGTGTTGATAAAGCTATTACGCATGCTTTCGGACTAAAATTGCAATATGATAAAGGCGAAACAAGACAAGGCAATGCAAATACTAAAGATCATGTTGATAATGTAAAAGCAGCAAGAACACAATATGACGCTATTTCATTATTAGCTGATGTTAATATTTCAAACCTATTAAGAAGAGTTGATAACAAGTCTAACTTTAGATGGGCCTTACACGGTTATGTTGGTGGAGGAACATTAGCTTATAAAGCTTATATCCAAAATCCAGGTATGCCATATAATCAAAACTTAGCTACTGAGATTAAACCTTTTAAAATAGGTTCTTTATTTGCACAGTTTGGTACTGCTCTTAAATATAGAATGACCAATTCATTAGATTTGGAAGGTAGAGTTATGTATATGGTGACAGGTGATAATACTTTTGATGGTAGTTTAGGTGTTAATCAACATAGTACCAATAAAGTATCAGATAATTTAGTTAGTGCAGCTTTAGGTTTAACATATAATATTGGTAAGCATCAGTCACATTTATTCTGGCATGATCCATTACAAGAAATTTACTACAAACTAGATGTTCTTGCAGACAAGACTGACGATGTAGAAGTTTGTAAAAAAGGAGATGCTGATAATGATGGCGTTTGTGATGATTGGGATAGACAGCTTGATACACCTGCAGGTGCGAGAGTTGACGGTTCTGGTGTAGCATTAGATGCAGACTTAGATGGTGTGATTGACCTTTATGATAAATGTGTTACTGTACCTGGACCAGTAGAAAATAATGGATGTCCAATTGTTTCTGCTAATCAAGGGCAAGGTTCTGTATCCGAATCTACAGGAGAGATTAAAGGTATTGAGTTTAATCTTAATTCTGATAAAATTCTTCCTAGTAATGTGTCAATTCTTTCGAATACAATTGATAACATTAATGCTTCAGGAGGTTCGTTTGTAATCGTAGGGGGTACAGATACAAGAGGTACAGATACATACAATCAAAATCTTTCTGAAAGAAGAGCAAATAATGTTAAAAACTTCTTAGTGAAGAATGGTGCAGATGCTAACAAGCTACAGACTATTGGTAGAGGAGAGAAAGACCTTCTTTATCCAGAATGTGAGCCAGCTACTAAGTGTCCAGAATGGAAAAACAGAGCTAACAGAAGAGTTTATTTCGAAGCGAAATAATTTACTTTTAAATAAAATTGAAAACCGTTGAGACATCTCAGCGGTTTTTATTTTTTTAAGCTTTAGTAATTGTTTATTTTTACGATATGAAAACCGAGGTTCAATTATCACAACTTTTACACGAGCAACTTCAAAGATTTTGGGGTTATTCAGAATTTCGTGAAGACCAAGAAGCGATTATTACATCGGTTATCAATGGAAAAGATGCCTTAGCACTTTTGCCCACAGGTGGCGGAAAGTCGCTTTGTTATCAACTTCCTGCAATTATTCTTGAAGGAACTTGTTTGGTGATTTCGCCGCTTTTAGCTTTAATAAAAGATCAAGTTGATGCGTTGGAAAATCTAGGAATTGAAGCGGAGTTTCTAAGTTCTGAGTTAGATGATGGCGAAGTTGAAGCGGTTTTCAATAGATGTATAGAAGGATTTACTAAAGTGCTTTATGTCTCGCCAGAACGACTTAAAAACCAAGAATTTCTACGAAGAATCCCTGAAATTAACATTTCCTTTATAGCTGTTGATGAGGCGCATTGTATCTCAGAATGGGGACAAGATTTTAGACCGAGTTATCAGAATATCAAATTTTTTAGAGAAGAATTTAAGAAAGTCCCTATGTTGGCTTTGACAGCGACGGCGACACCAGAAGTTGTTGAAGAGATCGTGGTCAAGCTTTCATTAAAAAAAGTCAATATTTTTAAGCAAAGTTTTGAACGTGATAACCTCAATATTATTTGTCAAAATATCACCGACAAGTATCAAAAAATAAAAAATTTTTTAAGCCAAAATAAAACCGCTGGGATCATCTATACACGAACCAGAAAAGAGGCTGAGGATCTTACATACTTTTTAAAAAATTCAGGTTTTGATAGTGTTAATTTTTATCATGCTGGACTTTCTCGACAAGATAAAGAACGTTTACAAAAACAATGGCAGAACAGCCATTCGCGAGTTTTGATTTCGACTAATGCCTTTGGGATGGGGATCGACAAAGATAATGTGAGGTTTATTATGCATCTGTCGCCGTCGTCATCGATTGAGAATTATTATCAAGAAATCGGTCGCGCTGGTAGAGATGGAGAGGAATCGATAGCCTATCTTTTTTGGAACCAACAAGAGTTAAATGAGTTTGATGCTATTTTAAAAAATCAAATTCCGAGCAAAGAAGAATACCAATCGATACTTCGATACTTGTATTCGATTTATCAAATTGCCGAACACGATTTGCCCGAGCCAATGTTTACACTAAAGCTTGACAGAATTAAAAGTTTAAGTAAAGCCTCGCGTGCTAAGATTGTTAATGTTCTCAATTTTTTGCATAATCAAGAGCTTATATATTATAAAAATACTTGGAGTCCGTCGAGCATAGAATCTCTGGTTAATGGTCAAGATATCGAATTGTTGCCATCAAAAGACGCTCATTTTTTAGAGCTATTGTTTAGAAATATTGCTGGTTTGGCTTCTGGTAAAGTTCATTTCAGTGAGAGGGCTTTTTGCGAGAAAAATCATTTCGATATCAAATTATTTAGAGAGCGATTAGAAGATTTACAAAAGGCGGGACATATCCAATATTTCGATGGTGCAAATCATGCGGTTAGGTTTCTAAAACCACGCGATGAAAACAGATTGTTTGGTTATTATTGGAAGCTGTTTTCAGAAATACAAGAAAATAAACTTCAAAAATGGAAACAAATGAAGTTCTACGTCACCACGCAAGATTATTGCCGAATGAAGCTCGTTTTACGCTATTTTGGAGAGAAAAATACTGAAGAGTGTGGCAAATGTGATTATTGTCAAAAAAAGGCACCAGTAGGTTCTAATAGCTTAACTAATGACATCCTGTTACAGTTGACTTATCAGCCAAGAACATTAAATGAATTGGTAGCGATTCTCAAAATTCATTCTCGAGAAACTATTTTAGAAATCCTGATTTTTCTTTTAGATTTAAGAAGAATCAAAATGTTGAATTATAAAACTTATACGATAAACTCATAAATGAAAAGTTTAAAAGTTGTGTTTCTAGGAACACCAGAATTTGCAAAAACCGCTTTGGAAGCTATTCACCAATCGCATCACGAAGTTGTGGGCGTGGTGACAGCAACGGATAAAGCTAGTGGAAGAGGGCAAAAAGTAAATGCCTCGCCTGTTAAAATATATGCCGAAGAACAAGGTCTTAAATTATTTCAACCAGAAAAATTAAGAAATTCTGAATTTTTAGAAGAGATAAAATCCCTTAACGCTGACGTGTTTGTGGTTGTTGCATTTAGAATGATGCCCCAAATGTTGTTTTCGATTCCGCCGATGGGGACGTTTAACTTGCATGCGTCTTTGTTGCCAGATTATCGTGGTGCGGCGCCGATTAATTTTGCAGTGATAAATGGTGAAACCAAATCTGGAGCGACCACTTTTTTTATCAACGAAAAAATTGATGAAGGTAATATCTTACTTCAAGAAGAAATTGATATTTTGCCAGAAGATAATGCAGGAAGTCTTCATGACAAATTGATGGTGATGGGGGCTGGATTAATTGTTAAAACTTTGGACGGTTTAGCTTTAGGAAATCTTACCGAACGTCCGCAGCCAGAAAAGGAAAATCCAAAAACAGCTTACAAGATTTTTAAAGACGATTTAAAAATTAATTGGGATCAAACCTCCGAAATCATCCACAATTTTGTGCGTGGTATGTCGCCTTATCCAACGGCTTTTACGATTTTAAATATCGAAAATGAAGAAAAATCTTTAAAGCTTTTTAAAGGAAAATTTGAATTAAATAATCACAACGAAACAGCTGGGACAATTCACATTTCTAAAAATGAATTTAAAATCGCAACAAAAGATGGTTATTACTTCCCCGAAGAATTGCAATTGCAAGGCAAAAAACGAATGCTTTTAAAAGATTTTTTAAATGGTTTTCGTAGTTTCGAACAAATAAAAATGGCTTAGTAATCACTAAGCCATTTTGGTTTTTTATAGTTGTACCATTTCGGTTACTTCAACGTCGTAGCCAGCAATAATAGGCTTTAAGTTTGGATTTTGAGAGATCACTTTAAACTTGCTGATTCCTAAATCTTTCAAAATCTGAGTTCCGATTCCGTAATCTCTAAAGTTCGCAGGGATTGTTGGGAATTGCTCTTGTCCGTTTTGGAAATTCAAGAATTGTTGTAATTTTCTAAGTGTCGTCTCTGTATTAGAAACGTTATTAATAAAGACAATAGCACCTTTTCCTTCTTTGTTGATGATGTCTGTAACTTTTTCTAAAAGCGGTTGTTCACCATTGTTAAGACGGCTCAAAACATCAAAGTAAGAACTTGAAGATTGTACTCTAATCAATACAGGTTCGTCTGGTGTCCAACTTCCTTTGGTTAAAGCAAAATGAATTTGCTCCGTTGGTTTTTCCTCAAACGCAAAAAATTTAAAATCGCCGTAATGTGTCTTCACATCGCGCTCTTCGATGCGCTCAACGATGGTTCCTTTTCTTAATCTATAATGGATAAGGTCTTCGATAGATACGATTTTTAGATCATGTTTCTTACTAAATTCAATCAAGTCGGGGATACGCGACATGCTTCCGTCATCGTTCATAATTTCGCAGATAACACCACCTTCTTTAAGACCCGCTAACTTTGTTAAATCAATAGCCGCTTCGGTATGACCAGCTCTTTTTAGCACGCCACCTTCCTTCGCACGCAACGGGAAAATATGTCCTGGACGCATAAGATCGGTTGGTTTGGTAGCAGGATCCATAATGGCTTTGATAGTTTTTGCTCTATCACTAGCAGAAATTCCGGTTGTTGTTCCTTTTCCTAAAAGGTCAACAGATACCGTAAAAGCTGTCTCTTTAGGATCGGTAGAATTGCTTACCATAGAGTGAAGATCAAGCTCATCACAACGTTTTTCGCTAAGAGGCATACAGATAAGACCTCTTGCGTGGATGGTCATAAAGTTGATTGTTTCTGTTGTGATAAGTTCTGCGGCAGCAACAAGGTCGCCTTCATTTTCGCGATTTTCATCATCAACAACAATAATCATTTTACCATTACGCAAATCTTCGATTGCTTCTGAGATTGTATTTAGTTGGAATTTTTCCATTTTTACTTTAGATTTTTTTGTTACGCAAAGATAAGGATATTGAAAGGATTTTTCTTAAATTTATGCTGATAATAGCTGAATTTAATAAGCTTTAAAATTTAAAAAATAAGTTTTCAGCTTGAAAATCAGAGGTTGAAATAAAAAATACTTAAAAGCCTTTTGAAATCAAGAATATTTTATTAAATTTGCAAACCAATTAAAGGGTGCTTTGGCCGAGTGGCTAGGCAGTGGTCTGCAACACCATCTACAGCGGTTCGAATCCGCTAGGCACCTCCAATTAAAAATCGCTTTTACAACTTTGTGAAAGCGATTTTTTTTATATTTAAAGTTGATTGCAATTTACTAAAAATGAACAAGAAAGCTATCGCTTTTTTACTAACGATGACGTTTTTACCATTGACTTGCTTCTTTGGTTATTGGTTTTTTGTGGCTGTAACTGATAAAAGGTCTGGTAAAGAAATTTTTCTGGATATGCGAAAGGATTATTCTGGTGATTTTAAAATTGAAAAAATTTATCATGACAAACGCAATCATAATACAATGACCTTAACAGGGAAAGATAAAAATCAAATCTATACTGTTGAACGCGAGTGGGAAAAAGAATTTAAAATTGGCGACTCGATTGTGAAGAAGAAAGATTCGTTGAGGATTTTTCTTTACCGAAATCAAAAGTTAGACACAATACTTGATTATCGCAACATTTTTATCCGTGAGGATGTTTAGTTATAATCATTTTTAACATTGCGATAACGATTGGCATAATAGACAGCAACAGCACTAAAACCGCAATAGATTGTATTGATAAGATAACCGTAGTTTTTGTTTTTGCCCAGAAAATCACCATTTCCGGACATCGAGATCGCGACACTTCCTAATAAAATCGCTATCCAAAACACCACAAAACATCCAGTATTTCCTTTTAGGTTATCGATGTCTTCCTTTCGACCTCGCAAAAGAACAAGCAAATAATTGGGTAACCACGCTGCAATCGAGAATAGCATCGCTTGGTTATAGCCGATAGCAATCCCAAATCCTAATAAACTCGAAATGGCAACAAAAAATACGAATGCCGCAATTTTGGCTTTTGAAGTTTGTTCGTCTTTTATAATAAATAAAGGAATATTCATCAATAAAAGGAAAAATACAACCCAAAAATTGAAAAAATTATTTTCTTCCCAAAATCTGGTGTTGAACAAATAGATGTTGACAATTCCCCAAACTATAAACAACACAATTTGTAAAATTGCGCCTTTCTCAAGCGGTGCTTTTTGCTTGAGATCGCGTTTTAATTTTGAATTAATTTCCGCAATTTTGGCGTTGATTTCCTTTTGTTTCTTCTTTTCCATTGAGGTCGCTGTTATTTTTCAAGTTTTAAAAGAACAGGAAAATGGTCACTAAAACCACTAAGATATCGTGAGCCAGAATACGTACGCAACGGATGTTTGGAGTTTTTGACTCTTATTTTTTCGTTTTGAAAAATAGAAGCTTCACTTGACGTAAAGTTTAGTTTTTCAAGTAAGTTTTTTGAGTAAAGAATTTGATCAAACAAAAGTCCTTTGCTACCATAATAAGACGAAAATTGATTATTATTAAATAAGTTCTCAAAAGGATTTATAAAAATTCTGTTTCCAAAATTATCTAGCAACAATTCTTTGATTTTTTCACCATTCGGATTTTCATTAAAATCGCCCATAATGATGATGGATTCTTGCTTTTCAATTATTTTTGAAAGGATATTTTTAAAAGCTTCAATGATTTTGTTTCGTAGATTTTTCTTTTCATCCTGAAGTCGCTGCGAAGGAAGATGAAGTACGAAGACGTGAAGATTTTCATTGTTAAATTCGAATTCGGCTTGCAAAATATCGCGCGTGTCCGCAACTAGATTTTCGGAAATGCTAAAACTTAAACTGTAAAAATTTTTAAGTTTTAATTTTTCTTCATCGTAAAACAAAGCAACGCTCAAACCTCGAGAATCATTGGATTTTTTGTAAAGAAACTGATGATTGCGCAAAGGTGAATCTTCTTGTTGTAGATCTTCCAAAACCGAAACGCTGCCAATTTCGGCAAGTCCAATTATTGATGGGATTTGACCAAAATCTTCATTAATCCAATTGAAGACATTTTTTATTTTTCGAAGTTTAAGACCATATTTATAATCGTCCCAATTGTAAAGTCCAGAAATCGATTTTTCGTATTTTATATTTTCTGCAGGAAAAAAATTTTCAACATTGTAAAACATAAATAATTCCGAAAGTGTCGACATATAAGGCGTTTTGAAAAATTTTGCTGAGGTCTAAAGATAAGAAAATTTGGTTTCAATTATGCATGTTTGGTTTTTGACGTTTTGATTTAAAACTAATTTCAACAAAAAAGTCCAACGAAAAACATTGGACTTTATAGCGTTTAGATTTGAAAATTATTCAACAATACTCGGGACTTTCACGTTCTCGTTAGCATCTTTTTCATAATCAATTCCATCGATTTCGAAACCAAAAAGATTGAAGAAATCTTTTCTGTAACCTTCGATGTCACTGATGTCAGCAAGATTTTCTGTTGTTACGGCATTCCATTGTTTAGCAACTTCAGCTTGTACATCATCAGCCATTTCCCAATCATCTATTCTGATGCGGCCTTTCTCATCCAATGGTACAATTCCGTCATTAGTGTAAAGTCGTTCTGAGAATAGTCTTTCCATTTGCTCGATGGTGCCTTCGTGCGTTCCTTTGGCTTTCATCACTTTGTAAAGTAAAGAAATATACAACGGAACCACAGGGATTGCAGAGCTAGATTGTGTTACCAAAGCTTTGTTAACTGACACGTAAGATGTTCCGTTAAGGTCTTTTAATAAATCATTTAGCACCGGAACAGTCGCTTCCAAATCGTTTTTAGCTTGACCAATTGTCCCATTTCTATAAATCGGGAAAGTTAATTCTGGGCCGATATACGAGTAAGCAACAGTTTTGACACCTTCCGCCAATACACCAGCATTTTTAAGATCTTCCATCCAGAATTTCCAATCTTCGCCACCCATTACAGCAATTGTATTGTCGATATCTTCGGCTTTATCAACTGGCTGAATGCTGATGTCTGTTACAGCACCTGTGTGGAAATCTACCGTTTTGTTAGTGAAAGGCTCACCAATTGGTTTAAGAACAGATGCGTAAGCAACACCCGTTTTTGGATGCGTTCTTCGTGGAGATGCCAAACTATAGATTACCAAATCAACTTGTCCTAAGTCTTTTTTGATTAGTTCTATTGTTTCCTTTTTAATCTCGTCAGAGAAAGCGTCACCGTTGATGCTTTTTGCGTAAAGTCCTGCAGCTACTGCTTCTTTTTCGAAAGCGGCAGAATTGTACCAACCTGCTGTTCCCATTTTGCCTTCAGAAGCTGGTTTTTCGAAGAAAACACCGATTGTTGCTGCGCCAGATCCGAACGCCGCTTCTATTCTAGATGATAATCCGAATCCTGTAGAAGCACCGATTACTAAAACTTTCTTAGGTCCATTCTTTAGTTCGCCTTTCGATTTTACATATTCAATTTGGTTTTTTACACTGTGTAACGCGCCATCAGGATGTGCCGTTAGACAAATGAAACCTCTTGTTCTTGGTTGGATAATCATTTTTTAATTTTTTTAACTATGCAAATTAAGCATTTTTTTAGATTAATGCATGACATAATGCTTAGACTTTTACTTTAAGATTTACAATTATCCTTATCTTTAGGTTTAAATTTAAAAAATGAAAATCAAAAATAATTTTGGCGAGCTGGTAGAATTTGATGTTACTAAGCTTGCTTCCTCTCTCAAAAACTCTGGCGCCTCGGTGGAAGATGTTGATAAAATTGTGACACTTATTACCCCGAAATGTTACGAAGGCATCACGACGAAAGAACTTTACAAAATGGCTTTCGAAGCTTTGAAGGGGCTTTCGAGATCGGTTGCTGCTCGTTATAGTTTGAAGAAGGCTTTGTCTGAGCTTGGTCCTGCTGGTTTTTATTTTGAACAATGGATTTCGCGGGTGTTTCAATCTTTAGGTTACCAAACAGAAACGGGACAACACATCAAAGGTCATGCGGTGATGCATGAAGCGGACGTTATCGCAAAAAAAGACGAGAAAACCTATTGGATGGAATGTAAATTCCGGAATACTGATGATGCTAAAATTTCTGTAACAACGCCCATGTATGTCTTATCGAGAATTAAAGATATTTCGGGAATTGATTATAAATTATTCGGGACAACGACACAGTTTACTGATGGATGGTTGGTGACGAATGCTTACTTCACCAGCGATTCGACGACTTTTGGAGAATATTATAATCTAAAAATGTTATCTTGGGATTATCCACAGAATAGAGGATTAAAGAACTTAGTGGACGCTAACGTTTTGTATCCTGTAACTTGTTTAACAACGATTAACGAAGTTGAAAAATCAAAACTGTTGGAAAGTGGGTGCATCTTAGTAAAAGAATTTGTAGAAAATCCAAAATTTTTAAAACTATTAAATTTAAACCCCGAAAAAGAACAACAAATGTTGCAAGAAGCTAAAGAGCTTATGAGTATTAAGATTTCTGAGTAACTCAATATTAAAAAAAAGCCTCAAGACATTTTGAGGCTTTTGGGACTTTATTAAAATTTGATAGCTAAAGGCTTATTTTCCTTTTTGAGGAGGATAATTAGCCATAATTTCGGCAACCACTTCTGGGATTTGTTTTTGTTTAGCTTTTGGAGAATCTACAGAAATGCCGCTTCCGATACCTTGCCAAACCAATTTATTGGTTTTAGCGTCTACCATATCAACAACGATAGTTCCGCTGTTGTAGTTGCTTGTCCATGTTCTGTTCATCCCAACACCGAAGCCCCAAGGCCCGCCATAGCCGTACATGCCATAAGGCGAAGACGACTGTACATCTTGTACTTTTTTGTGAGATGCTTTTACATTGATGATAAGGTCTGGCGTTTGCGATGAGGTCAAACCTTTGCTTTGTACTTGTTTTGAAAGTTCGTTAAGAACACGATCTTTGTCAAGATCGTTTAACTTTAAATCATCCGTGCGGAATAAATACGTTTTATAATCCGTAAAATTTGCCGTTGCAGAATAATCCGATCTTACTTGGAAAGGGCTACAAGATGTTACCAATCCTGCTACTGCTAAGCCTAGAATAAAAAGATATTTTTTCATTGTGGGTCGCTGTTTTTTTTAACATTAGAAAATGTGTCCGTTTTTTTATCATAACCATAAGGACAATGTCTACATCCGTTTTTGCAACAATACCCACGTTTTAGATGGAATTTTGCTGTAAAAACTTTGTAACCTTGCTCGTTATAATAAAAGTCTTCATTTTCTTTGATTTCAATTTTAGGCATAGGTTAAATTGTTTTCAAAAAAATATATCTTTGCTTTATGATTATCGTGATGAGAAGTTTTCTCAAAAGTATGAAAATTTCGGGGATTACTTTGTTTCCGTTTATTATTCTCCAAAGAAAAGAGGATCGGAACAATCGTATTTTGATTAATCATGAGCGGATACACATACGACAACAATTGGAGTTGTTGATCTTGCCGTTTTATTTTTTGTATGTTACAGAATACATTTTACATCTCATTTATTTGAAAAAACCTTACCTCGCTTATCGAGCTATATCTTTTGAGCGAGAAGCTTATGCAAATGAATTTGATTTTAATTATTTGAAAAATAGGAAGTTGTGGTCTTTCGTAAATTATTTTAAATAAGGCTTATTTTAATTGAATAAAAACAAAGACGAAAATTATTTTAGTATTCAAAAAAAATTAAATTTGCACTTTATTTTTTCAAACTATGTCACAAACATCAGGCGGTCATATTGACATCAAGAAGCTATCGTTTTTAGGCGTTATCGTATCATTAGGTATTGTCTTTGGCGATATTGGTACCTCACCATTGTACGTTATGAAAGCCATCATTAATGCAGGGAAATCTGGAGGTTTTATTTCGGAAGAATACATCGAAGGAGCATTGTCTTGTATTATTTGGACAATTACTTTGCAGACAACACTTAAGTATGTCATCATTGCACTGCGAGCTGATAACAAGGGAGAAGGTGGGATACTTTCTCTTTATTCTTTAGTAAAAAGAATTCGTAAAAAATGGCTTTACATCATCGCAATCATTGGTGCAGCAGCCTTGGTGGCGGATAGTATTATTACACCCTCGCTTACCGTGATGTCGGCTATCGAAGGTTTAGAATTGGTTGTTCATGAACCACCTGTTGTGCCTATTACATTGGCTATTTTGTTTATCATATTTATAGTGCAACAATTTGGGACTAGCTTTATTGGTAAATTTTTTGGGCCAGTTATGGTGATTTGGTTTTTAACATTGGGGACTTTAGGTTTTTATCATCTATTGGAAGCACCGTATATTTTAAAAGCTTTTAATCCTATTTATGCAATTAAATTAATATACAATTCGCCGTCGGCTATTGTTATTTTAGGCGCGGTTTTCCTTTGTACAACGGGTGCCGAAGCTTTATATTCGGATCTTGGACACTGCGGAAAAAGCAATATCCGAATTTCTTGGATTTTCGTAAAAGCCATGCTTATTCTTAACTATCTAGGTCAAGGCGCTTGGTTGCTGAATAACTATCACGAAGTATTTAATGGTAAAAATCCTTTCTTCGGAATCATGCCAGACTGGTTTATCCTTCCAGGAGTTATTATCGCAACTTGTGCAGCCATTATTGCCAGCCAATCGGTAATTACAGGAGCGTTTACAATGTTTTCTGAGGCGATGTCTATTAACCTTTGGCCGAATCAACAAATCGATTATCCATCGGGTATTAAAGGACAAATGTACATCCCAAGAATCAACTGGGGCATTTTTATAATGTGTGCAATTATTGTAATGTTCTTCAAAGAGTCAGGTAGGATGGAAGCAGCTTATGGACTTTCCATTACGGTAACGATGTTGATGACTACAATTTTGTTGATTTTCTGGTTCTTCAAAACAAGAACACCGAAAATATGGATTGGTATATTTGCAGTTGTTTATTTAATCATAGAGTTAGGATTTTTTAGTGCAAACATTATTAAATTCTTCGAAGGTGGTTGGATTTCTGTATTGCTAGCTGGCTTTATCGGGATTTGTATGTACGGCTGGTATAACGGTAGAAAAATCAAAACGCAATTTGTCAAGTTTGTGAAGCTTAACAACTATGTGTCAACGATTATGGATATGAAGTTGGACAACACCATTCCCAAATATGCAACCAACTTAGCCTTTTTTAGTCGCGCTCAAAAAGAAGATGAGGTAGAATCAAAAATTATTTATTCTATTATTAAATCTCAACCGAAGCGTGCCGATCATTATTTTATCTTGAGTGTTATCAACCAAGAAGAACCTTATACCTTCAAATATCATCTTGAAGAGATTTTGCCTGGGACAATTTATAAAGTTAACTTCATGCTTGGTTTCAAAATAGATCGAAGAATTAGCGATTATTTTGGACAAGTATTAGATGATATGATGGACGATGGTATGATTCCTTCGAAGAGTAGTTATCCGTCATTGAGAGCACATAACATTCCGCCAGATCTTAAATATGTCATTATTGATAACATCTATATCAACGATTATTTATTAAATATCCGCGATAAGATGATCATGAATATTTATAATTTTGTGAGAAAAATGGGAAGCAGCGACTTCAAAGCCTACGGTGTGGCGTCACACAACGTAGTTGTAGAATCGGCACCATTATTGGAGCAAGGTTATGTACATGACAAAATCAAAAAAGTCTAGGCTTAAGCAAAGGCAGACATTACAAAAATTAATCGTAATTTTGTCCTATCGAATCGATTATGGATACAACACAGAAAGACCTAAACATTACAACTATTAAGGATGTACTAAGACAATATCTACTCGAAAAAGGTTTTAGAAACACGCCAGAACGTTATACTATTTTAGAAGAAATATACAATCTGGATCATCACTTCAATGTTGATGATCTATACCTTATCATGATGCAAAAAAAGTATCATGTTAGCAAAGCAACGATATATAACACGATCGAGATTTTCTTAGATGCTGGACTTATCAGAAAGCACCAATTTGGAGAAAAAACTTTGAGCTCATCATCTTATGAAAAATCATATTTTGATAAGCAGCATGACCATTTGGTGATATATAAAGAAGGTTCTGATAAAGAGATTGAAGAGATTATCGAGTTTTGCGATCCAAGGATCCAAGGTATTAAAGAATCTATCGAACAAGCTTTTGGGGTAAAAATAGATACACATTCACTTTATTTTTATGGCCATAAGAAGTCATAAGGAATGAACAAAACTTTTCTTTTAACTTTTATAATTATCCTTTTTGGATTTATTCGGATAGATGCGCAGACACCTGACAATAGTAATCCGAAAGACCCTTTCTTTGCTCCAAAATCACAGCAAGAACAAGCTTCAAAAGTGCAACACATCCACTCGGACGAGTCGGGTGTAAAGCCAGATCAATATGAAGGTAACTTGGTGTTTTCAGGGAATGTTAAATTTGAACATCAAGGCTCTGTTCTTACTGCCGACAAAGTGGTTTTGTATCAAAAGGAGAACTTCCTAAAAGCCATTGGTAACGTTGTGCTATTAAATGCCGATGGTACCAAAATCACTGCTGAAGAAATGGAATACGATGGTAATACAGAACGCGGTATTGCCCGCAAAAATGTCGTCCTTACCGATCCAAAACAAACCATCAAAACAGAAACACTTTATTACGATCGTGTCCCAAATACTGCTTATTTTAACACTGGCGGAACAATCTCTGATGGTCAAAATATTATGTACACCAAGTCCGCGACTTATTATGTAAATACTAAGGATATTGACTTTATTGGACATTCGACCATTGATGCTAAAGATTACACCATCGAAAGTGATAACATCAAAACCAACCAGACAACACAGATTTCTCAATTTTTAGCAGCGACAACCATTCGTAGTAAAGAAAATCCACGCAACTACGTCTACACCGAATTGGGCGATTATAATGCAAAAACGGGTATTTCGCATCTTAAAAAGAATTCTAGAATTCATTATAACGACAAGATACTTACAGGAGATAATTTAGAATACAATCGTAACACAGGTTTCGGAAAAGGAACAGGAAACGTTACACTTAACGATCCAAAAGAAAACCGTTACATCAAAGGTGGTTATGGCGAAATCTATGAGAAAAAAGACTCTGCGATGATCACGGATAAAGCTTACGCAGTTAAGATTTTCGAGAAAGATTCTTTATACATCGCAGCTGACAGGTTTTTAAGTTTTCAAAAACCCGATTCTACCAAACAGAAGAAAAGCTATTTGCGCGCTTACCGCAAAGTCCGAATTTTCAAAACCAATATGCAAGCCCGCGCCGACTCTTTGTCATACAACGAGACCGATGGCATTTTGCATCTTATGAAAAAACCAATTCTTTGGTCGGGCACGAAGCAAATTACGGGCGAAGAGGTTATGGTTTACATGAATACCACGACGCAAGACATCGACTCCGTTAAGGTTATCGGTAATGCATATGCGATTAGCAAGGCGGATTCGCTTAACATGAAAGACGAGTTCAACCAGATCAAAAGCAAATGGATGGGCATCTATTTTGAGAAAGGGCAAATAAAAAAGGCCGTCGCTGTGGAAAATGCACAATCCATCGCTTATGCCGACGATCAGGACGAAAAAACAAAAGAAGTCAACCGTATTGGCGTTGCTGTTTCGGTGTGTGGCGAGATTATCGCTGACTTTATCGAGAAGCGTGTGGAGACCGTAACTTGCCGTGTTGGTGCGCAGTCCGACATCTATCCGATGAGTTTTATGTCCAAAGAAAAACGCTTTTTCCCAGACTTTAATTGGAACACAAAAGACCGACCGCAAAAGTGGAAAGACATCTTCGAAGATACACCCAATTATCCCGAAACGGTCTATGAGTCCGATAACAGCTTGTACGAAAAAGCTGAAGCCGAACGCCTCAAGCTAGAAGAAAAAAACAAACCCAAAACACCAGTTCGCGAAAAGCGATAAGTTTCAGGAATATAAAATCCAAGCCTGAAAGTCTTCTAAAGGCTTTCAGGCTTTTTACTTTAACTCGAATTTTTATTTGGGCGCCATTTCCGTCTTCAGCTCCCACTCTTTTGCTCGGCATAGCCTCTCGCAAAAGGAGTTCCGCCTACATCGGGGCGCAGATTCGTGTTCCCAGTTAATATTCGAATCCAAAAAACAATATTCTAAAACGATTAAAAGTTATTTATCATTGAAGATTATAAACGAAGGTTTTAATCTTAAACTTTATCTTCGAAATGTGTGACTCTTTTTCACTCTTTTATGTTTAAACATCCAAATAATACAATTTTTCACCTTCGAACAATGGACGAACAAAGGACGAACAAACATCGAAGAAAGGACGAACAAATATTCTTGTAATTCTACACATAGAAAATTCTATTAACATTCTGCTCCCAAGACGCAACCCAACTTCTTTCAAAAGTATATTTTCTATTATCCCTTTTTGAACTCAATGCGAAACCTAAATTCTGCATTTTACTTTAAAATCTTTTGTGGTTAAAAAAACATAATAGAATTAAAACCACAACTTCGTTTTCCATTCCGAAACTAGGTCGTAAATTTGCATCCGAAAGACTTATGATTAAGACTATGGATATCAAAAACAATTTTTTTAAATATCAGGCGCAGACAACGCCTTATGCAGCAGGTTTCGAAGTAGAAAGAGCACAAGGAAGTTACATATACGGTAAAGATGGCAGAGCTTATTTAGATTTCGTGGCGGGCGTTTCGGCTAATACATTGGGACATTCTCATCCCAAAGTTGTAAAGGCTATTAAAGACCAAGCCGACAAATATCTTCATGTAATGGTCTACGGCGAATATGCGCAAGAAGCACCTGTTAAACTTTGTCAACTTTTAGCGGAAGCAACACCAGAACCTTTAGAAGTAACATATCTGGTTAATAGTGGTGCGGAAGCTATCGATGGTGCATTAAAGTTGGCAAAAAGATATACAGGAAGAGAAGAAATCATCGCGTTCAAAAATGCATATCATGGCAATACGCATGGCGCATTGAGCGTGGCAGGTAACGAAGTTCACAAAAGAGAATTCCGTCCTTTGTTACCAATGATCGACTTTATCGAATATGACAACCAATCAGATTTAGAAAAGATAACAGAAAAAACCGCTTGCGTTGTTGTCGAAACCATCCAAGGTGCGGCAGGATTTATAACACCATCCGAAAATTATTTCATTAATTTAAAGAAGCGTTGCGTTGAAGTTGGAGCGCTTTTAATTTTGGATGAAATTCAGCCCGGATTTGGTAGAACTGGAAAATTATTCGCGTTCGAGCATTATGGCATTGTTCCAGATATTTTGGTGATGGGCAAAGGTATGGGCGGTGGCGTTCCTGTTGGGGCGTTTATGAGTTCTCGCGAGATTATGGAAAGTTTATCACACTCACCAAAGTTAGGACATATCACGACGTTTGGCGGAAATCCATTAATTGCGGCGGCTTGTCTCGCAACTTTAGAAGAGGTTTTAGAAAGTGGTTTGATGACTTTAACAGATGAAAAGGAGCAACTTTACAGAACATTGCTTGTTCATCCACAGATAAAAAAAGTAAATGGTAAAGGCTTGATGTTGGCAGTAGATTTAGGAACGCCAGATTTTACACTTGCTGTAGCCAAACGTTGTATGGAAAAAGGTTTGATAGTTTTCTGGCAATTGTATCGCAATGAGTTTTTAAGAATTTCGCCACCATTGACGATTTCTAATGAAGAAATCACGAAAGGATGCCAAATAATTTTGGAAGCTATCGATGAGGTTTTAGAATTAGATAAAAACTATTAAATCAAAGTTTTACAGAATTAAAGAATAGATGACAAAAAACATATTTTTTTGTCATTTTTTTTATATTTCAGTAACATAAAGCATTTGCAAATAAGAAATTAATTTATATATTGCGCCCTGATTATAAATACGATTTATGGCAAAAACGAAAGTTCATTACGAATATAATATGCACTGTCTATCAGAGATATTGTACGAGTATTTAGCAAGTGCGGAAGGTCTGTCAGAATGGTTTGCCGATGAAGTGGTTGAGCGAGGAGATGATTTTTATTTTAGCTGGGGTGGTGGACCTGCAGAAAAAGCAACATTAATCCGTTACAAGCCGGAGAGTTTTGTTCGTTTTCGTTGGGAAGAAGACGAAGGGACAAAATATTTCTTCGAGTTGACTATTGTTATCGACGAGCTTACTGAAGATTTGTCACTTAATATTACAGATTTCTGCGACGATGGCGACGAGGAAGAGAATCGTCTATACTGGGAAAACCTCGTAGAAAACCTTAAAATAAAATTAGGAGCAGCCTAACAAACTTATTATATAATGGACGATTTTTATCGTTCATTGTTTTTTTATTATGATGCAAAAGTTAGAATATATAGAAGACAATCTACAGACTGTTAACCGCGCTTTTCTTTTTGGAGATGCGGTTTGGGTGTCATTTTTTGTTCGAAATTCGGAGTTGATAATGTCAGAAGAATCTTATTTCTTTTTGATGGCGTCGATGCGAAAAATGCGTTTCAATATTCCGTTGTCTTACACCTTGGAGTTTTTTCAGGCGCTATTTAAAAAAGAAGTTTTACAAAAAGACGTTCAGAATGCGATTATTAACCTGATGGTGTATCGTCAACAAGATAATACTGACGATCTTCCAAAAGCGACAACATCTTTCTATTTCGAGGTTAAAAGAATGGCAGATCCTTTGTCTATCCAATCGTCAATAGAGTTGGATATGATTAAAGAAATCAATGTCAATTCAAATTTGTTGAGCAACATTCGTGTGCATTCTCCAGAGAATATCTATGCAAGCATCTACGCAAAAGACAATGATTTGGACGATTTGATTTTATTAAATCCGAACAAACGTATTGCGAGAAGCATTTACGGGAATCTTTTATTTTTACAAGGTAATACGATTAAAGTTCCGAAGCAGACCGAAGGCGCTTATATTTCACCATTGATGGAGAATTTTGTAACTTTCGTTCATAAAAACAAATTGGCAGAAATCGAAGAAGCTGAAGTTATCGCTTTCGAATCTCAAAAATCGGATGAGATTATCAGGATTTCGGATGAAAAAGGAATACACACCGTTTCAAAAATTAGAAATAAAACTTTTGAATCCACAAGATTTACAGAAATGCTAGAAGCTTGGAAAGCGAGTTTCTAGAAATTAATACACAAAAAAATGCTTCTGATCATTCGGAAGCATTTTTTATTTGTTCTAAAATCTCAATTACTTTTGCGAAACAAACTTTAAGATTTTTTCAGCAGTTTCAGTTTGACCTTTTTCGCTGCTGTAGTAGTTTCTGTCGTCTTCATTTGAGATAAAACCCAATTCTAGTAACAATGCTGGCGATGTGCTTTCTCTTAAAATATGAAGATTAAGATGTTTAGTTAAGCAGTTATCAAAAGAAGTAGCTAGTTGGCTTGCTATATTTTTAGAATTTTCGTTGTCTTGATAATAGATTTCTGCACCTTTTTTATCAGTGTTTTTTAAAGCCTTATTCATGTGAAGAGAGATCAATAAATCTGGTTTCACTTTGTTGGCATAGCCAGAACGATCAGCTAGACTTGGATAACTGTCGCCATCACGTGTCAATAAAATTTCGATGTTTTCATCTTTGTTAAGTTCTTTAATCTTCTTAGCGATGTTGAGAACAATGTCTTTTTCTTGAAGGTCATTGTGCGTTGCGCCGTTGTCAGTTCCGCCGTGTCCAGCATCAATAATAATTATTTTTTTGTTTAATCCTGTAAAAGATAATCCAATTAATAGTGCGGCTGCGATTGTTAATGTTAAAAGTTTTCTCATATTAATTTATTTAGAAACAAATATGCAGATTAGAATCCGAATCGGCTTGTTAACTTCTTGTAAAAATTGTTAAACTATGTGAAAGGCGCAATAAGGATGGAAGCGGCATCCTTTTGTTATGGTGATTGAGCGCAGTGAAATCATCATAACAAAAGATACAGCGGACAGCCTGACCCGAGTTGTGGGATAAGCTAGGCGAGGGGATTGCCATAAAAAAAGACTAGCTTATGGTGCTAATCTTTTAATATTCCAGTCGAGTTCGTTTTCTAAGTTGTAGATTATTCTGTCGTGAAGTCGATTAGGGCGACCTTGCCAAAATTCGATTTCATAAGGTTTTGCAAGATATCCACCCCAATTTTCTGGTCTTGGAATTTCCTTACCGTCCAATTCTTTTTCTAGATTGTGAAGTTTATTTTCTAAATATTCACGGTTCGGAATTTCCTGACTTTGCGGCGAAACCAAAGCGCCGATTTGACTTCCTCTTGGTCGCGAATGAAAGTAACCGTCACTAAGATTTGGAGCAATTTTTTCGAGATTGGCTTTAATGATAATTTGACGTTCCAAGCTTGGCCAAAAGAAATGCAAACAAGCCTTGTGTGTCGCTTCTATCGCTTGACCTTTGCGACTACCGTAATTGGTGTAAAATATAAAGCCATTTTCGTTGTAAGCCTTTAACAGAACCATTCTTGTACGTGGACAACCGTCTGCCTCAACAGTTGAAATTGCCATTGCGTTGGCTTCTACCACCAAAGGATTTTCTTCGGCATCCAAATACCAATCACGGAATTGCTCAATAGGATTATCGCGGATTTGGTCTTCTGTAAGTTCTGCTTTCTCGTAAGATTTTCTGTGTTGATGGAGGTCTTCCATAATCGAATTATTAATATTTGAATAGCAATTGATTCAAAAATTATTGCTAAAAAATTATATTTTACTTAGTTTTGAGTTATGAATAACTCTTACAAAGGTAAACTTTTAATCTCAACGCCTGACGCATCGGGTGATATATTTTCGCGCTCTGTGGTGTTGCTACTCGAGCATGACATGCATGGTGCGTTTGGACTTATCCTCAACAAAAAGAACAAGTTGATGAGTGATAAGCTAAATGAGATTTTTGGTTTTGAAGTGGAAGTCTATGATGGTGGACCTGTGGAGCGTGACCGTATTTTCTTTATTATTAAAGGAAAACCTGTGACTGAAGATTTTAGTTCTATCGGTGATGATTTTTATGTAACCGAAGATATCCAAAAAGTGGTTGCTGCAATTGTTGAAGACGATTTGGAAGTTAATCAAATGAAAGTATTTGCAGGATATTCGGGTTGGGGTGGTATGCAATTAGAAACCGAAATCAAAAATAAATACTGGACAGTGGTTGATGTCTATAACCTTGACTATACTTTCCCGAATGATAAAGGTCTTTGGCGCGATATTATGCAAAATCTTGGTGGCGATTTCCTAATTTTCGCAAACTCTCCAGATGATGTCACCATGAATTAATTTTTTGAATTATTTAAAAATAAGTTCGATACTGCCAGATTGATGGTAGAAGAATCCGTCGTCGTCATATTCTACATCGGCTAAACCGCGGATAACATCATACACCATATTTTGTAAAACACCATCGCCAATTCCGTGGATGATTATCATACGTTTTAGCTTGTGTTTTCGACAAAACTCGATGGATTCTAGAAGCTTTTCTCTCTGAATCATCAGTCGTTCAAAAGATTCGTAATCGTGCGGGTTTTTGACAAGATTTTCGAAATGTAAATCAATGCGAAATGCTTCCTTCTTATGCTTTTTGGAAACTGGTTTCGTATTTTCCTTTTTTACAGAAACTTTGATGTCATCATAAAGACTTTTGTCTAAAAGCAAGACTTTATCTTTTGGAAAGAAATAAACAAAGCCAAATTCGTCTTTGACATCATAACCATTAGGTTTAACCGATGTTATGTGCCCACGAAGATCGTCGTCCAAAATACTTACTGCGTCTCCGATTTTCATTTTTGTCCGAGTTCTATTATTTCTAAATCTTTGATTTCTTTTCCGATAATTGAGAAGCGCATCATCGTGCGGACTTTGTGCCAACCTTGTTTGCCACAAGCGCCTGGATTAAGATGCAACAATTTATTTTTCTCATCGTACATCGCTTTCAAAATATGCGAATGTCCAGAAATGAATAATTGCGGTTGTTCTTCAGCAATATGTTTCTTAGCAAGTGGCGTGTATTTATTAGGATAACCACCAATGTGGATCATTAGGACTTTCACATCTTCACACATAAAGCTATTAACTTCTGGAAAGATTGTTCGGATTTTGGTTTCGTCGATGTTGCCGTAGACGCCTCGAAGTGGTTTTAGTTTTTCGAGTTCTTCGATGACTTGCATACTTCCAAAGTCGCCAGCATGCCAAACTTCGTCCACGTCTTTGGCGTAAGATATAATCCGATCATCGATGTAAGAGTGACTGTCAGAAAGCAACAAAATCCTTTTCATACAGCAAAGGTCTTATTTTTTCCTGAGTTTTGAAAATGGATCTTTTTCGATATTTTAAATAAGCAGAAATGTGTGTAATAAAAAGGCTTTCGGGGTTCTGAACCCTGAAAGCCTTCTTGTCTTGTACCACGAATTTTGCGTTAGGGATGGAAGCGGCATCCTTTGGGGTTGGAGTGAGGCGGCGGAGCGTAGCGTAGCCGTCCGAGCGACAAGCCTAAAGATAGAGCGGACAGCCCGACTTTTTTGCGATGGCTAAAGATTGGGCAAAAAAGGAACGCCCAAAAAGTTAAGGTTAATTGAAAAAAAATCAGGAAATTTGCACCCGATGCGATACTTTATAGAATTTGCTTACGATGGCGCACCCTACTTTGGTTATCAGGTACAACCCAACCAAATTTCGGTACAAGAAACTTTGGAAAAAGCGTTGTCAACATTGTTGCGAGAGCCGATAAAAACAACAGGTGCGGGCAGAACGGATACTGGCGTGCACGCAAAAAAAATATTTGCACATTTTGATTTTGAAGGAGAATTGATGGACAATCTTGTACATCGACTTAATAGTTTTTTGCCTGAAAGCATCGCTATTAAAAGGATTTTTGAGGTTGCAAGTGATGCGCACGCAAGGTTTAGTGCGACCTACAGAACTTACAATTACTTTATATCGACGGAAAAAGATCCGTTTACAAAAGATTTGGCATGGCAGCTTTGGCGCAAAAAATTAGATGTTGACGCAATGAATGAAGCTTGCAAAATCCTTTTTGAATATTCGGATTTTACGAGTTTTGCGAAATTACATACCGATAACAAAACCAATATTTGTAAAATCTATCAAGCGAATTGGGAACAAAACGGAAGTTTGTTGAAATTTACGGTTTCGGCAGATCGTTTTCTACGAAATATGGTGCGGGCGATTGTTGGGACAATGATAGAAGTTGGCGATGGGAAGTTGAAGCCCGAAGATATGCATCGCGTGATAACTGAGCAACATCGCAATTCGGCGGGGACATCGGCACCTGCGCACGGATTATTTTTGGTAGATGTTGGCTATGATTTTTTAGATTAAAGAATGGAAAAACAAAATACTTGGCAGATTGTCAAACGACTTTTTATGATCGGGATGAAGTTTCGGTCATGGTTTATTTTGACATTGATAATCTCCATTTTGCTATCGTTGGTGTCGACTTATCGTCCATACCTAACGATGGAAATTGTCGACAATGATATTACACGCCTCAAGGATACAAGCTTGATGATGAAGCATGTCTACATCCTAATCGGATTGGTGATTGCAGAAATGTTGCTTAATTTTTTCTTGGTTTATTTTTCAAATTTTATATCGCAGAATGTTATCAGAGATATTCGTGAGAGATTATACAATAAACTGATTTATTTCAAAACTTCTTTCTTTGACAAAACGGCTTTGGGACAGTTGGTAACGCGCGCTGTTGGCGATGTCGAAACAATTGCCGTGGTCTACACAGACGGCTTTTTGATGGTTTTTGGCGATATTCTTAGACTGGTTTTTGTGCTGGTTATGATGTTCCAAGTCAATGTGGAATTAAGTTACATTTCGTTAGTAATATTGCCGTTGATGGTTGTTATCACAAGGTTTTTCCAAAAGCGATTAAAGAAAGCATTTGGTGACGAAAGAAGTTGGACAGCGATCCAGAATAGTTTTGTACAAGAGCGACTTTCGGGGATGTCGATTATTCAGGTTTTTAATCGTCAGGAAGCGGAGTTTAAGAAATTTGATGATATTAATATTCAACTGAAAGCAGCTTTATTGAGGACGGTTTTTATCTTCTCCTTATTCTTTCCGGTTGTTGAATTAATTTCGTCCTTGTTTATCGGATTTATTCTTTTTTATGGCGGTTTTATCGAGGTTAAAGCTGGGGTTATTATCGCATTTATTCAGTTTATCAATATGTTGATTCGTCCGTTGAGACAGATTGCGGACCGCTTTAATAACATCCAACGAGGTTTGGTTGGTGCAGAACGTGTGCTAGGCGTGATGGACGAGACCAATGCAATGCCGAATGATGGTAAAATTATTAAACACGAATTCGCTGGACAAATTGAATTTAAAAATGTTCATTTCTCTTATGATGAAAAACAAGAGGTTTTAAAAGGGATAAGTTTTAAAGTTAATCCTGGCGAAACCGTTGCTATTGTTGGCGCGACTGGCGCGGGAAAATCCACGATTATTAGTTTGCTAACGCGTTTGTACGATATTAATTCTGGTGAGATTTTACTAGATGATATCGAAATCCGAGATTACGAACTATACAATCTTAGAAGTCATATTGGTGTGGTGTTGCAAGATGTGTTTTTGTTTCACGGTTCTATTTTTGAAAACTTGACGTTGGGCGACGAAAGCATTACTTTGGAACAGATAAAAAAAGTGGCAAAAGATATTGAAGTCCACGATTTTATCGAAAGTCTTCCTGGTGGATACGATTATGTGGTGAGCGAAAGAGGTTCTTCAATTTCGTTAGGACAACGTCAGCTTTTATCGTTTTTGAGAGCTTATTTATCAGATCCTAAACTTTTAATTCTTGATGAAGCGACATCTTCGATCGACCACGAAAGTGAAAAATTAATACAACGCGCCACCGAAAAAATTACGCAAAACAGAACTTCAATTATCATCGCACACAGACTTTCAACCATTGAAAAAGCGGACAAAATTATCGTTATGGAGAAAGGTAAAATCGTTGAAGAAGGCAAGCATGACCAACTTCTTGCGCTTAATGGCTACTATGCTTTGTTGTATAACAATCAATCGCGCGACTCGGAAGGTGTTGAGGAAATTTAGAATCTATTAAATTATTACAAAATAAAAAAAGCGACTTCTCTCGAAATCGCTTTTTTCTTTATAAAAACTGAAGTTTATTTTTTCTTTTCTTTAAGTTCTTCTTTGTCTTTGTCAGAAGGATTCCAGACTTTAACTTCTGCATTTTTATCAATACCAGAAAGGATCTGAACCTTCACGCCATCACTTGCGCCAAGTTTAACATAGACTCTTTTGAAGCTTCCGTTTGGCTGTTTTACTTCAACAAAAGATTTGTCAACATTGTTTACTTTTTCATATTGAATCAAAGATTCGTCAAGTAACAAAGCATTTTTTTGACTGCTCAATACAACTTCACCATTCGCACTAAAACCAGCACGGATGTATTCGTTAGTTTTGTTGTAAACATCGCCTTCTACAGCAAATTTTATCGTACCAGTTTCTTCCTTACCTTTTGGTGCAATCAGCGTCAATTTACCAGGAAAAGTCTTGTTTTGAAGTGCGCCGATGACGATATTCATGTCCATACCTTCTTTTAGTTTTCCGGCTTGTGCTTCATCAATTGTCCCTTGGAAGATTAATGATCCCAAATCTGCAATCGAACAAATTGTTGTCCCAGGGTTAAAAGCATTGGCTTCGATAACTTGGCTACCAACTTTCACAGGAATTTCTAAAACTGTTCCCGCAGCTTTTGCACGAATCTGCGTTGTTGCCATACCTTGCAATTCTGGTGTAGCTCCAGTTTTTACAATTTGTAATCTTTTTTGAGCCGCATTCAGTTGTTGATTTGCGATTTTTTGTTGCTGAACTGTGGATTCATATTGTTGTTGCGCCGTGATATATTCTTGTTTAGAAATCACACCTTGCTTAAACAATTTATCTTGCATCGCAAATTGTTTTTGCTGATTCGATACGTTGATTTGGGCATTTTTAACCTGAATTTGTGCGTTGTTAATATCTTGCATGGCACCATTAACATCAGACACTGTTGGGATAATTCTCAATGTTGCTAAAAGCTGACCAGCAACCACTTTGTCGCCTTCTTCAACTTCGATTGCAGTGATAATTCCCGACATATTGGGTTTAATCTCGATTTCTTCGCGCGGTACAATTTTACCCGTCGCCATCACTTTATCTTCAAGCGTCGATATAGATGGTTTTCTGGTTAAGAAAAGCTCTTTTTCTGAAGAATTCGATTTAATAAGATAGCTAACGCCCATCGCCAAAGCTGCTAAGACAATAAGTCCAAATAGGATGTAAAGAATCTTTTTGATGTTGAACTTCTTTTTCATTATAGTAGTTTATTTATTTAAAAATTATTCAGTTCTTAAGGCTTCGATTGGTCGTATTTTAACAGCGCGTTGTGCAGGAATCATCCCAATTAACAAGCCTAAAACCAACATAATCGCTAATGCCGAAAATACATTGCTGTAATCAACCGTTGGATTATAAAATGGGAAAGTGTCATTGTTTTTCGTGGCTAAATCGAGTCCCATCAGTAGAAAAATTCCGAACAGAAATCCGATAAGTCCCGATGATAAGGTGATGACAACACTTTCTAATAAAATTTGGTTACGGACTTCGCTTGGTTTTGCACCTAGCGCTCGACGAATTCCAATTTCTTTAGTTCGTTCTTTAACGGTAATTAAAAGGATATTTGAAATCGCAATAACCCCCGCCAAAATCGTCAAAGTTCCGACAACGATGGTCAAAAATTGCATTCCAGTTAAGAAGCCTGTCAACTTTTTGAAAGCTTCACCAAGGTTAAAGCTTCCGTAAGCATTGGTATCTTCTGGTGAAGCGTGATATTCTTTTTTAAGCTCGTCTTTAGCTAGATTTTCAACGATTTTTACATCAGCATCAGGTTTACTAACAATGGCAAAAAAGTCGACAACATCGCCTGCATTGTACATTTTGTTATACGTGCTAAACGGGATATAGGCTGATTGATCACTTTCTAACGGGCCACCAGATTTACCAACACGGAAAACGCCAATCACCGTAAAAAACATACCTTTGATGTTAACCGATTTCCCGATTGGGCTTTCATTTTTTTGAGCATCAAAAAAGTTTTTATAAATCTCTTCACCAATTACCGCAACATTTTTGCTGCTCGACACATCGGCATCGTTGATGTATCGTCCGAAAAGTAATTTTTTCTGCGAGATTAAATTCCCTACAGGAAAGTCACCAGTCAATACATAAGTTGCCGACTTGCCATTTCTAGAGATTTGCTCGGGTGGATTTCCAAAATTTCCACGGGCACTTTGCGGTGAAATATAATCGATTTCTGTGATTTTTGATTTTAAAAGTTCAATGTCTTTAAGGTGAAGTTTCATCGTTCTACCTTTCGGAAAACCATCGAACGGAATGGTAGTGTTCTGCGCCCAAAGGAAAATAGAATTGGTAGCAAATCCCGCAAAAGCTTTGTTAAAACCGTTTTCCATACCTTTTGCAGCACCCAAAAGACTGACGTACAAAAACATGCCCCAACCTACGCCAATCATGGTGAGGAATGTCCGAAGTTTATTATTACTCAAAGAATAATAAATCTCCTGCCATGTATCTAAACTGAATAAAATTTTCATTCTGTGGTCGAAGCTTTTTGTTTTTATTATTAAATTTTAAATGCCAGTCTCATGAGATATTACATTTAAAAATTCGATTTTATTTTTATTTAAAAAAAAAATTATTCTGCTCTTAGAGCTTCAATAGGTTTAATCTTAGAAGCTCGATATGCAGGGATAAATCCGGCAATTGCACCTGCAAAAATCAAACAGAAAAATGCAGTAGATATTAATCCCAAACCGACAGATGGATCGGTGATGAAATAATCTTCCAAACTATCGCCGATTAATTTTAATGTTAAAACACCAACGCCAACGCCTATCAATCCCGAAATTACCGTAATCACAATACTTTCTTGAAGAATAAGAGCCACAATCCCTGCTGGTTTGGCGCCAATCGCTTTTCGGATTCCGATTTCTTTAGTACGTTCTTTAACGATGTACACCATGATGTTGCTAATGCCGATAATTCCTGCTAAAAGTGTCCCAAGCCCTATGAATCCTACAACCGCCGAGATAACGAACATAAACATAAAAGATTCTTGATTGTTTTTAGCATTGTTTCTCACAACCACCGCTTGCTTGTCATTAGGCGAAATGCTATGACGCTCTTTTATTTTTTTCTCAATTTCGTCACCGTATTTTATGGCTTGATCAGGAGACATTTTTTGATCATAGGATAACATGATGGTACTCAAACTGTCAGATCCTTTTTTCATCTGTTGCAAAGTCGAAAGCGGTACAACTACATGACGCTCGTCCCAGTCGCCACCTGCGTCAGAAAAGACACCAACAACGCGAAACATCGTCCCATTAATCTGAATCATTTTCCCGATTGGGCTTCCATCTTTGATAAGGTCACGCTGAACCATTCGCCCGATGGATGTTACATAAGCTTTGCGATCGATATCCATTGGTGTTATGTAACGACCTTCCATCATATTTCGGTTTTCCAAAAATTTTTCATCAGGATTAACACCTTGTATTTGATAAGTTCCACTTTCGCGACCGTATTTTACCATCCAATTGGCAGTGTAGCGAGGCGACGCATATTCGCTTCTACCTTTTGAATTTTTCTCGATATCGTCAAAATCTTTATTGTCAAGTGTAATTGTCCTGTTAGATTGTAATCCAGCGTAAGCTTCTGAGGTACGACCCGTAAAAACCATGATAAGATTAGCCGCATCTCTTGTAAAAGCCTGTGCAAAAGAGTTGTTAAGCCCATTACCAATACCGAAAAGAACAATGAAAATAAATAATCCCAAAGCTACAGTAAAGCCAGAAAGCACCGTCCGTAACACATTAGCACGAATGGAACTAAATATCTCCTGCCAACGGTCTATGTCAAACATATTACTTTAGTTATTTAATTTTAATTCTTATAAAACGATTTGTTTAATAAAATCATCGCTTTCGATTTTACCATCTTTTAAGACAACATTACGTTTGGTTTGTGCAGCAACATCAGGTTCGTGGGTTACGACAACAATCGTTTTTCCTTCGTTGTTAATGTCTTGCAAAAGCTTCATAATATCGTGCGTCGTTTGCGAATCCAATGCTCCAGTCGGTTCATCCGCCAAGATTAGTTTCGGTTCGGTGATTAGAGCACGAGCAATTGCCACACGTTGTTTTTGACCTCCCGACATTTCGCTTGGTAAGTGGTTTGCCCATTGTCCAAGTCCAACTTTTTCAAGATATTCCAAAGCTTTTTGACTTCTTTCTTTACGACCAACACCTTGATAATATAATGGAAGAGCGACATTTTCGACTGCTGTTTTATAATTAATCAAATTAAAGGATTGAAATATAAATCCTAAAAATTTGCTTCGATATTCTGCTGCGCGACTTTCTGTCAAATGTTTGATCGGGACGCCATCTAGTTCATAAATCCCTGTGTCGGCTTCGTCAAGGATACCGATAATATTTAATAATGTAGATTTTCCCGAACCAGAAGAACCCATAATCGATACAAACTCACCTTCCGAAATATTCAGGTTGATACCTTTCAGAACATGTAATTTGCTCTTACCAATATCATAGGATTTGTTGAGTTCTTCAATTTTTAAAATTAAATTCGACATATTCTCGGCTTATATTCTAATAGGTAATTGAGATTGTTAAAAAGTTACAATTATTTTAAAAAAAAAATATTTTTTTTAATTATTGCGTAACAAATTATCAATTCTTGAGTCTTATTGTGTATAAACTATTATTATGACACTTCGTAATGTATTAGCAGCTTCGGTTATTTGTTTTGGTGTTTTTGGATATGGTCAAAAGATTTGGACTTTGCAAGAATGTGTAGACTATGCAGCAAAAAGCAATCTTCAAGTTATCCAAAATTCTTACAATAAAAAAGTACAAGAATCGAATTTAACGATTGCAAAAAAAGAATATTTACCGAATGTTAGCGGAAGTATTTCTAATATGGCGACTTTTGGACAAAGCCAAGATGTATTTGGAGTGTCGCAACGTAATGATAATTTTAATAACAATGCGAATGTCGGTGCTAATATTTTAGTATATAACAATGGACGTTTAGAAAAGAATATTCGAAAAGTTCAGTTTGATGTCGAAGCTTCGCAGTTTGATGTGGAAACAATTCAGAATAATATTTCGTTGCAAATTGCACAACAATATTTAAGTATTTTATTAAATAAAGAAATTGTGAAAATTTCGCAAAGTGCCTTGCAAAATGCACAAAAATTGCGTGATCGAGCAAAAATAACTACCGATGTTGGGACAACTGCACAAACGATCTTGGCAGAAGCTGACGCTGCTTTAGCTAGAGAAAAACAAAATCTAAAAGTGGCGGAAGTTAATCGTGATAGAAGCCGATTTGCGCTTGCTCAACTTTTGATGTTAACCGATTATAAAGAATTTGACGTTGCTGATGTTCCGATACTATTTGATCCACAAGCGCCAGATTTGGGTGTCGAGCAAGTTTTGGACAAAGCCTACGGAAATCAACCTCAGATAAAAGCTGCTGAAAGCCGTATCAAATCTTCGGAAGCCCAAACTGAAGTTGTTAAAACTGCTTTCTGGCCGACGATTACCGCTAATGCAGGAGTTGGTTCGTTTTATTTCAATTCTTTAGCAACCAACACAGTTGGGATTAATCCAGATGGTACGCCAATTAAAGAGCATGGTTTTTTCCAACAATACAAAGATAATTTCGGCCAGCAAGTTGGGATTTCTGCGAACATTCCGATTTTTAATAAAGGCATAACGAAGCTTCAGGTAGAGCAATCCAAAATCAACCAAGACATTGCAAAGAATAATCTTGATCAACAAAAATTGGATGTTAAACAAAATGTACAAAAAGCTGCTTTCGACGCGGATGCTAACTATCAAACTTTTTTAACATCTGTAGAAGCTGAGAAAAGCACCAAGTTGGCTTTAGATTTTGCAGAAAAAAGTTATGAAGCTGGTCGTACAAGCATCTATGATCTCAATATTGCTAGAAATAATTATGCAAATGCACAAGGAAGCGTTGCACAAGCGAAATTCAATTATTTATTTAGTCAAAAATTGTTAGATTTCTATTCGGGGATTCCTTTAAATTTATAAATAATTTTCTTTAAAAAGTTAAATTTTAAACTTCCGTTTTGTTTATTATTTGATTAAATTTGAGACATGCGAAAGTTTGGAAAAGATTTATTAATAAATCTAAAAAATGCTGATTTAAAGGGCGAAGATGCACATTGTATCTATTCGCCAGCTTACCGACCATTGTTTTCTTACGATGATATTTTGACCAAGAATCCTAAGTTTGCGGCGGTTAATATTTTGTTGTATTTAAAAAATGATGAGTGGTATTTTCCATTGATGGTACGTAGCGAAAATGAGCACGATCGCCATAGTGGACAAATATCTTTGCCAGGAGGAAAGCGGGAAGAGCAAGACCTTAATTTTGCTGATACTGCGAAACGCGAAACCTCAGAAGAAATGGGTATTGATCCGCATTACATTAGAATTATTCGTGAGATTTCTCCGATCTATATTCCGCCGAGCAATTTTTATGTTCATCCATTTATTTCGTTTACTAAAAAAAATCCAACTTTCATTTTGCAAGAGAGCGAAGCTGTGGAGTTAATCGAGTTTCCGGTGAGTTCTTTATTGGCGTTGCCAGACGAACCAAAAATGATGACAATGGCGACCAGCAGAGGATATGACGTTCCTGTTATTGATTTTAATGGTTATCTTATTTGGGGGGCAACCTCAATGATTTTGAGTGAGTTTAGCTTGTTATTGAAAAATGTTTAAATTTGCGCTTCGAAAAAAATCAGACTAGCGCTGAGTTATAACTGCAAAAAATGGCGAAAAAAAATATTTTTACAGACTCTTTTGGGAATATCTATGTCCTCAAACGTTTTATAATTTTTATATTAGGTTTGGTGTCGTATCGCCGTTTTAATGGTTTTAATAAACTAAAAATTACAGGTTCCGAAAACCTTGTTGATCTACCAAAAACCAATGTGCTTTTTGTGTCGAATCACCAAACTTACTTTGCGGATGTTGCTGCAATGTATCATGCCTTTTGTTCTGTTAATAACGGATATCTTAACACCATCAAAAATCCAATTTATCTGTTAAATCCCAAAGTTGACTTCTATTATGTTGCTGCGGAAGAAACGATGAACAAAGGACTTCTTGCCAGAATTTTTAAAATTGCAGGTGCGGTGACCGTTAAAAGAACTTGGCGTGCCGAAGGGCAAAATGTTAACCGAATGGTTGATATGAGCGAAGTTGAAAACATCATGAAAGCCTTGGATAATGGTTGGGTAATTACTTTTCCACAAGGAACAACTTCCGCTTTTGCGCAAGGGAGAAAAGGAACCGCTAAATTGGTGAAAAATCAAAGACCTATTGTTATTCCTATAAAAATAAACGGTTTTCGTAGAGCTTTCGATAAAAAAGGTTTGAAAATAAAAGTCACGGGGACTAAGCCAACTTTGGAGTTTAAACCTGCTTTAGACATCGATTACGACAACGAATCACCTGCAGAAATTCTTGACAAAATTATGGTCGCAATTGAGCAAACGCCCGAACATAACCTACTCCACGAGTACGATGAAGAACTAAAAGCGCAGAAAGCAAAAGACGATCCTAAAGTCTAATAAATCAAAAACCTACGAAATTTTCGCAGGTTTTTTTATTAATGGAAATACCTAATATTCGGTATGTTGCATGTGTGAATATATGTTTAGATTTACATATGTTCTCGTATAGTCGATTTTTCATATTTTTTTTAGTTATCAGTTGTTCGTTTTTCTTCGGACAGCAAAAGTCTCGTGACACTTTTTTAATAAAAGGTGCTAACTGGGAGCAGATGGCTGACTATGTGAGTTTTTTTGAGGATAAGTCTCAAAAGCTTTCTCTAGAAGAAGTTTTGAAGTTAGAGCGCAATCATCAGTTTAGAAAAAAGAAAGAATATCGAGTATTCAACAGTAGATATACAAGATCAGACTTTTGGTTTGTCCTTCCTATTAAAAATGTAAGCGAAAAAGATTTGCAATTGGTTTGGAGTTTTTACAATAACAATTTCAAGGTCGATTTTTATGACATAACGAAAGCTAAGAATGCGAGACTATTAGCTCAAGTTTCACCAGAGCAAATGATTGATGAAAGACCCTTTGACTCCCGTGCTTTGTGTCTACCTTTTACTCTAAAACCAAAAGAATTCAAAAAAATTCTGGCTAAAATTAATATTACAAATGCTAATCAAATCTATTTTTTGTCGGACGTTACAACGGTAGAAGATATGTTATTTTGGGAGCAAAATTATGCCATGACAGTTGGGCAATTTTTGGGATATTTTAGTTTTATGTGTCTGTTTAATATTTTTCTTTTTTTTATCTTAAAACAAGAGGTGCATTTATGGCATGGTTTCTATGTTTTCAGCATTATTTTGTTTACACTTAATGAGAATATTGTAGATGTTCTACTGCTGCCAAAGTGGCTTTATCATTTTTTGTTAAATTTTCCAAAGATGTTTTGGCTGCTGGTTTCGTTGATTTTTTGTATCAAAGTTTTTCAGTTGTTTACAGATCAAAAAAGGAATTTTCCTAGATTATACAGGGTTCTTTTTTTCTGCAGGAATTTGATTATTGTTACGGTTGTGATTCAATTTTTATTGTGTGTTTTTTTTAATGTACAAGACACAATCGCATACGAGTTTTCCATTTTTTCTGATAGTTTATTATTGCTTGTATCAATTTTGGTGTTCGTTTCAATAATTTATCAAAGCATTAAAGGCGATAAGAATAGTATCTATTTTCTAGTAGCATCACTTTTTATTTTAATAGCATTTATCAATTATATGCTAGATGCCATATGGCAAATGCAGTTATTCTACTTTCAGCCAGGAAATATTTTGGTTGGTATGATGGTGGAAGTTTCTCTTTTAACAGCCATTTTTATAGTAATAATTGTTAAACAAAGTCGAGAGAATAGGAAGCAGTTTGAAGTGAAAAGTGTTGAAAACCAGAAGCTCTCCAAAATGATGCTTAATTTACAAGAAGAAGAACGTAAAGAGATTGCACAAGAAATTCATGACGGTGTCGGAAGTCATTTATCTGGATTGAAATTATATATTCAGAATATTTTTGAATCTAAAAAACCAATTCAAGAGGATGTTAAATCTGATATTTTAAGACAAATGAAAAATATTTATGAAGACCTGAGGAATATTAGCCATCAATTAATGCCAGCTTTTATAGAAGATAGCAAGATTAATGATTTGTTGACAAATAAGTTCGAACAATATCAAAGACAGTTTCCGAATATCAGATTTGGATTTCAGGAAAATATCGAAGGTGCAAAACTATCACAAACAGAGCGTTTGCACACTTATAGGATGATTACCGCACTTGTCGACAATGCGATAAAACATTCTGAATGTACAGAGATCAACTGTCAAATTTATTATGAAGACAAACATCTCGAAATAACAGTGGAAGATAACGGAATTGGTTTTAATCTAGATTCGGATTTTTCAGGAATCGGAATAAGATCTGTAAAAAGTCGCGTCAATTATCTTAAAGGCAACATTAACATCGAAAGCAATAAAGATGGTAGTATATTTATCATCAGCATACCAATAAAGTAAATAACATCATGAAAACTCAATTTATAATCGCCGATGACCATCCTATTCTCGTCAAGGGTATTAGCGATATTATCAAAGAGCATCAGTTAGGCGAAGTCATTGCCACTGCAAGTAATGGACGGGAGTTACTTCAAAAACTTAACTCTTGTCATCCAACATTTATTATTTTGGATATTAATATGCCTGAGTTAAATGGGCTAGATGCCGCTTTAAAAATTAAAAATTTATACTCTAGTATTCCGATTTTGGTGGTTAGCATGAACGAAGATTTGACCGTAATAGAAAAGTTGAAAAAAATAGGAGTCAACGGTTTTATTCCGAAATCTTTTGAAAATGAAGATTTACAAGCAGCAATTAATCAGATTCTAAAAGGTGAAGAATATTTCCCAAGTAGTATTAATGCTAAATTTTTTCAGAAAAAGCAATTAAGTCAACGCGAAGTTGAAATCATAAAACTCATCATCGACGGGAAAAGTAGCCGCGAAATTGCAGAATTATTAAAACTAAGTGTCTTTACTGTTGATACCCATCGCAAAAATATTGGTCGAAAAACAGGTGCTAAATCTGCTCTTCAACTCAGTAAAATAGATTTAAATGAGAATGTCTAGACTAATTTTTAGTACTTTTGTTTCAAATTAAAATTGAATTGAAAACGCATTTTATTGCAATCGGAGGTAGTGCGATGCACAATTTGGCGATTGCGCTTAAAGATAAAGGATATCAAGTAACAGGTTCCGACGACGCTATTTTTGAACCATCGCGTTCTAGACTAGAAAAGAAAGAGATTCTTCCTGCTGAGTTGGGTTGGTTTCCAGAAAAAATAACATCTGATATCGATGCTGTTATTTTAGGAATGCACGCGCACGCTGACAATCCAGAATTAGCAAAAGCGAAAGAATTAGGTATCAAAATATATTCGTATCCAGAATTTTTGTACGAGCAATCCAAACAGAAAACACGAGTTGTTATTGGCGGTTCTCACGGCAAAACGACCATTACATCAATGATTTTACATGTTCTTAATTTTAATAAAAAGGACATCGATTATATGGTTGGTGCACAGTTGGAAGGTTTCGATTGTATGGTGAAAATCACTGAGGATAACGATTTTATGATTTTGGAAGGCGACGAATATTTGTCTTCAACGCTTGATCCAAGGTCTAAATTTTTGTTGTATCAACCCAATATCGCATTGATTTCTGGAATTGCATGGGATCACATCAACGTTTTCAAAACCTTTGATGATTATGTTGATCAGTTCAGAAAATTTGTGGCAAGTATAACGCCTGGTGGTGTTTTAGTTTATAACGAAGAAGATGCTGAGGTTGTAAAAGTTGTAGAATCTGCAGAAAATTATTTCAGAAAAATCCCTTACAAGACGCCAGACTACGAGATTGTTGACGATACAGTCTATTTAAAAACCGAAATGGGCTATATTCCGTTGTCGATTTTTGGAGCACATAATTTGCTAAATCTTGAAGGCGCTCGACATATTTGCCAGCAACTGGGCATTATGGAAGAAGAATTCTATGAAGCGATCATGAGTTTCAAAGGTGCGTCCAAGCGTTTAGAAAAAGTTGAACGTCCAGATGGCGGCATTTTATACAAAGATTTTGCGCATGCACCGAGCAAGGTGAAAGCCGCTGTTAAAGCCTTTGTAGAGCAATTTCCTAACAAAACCAAAAACGGATTTTTAGAGCTTCACACCTATTCTAGTCTTAACCCGATTTTCTTGGAACAGTACGACCATGCGATGGACGGATTGGACAATGCGGTGGTTTTTTATTCGGAAGACGCTTTGAAAATTAAAAGAATGGAAGCCATTTCTCCAGATTTTATCAAAGAAAAATTCAAAAATGAAAACTTAAAAGTTTTCACCAATGCCGAAGATCTTCATCATTATTGGGCGACTTTGGACAAGAAAGATGGCGTCTTTTTGATGATGAGTTCTGGTAATTTTGGAGGGCTTGATTTAACAAAATAAAATTTAAAAGAATAATTATTTGGGCGTGTCCCTCGTATTTTTCCTTTGCCAAACCTCATAGGTTTTTAGAAGCCTATGAGGTTTTCTTTTGCCAAAATCCTCGGGTCGGGCTCTTTGTTGCAATCTTTGAGCTTGGCGCTCGGACGGCTCCGCTACGCTCCACCGCCTCACGCCAAGCCAAAGGATTTCCATGTCGATCCCTCACGCGGGATGTTGTGTTGTAAGACAAGAAGACTTTCAGGGTTCAAAACCCTGAAAGCCTTTTAATAATTTATATCAGTTCTGAATAATTTAACTACACAAATCCGCAAAGTTAGCTTCGGTTACAATTTGTAAATCCTTTGGATCCAGAATAATTTGCAAACCACGTTTGCCAGCGCTTATGATGATTTCGTTTTCCAGAGTTGCTATTTCTTCTATATAAGTTGGGAAAGCTTTTTTCATGCCAATTGGCGAGCAACCACCTCGGATATAACCAGTTGTAGTCAATAAATCTTTAAGAGGAAGCATTTCGCAGTTTTTGTTCCCCGAAGCTTTTGCTAACTTCTTGAAATCCAGCTGCGCATCACCTGGAATGACGGCCACCAAAAATGGATCTTTTTGACCTTTCAGAATTAAAGTTTTATAAATTTTGTCCGCCGAAATTCCTAAAGATTCTGCCACGTGTTCTGCACTAAGGTCATTTTCGTCAACCTCATATTCTCTTAGTTTGAAGGTGATGTTTTGCGATTCTAGAATCCTTACAGCATTTGTTTTCTTAGACATAATTTTTAATAAAGACTAAATTTAAAACTTTTTTGATTTTAATTCCCATTTCGCACCGATAAAACTTCGGATGCCTTGCATCGGCGCATAACCATAAGTTGTATCAAAAGTATAATGGTTTGGGTTATTTGCGGGATCATCAATCTGTTGGTCGAACGGATCATTTGGACGCATAATTGGATTTTTTGGTCGGAAGTTCAAAAGGTTTTTTACACCAGCATAGATTTCAAAATGCTTGAATTGCTTCCTAACTTGGATATTCGCCAATGTAAAAAACGGAGAATATTCTGGTCGAAAATCGTTTTCCAAAATCGGCAAACGCATCGGTCCATAAAATTGTCCTGTGAAATCAGCAATCCAATTATTTGGAAAATAATAACTCAAATTATAGATGCCACTCCATTTTGGAGCATGCAATTGTTGTATTTTCTCATTGTCCGATTTTTGATAAACATCCATGTAGGTAAGTCCTAGATTTATTTTTAAAGGTGAAGACCAAAGTAGATCCATATTTAATGACAAACCTTTAGAAATGGCGTGATCAGCCAAGTTTGTAAAAATAATTTTATCAGGATCTGTATCAAAATCACCGATAATTTTATTCGTGAAATAAGAATAAAAACCAGATATATCGATATTGATTTTAGAATCTCCAATCGGGATTTTCGTTAAATAATTAGCAAATGCGTTGTAGGATTCTTCGGGTTTCAGGTCTTCGGAAATTACAACGTCACGAGAACCTGTCAAAGCTGCATGATCTTCTGTAAAAACATGTACCACACGAAATCCTTTACCAAAACTTGCTCGGAAAGTGTTATTTTCGTTAGGATTAAATTTCCAAGCCAAACGTGGCGAATGGATCGCGCCGTGCTGATTATCGTAATCTAGTCGATAGGCGAGAAGTAAAGCATTCGATTTCGACACTTGCCATTCGTCTTGTAGAAAGGCGCCGTAAAGATTTCGGTTTTGTAAAGATGAAGTAACTGGATTGGTTTCTGTAGCAACAGTATTGTCGTCATAAGAGGTCAATTTTGTTGTAATGCCAGAAGTTAATTGGTGTTTTCCTAACTTTTTCAACCATTGGATTTGACCGAAAAAGACTTGTTGTTCTGCCAAAAATGATGTGTCGCCGTAATATGAATCTTGATGATGATAATTATAAGACCACAAGGTTGTGATGTTTTCGGAAGTTGGTAAGTCGTACAACGCAAAAGCCTCCAGGCGGTTGGTGTAGATGCTTTCACCGTAGATTTGGTCACTTCCACGGTTCTGTTTGTTCCAATCCATTTCGCCACCGAAACGGTCTTCATAATAATAACGTAATCCTAGACTTGCTTTTTTGTTTAGTTTTCGTTTAAAATTCCATTTATTAAAAACAGAAATTCTGTGTTGTAAAGGTGTATCGGTAAAGTTGTCTTTGTTAAGATCAATTCGGTTTCCAAAATAAAAATGGTTGAGACTCAGTAGACTCGATATTTTAGGATTAATTTTAAAACTCGTTGCTAGATCGAGATTCAGTTCTGCATCCGATGAAGAGGAATAGTCGAGGCTTAGTTTTGGTGATATCAACGGATTTTTTGTAATAATATTGATTATTCCACCCATAGCTTCGGCGCCATAAGTTGCGTCGGCTGGACCTTTTATAACTTCAATGCGCTCGACCAAATTGCTTGGTATTCCGCTAAGTCCGTATACGGTTGATAACGAGCTGACAATTGGCATTCCGTCGATGAGCATGAGCGTGTAAGGACCTTCCATACCGTTGATGTGGATGTCGCCCGTGTTGCATACAGAACAATTAAGTTGAGGTTTGACACCATTAATCATCGCCACCGAATCGAAAATGTTGTTAGTATTACTTTTTCGTAAAAAAGCCGATGAATAGACTTCTATTGGGATAATACTATTCGTTTTCTTTTGCGGTCTTTGATGTTTAATAATGTTAACACCTTCTATTTTTTTTGAATTAAAAGTTGAGCTTACAGCTATTGTATCACTGTCTATTTGCAAACTATCAAGCTCTTGCGAATATGAAAAAGCGGATAAACTAAGCGATAAAATTAAATAAGTTTTGACCATGTTATTTTAAAGTTAGACAAATCTAACAAAAATATTTGAGTGAGAAAATTTATTCTAAATTTTTAATGTTTAAGAAATGCTTGAAAATGATTAAATTTGAAAAAAGCGAAAAGTAAAAATGAGATATCATAGCTCCGGAAATATTCCACAGAAAAGACATACAGTTTTTAAGTCGCCAGAAGATAATTTCTATTACGAGCAATTGTTCGGGACAGAAGGTTTTCATGGGATTTCGTCGTTGTTGTACCACATCCACCGTCCTACACAGATAAAGGAAGTGAAGCTTTACAAGGACGCAACACCACAAATTGCAGTGGCTAAAAACATTCAACCAAGAATGTTTAAGGGGAAAGATGTGACGCCAGAAGATGATTTTTTGGAGAGCAGAAAGATTTTGATGTTAAACAATGACCTAAAAATGGGACTTGCCAAACCTCGAAAATCTACCGGATATTTTTATAAAAATGCCCATATGGACGAGTTGTTTTTTGTGCATGAAGGAAAAGGTGTTCTTAAAACTTTTGTTGGAGATTTAGAATTTGGGGTTGGAGATTATTTGATTATACCGCGCGGAACAATCTATCAAATGGAATTTGAAACCGAAAACAATGTTTTATTTTTCATAGAAAGTAATTCGCCAATCTATACACCAAAACGTTACAGAAACGAGTTCGGACAATTGTTAGAACATTCGCCTTTCTGTGAGCGCGATATTATTGTACCGACACTTTACGCACCAAAAGACGAAAAAGGAGAGTTTTTAATAAAGGTTAAAAAAGAGGACATGATTTGGGATATCACCTATGCGACGCATCCATTCGATGTTGTGGGCTGGGATGGTTTCTTTTATCCGTTCAAATTTAACATTAAAAATTTCGAACCTATTACAGGCCGCGTACACCAACCGCCTCCGGTACATCAAACTTTTGAGGCACACAATTTTGTCGTTTGTTCCTTTGTGGCGAGACTTTTTGATTACCATCCATTGGCAATTCCTGCGCCATACAACCATTCTAATATCGATTCGGACGAGGTTTTGTTTTATACCGAAGGCGATTTTATGAGTCGTAATCATATCGATTTGATGGACTTTACATTGCATCCTGGTGGGATAGTGCATGGTCCACATCCTGGCGCGATGGAACGCAGTATCGGTGTTAAAGAAACGCATGAATACGCCGTAATGGTTGACCCTTTCCGTCCTTTGTTATTGACAGAGGAAGCGATGAAGGTTGAGGATCCATCGTATTTGACAAGTTGGCTAGAATAGCGAATGTTCGCTAGATTACATGACAAATCTCATTTTTTCATGTTTTAACAAAGTGCTAATTTTAAATAATACGACTAAATAGTAAGTAAAAGTAATTATGATAAACTATGTAAGTGCGGAAGAGGCTGTATCTGTGGTTAAAAGCGGTGATCGTATCTTTTCACACGGAAGTGCATGTACACCCAACTTTTTGTTAAACGAATTGGCAAAACAGAGTCACAGGCTACAAAATGTGGAAATGGTTTCTATCACTCAACAAGGTGATGTTGCTATTGCACAACCCGGTTATGAAGGAAGTTTTAAAATAAATTCTTTATTTGTCTCTACACCAGTTCGGCAGGCTGTTAACTCGGAAAGAGGAGATTTTGTTCCAATTTTTTTGAGTGAAATTCCAATTTTATTTAAAAATAATATTTTGCCTTTGGATGTTGCGATTATAACTGTGTCGCCACCAGATAAGCATGGTTATGTTACTTTAGGAACTTCGGTTGATATAGCAAGATCTGCTGTTGATACTGCCAAAATTGTTATAGCACAGGTTAATCCAAAAATGCCAAGAACACATGGTGACGGGATGGTCCACGTTAGCAAAATCGATAAATTTGTTTGGCATGAAGAGGAATTAATGACCATTGATTATGGTGCGAAAGCTGGAGAAGAAGAAGCCAAAATCGGTAAATATGTTGCAGAACTTATCGATGACAAGGCAACAATCCAAATGGGTATTGGGACTATTCCTGATGCTGTTCTTAAATCTTTAGGAAATCATAAAGATCTCGGAATACATACCGAAATGTTGAGCGATGGCGTTATCGACCTTATCAAAAATGATGTTATTAACAACAAATTCAAAGATTTTCATAATAATGTAAGTATAACGAGTTTTTGTTTTGGGACTAAAAAATTGTATGATTTTGTAGATGATAATCCAGCGATTGCATTTTTGGATGTTCAGCATGTTAATTTCCCAATCAATATCATGAAAAACAAAAAGATGCATGCGATTAACTCAGCAATCGAAATTGACTTAACAGGACAAGTTTGTGCAGACTCTATCGGGACTTATCAATACAGCGGCATTGGAGGACAAATGGACTTTATGCGTGGTGCTGCACTTAGCGAAGGAGGGAAACCAATTATGGCTTTAAGCTCTCGTACCAAAAAAGGAATTCCGAGAATTGTTCCGTTCTTAAAAGAAGGTGCTGGCGTAGTGACGACTAGAGGTCACATGCATTATGTTTGTACAGAATTTGGGACTGCCTATTTGTATGGTAAAAACCTAAAACAACGTGCAAAAGCTTTAATCGATATTTCGCACCCTGATGATCGCGAAATGTTAGAAAGAGCTGCTTTTGAAAGATTTAAATAAAATTTTAGTTTAAACTAAATTCAAAAATAAAAGGCTATCCAAAATCGGATAGCCTTTGTTGTAAGTTTTCTATTACCAGATTTTAATTCTGTCTTCTGGTTTTTTATAATGTTTATCACCTTCTTTGATGTCAAAAGCTTTGAAGAATGCATCAACGTTAACCAAAGGCCCAACAGCACGGTACATTCCTGGCGAATGTGGATCTGTTTTAACCTGATTGATTAAATATTTTTCTGTTGATTTGGTTCTCCAAACCGTTGCCCAGCTTAAGAAGAATCTTTGGTCTTGCGTGTAACCGCTTATTAAGCCCGGATTTCCCTTATCTTTAAGATACATTTGTAAAGCGTCATAAGCTACCGCAACACCTCCTAAATCACCGATATTTTCTCCCATTGTGAAAGTTCCGTTAACTTTTGTTCCGGGTACTGGTTCGTAGCTAGAGTATTGCTCACCTAATTTTTTAGTAGCAGCTTCGAAATTTTTGCGATCTTCGTCTGTCCACCAATTGTTAAGGTTTCCGTCACCATCAAATTTGGAACCGCTATCATCAAAACCATGTCCGATTTCGTGACCAATAACTGCACCGATTCCACCAAAATTAACTGCTGGATCTGCTTTAAAGTTAAAGAAAGGCGGCTGAAGAATCCCCGCTGGGAAAACGATTTCGTTGTTAGATGGGCTGTAGTACGCGTTAACCGTTTGTGGTGTCATGCCCCATTTTGTTTTGTCAACTGCTTTTCCAACTTTTTCTAAATTTTTGGAATAACGCCAAGCAGAAACATTTTTTAAATTTTCATAAAGAGAAATCTTATTTGGACCTTCGATATTTAGTTTAGAATAATCTTCCCATTTGTCTGGATAAGCCACTTTTACAGTGAATTTCGATAGCTTCTCCAAAGCTTTTTGTTTGGTTGTTGCAGACATCCATTCTAGCTCAGAAATATGCTTTTGGTAGCTTTTTACAAGGTAACCAATCAACTCTTCCATTTGTGTTTTTGCTTCTTCTGGGAAGTATTTTTCTACATACAACTTTCCGAAAGCTTCTCCCAATACACCATTTATCATTTGCAGACCACGCTTGTTAAGCGCACGTTGCTCTTCTTGGCCTTGTAGATATTTGCTATAGAAATCGAAATTCAGTTTGTCCATGTTTTGGTTAAGAACACCAGCGTTGCCAGAAAGCAATCTCACCTTCATATAATCTTTTAGTAAAGGAAGATTTTTTTCATTAATAAAACTATCCAACTTCTCATAGTAAGCCAATTCTCCGATGATAACGCGGTCTGTGTTAACACCAACATTTTTTAAATATTCTGGCAAGTTAACATTCTTAACCATTGCTGATAATTCGGCAGTTGTCTTTGGGTTATAACGCTTGTTAGCATCGCGACCTTGTTCTAAAGTTAAATAAGATTTAGCCAAAGATTTTTCGAAATCAACGATATTTTTTGCAACTTCAGAACTGTTTTTATTTCCTAAAACATTTAATAAAGCAGTAACATGTTTTTGATATTCTGCTAAGGTTTTTGTGTTGGCTTCGTTTTCTTTTTGATAATAATCTTTTCCTAAACCAAGATCTGCAGCACCAAGATAAATGGCATTGTTTTTAGAATCTTTAAGGTCTGGACCAACGCGCCAATCGTATAACGGATTGTCTCCATATTTGGTCGCTTGGTCAAGATATGATTGCAAATCTTTAAGATTTTTGATGGCATCAATTTTCTTAAAATCTGCTTGGATAGGCTTAAGACCGTCAGCATCTCTTTTCTTTAGATCCATATAAGATGCGTAAAGATCTTGGATTTTTTTACCTTCGGTACCAGTCGTAAATTTGTCTGTTAAAATGTGATTAAGAATGTCTAACGATGCTTCGTCTGTTTTCTCACGAAGTTCGTTAAAAGAACCCCAACTAGCTTTATCCGCAGGGATTTTGGCAGTTTTTACCCAGTTACCATTAACGTAACTGAAAAAATCATCTTGAGGTCTGACAGATTTGTCCATCATCGACAGGTCGATGCCTGCTTCTTGATATTGTTTTGGACTATTAGAAACGGGAGTTTTTGCAGCTCCGTTTGTTTGCGCTACTGCATGATTACTAACTAGCAATCCGCAGAATGCGATTACACCAATCGTTATTTTCTTCATTTTTTGAAATTAATAGCATTAAAGATAAGTATTTATTTTTGGACAGACTTCGCTTTTAAACAAAAAAAACCTCACTGTTGCTAGTGAGGTTTTATATTTTTAATAAAAATTACTTCTTTTTAGTAAGCGAATCTTTTATTTTGCAATCGTTGTATTTATCATCAATTGAAATAAAGATATTTGGGATTTTAGATTTCACCCATTTGTCAACTATTTCGCCTTTCTTTTTGTTAAGAGCATAGTCTTTAACTCTTTCGTAATCCGTATTAAGGTCTAAAGTATGTGCGTCGATAATGTCATTAACACTTACGATAGATACAGCTTGTTTTCTATTAACAGTTTCTTCGAAAGGCTCCGTAATATCGTCTTTGTTAAGACCTGCAATTTGATAAGAAATGGTAGGATCTAGGTGAAGTTTTTCGATTTTGTCACCACCATCTTGAGATTGCATAACACCTGCATTAAATTTGGTTGACTTATCGTCAGAATACTTGTAAGCTGCATCTTTGAAAGTCATTTTCTTATCCAAAATCTGCTGACGAATATCTTCCAACTGTTTTTTAGTTGCAGCAATTTCTTCCTTGGTTGGCGTTGCTTTTAACAAAATATGTCTCGCATCGTATTTGTTACCAGTTCTTTTAATCAATTGAATTAAATGGAAACCAAACTCTGATTCTACTGGATCTGACAGTTCACCATCTTGCAGGTTAAGCGCAGCCGCTTCGAAAGGCTTTACCATTTGACCTTTGTTAATGGCTTTGTAAAGTCCACCGTTAGAAGCCGAACCTTCATCCTCGGAGTAGATTCTTGCTTGTGTTTCGAAAGATTCACCAGCTTCGACATCTTTTTTGATCTTGTTAAGTTTATCAATTAATTCTTGCTTGTGAGCTTCCGTTAACTTTGGGAAAATACTGATTTTACCCAATACAACTTCGTCTTTAACTTGCGGTAATTGAAATTTGAATTGGTTGAAAAAATCCGTCACTTCGTTAGGTGTAACGTCTGTTTTGTCAGTAATTCTCGCATATTTTTGTTGTCCGTAATATTGGTCAGAGTCAATTTTTTCGATAGCGTTACGCATTTCATATCCTGTACGGAATTTGTACATGCCCAACATCGTCTTTTCATCTGGGAACTGAGACAAGATTTGGTTATACTTTTGTAGTGCCATATCTTTGATCTGCGCCGAACGATTTTCGATAACAGTATCTCTTTTTGCTTCGTAGATAATGATTTTGTTATTAACGATGCTGGATAAAAACTCACACTTATCTGCAACTTTAGTCCCTTGCTGTTGTGCGTAGTTGGCTTGTTCTTCGATGTCAGATTCTAATACAATTTCGTCACCGATAACCGCAGCAATACCATCTAAGAACTGTCCAGGCTTTATTTGAGCATTAATTTTGGTACTGAAAAGAACCAAGGCTAACAAAATAAAAACCGCTTTAAAATTATTTAACATTATTTTTTGTGTAAAATTTGTTTGCAAAAATAGTATTATAAATGGATTGTAGTCAATCTTTTATTATAATTATTTCTTAAAAGTCTTCTTTAAATCTTCAACAAAACCAGGTTGAATCTCCACTTTAACTTTCTTTTTTTGATTGGCAAGCGTCTCTTGCAACATAGCCTCTGTCATCGCATCTTTCACAGTGTCTTGCGCTTCTTCGAAGGTCATTGTTTCTTCTGGTAAAAGTTCGTCCACTGCAACAATAACGTCGCGGTCTTTGACTTTAGTTTGATGAATTCCTTTTTCGTAAGGCACTTTATATTCTGTGAAAACTTCCGCTGTTGATGGTACTTTTCCTTCTTCGAAGCTTACTAAGATTTTGTTCTTATCACTAAGTTTTTTATCATATTTAGCTTTAAGAGCTTCCCACTTTTTAGTATCGGACATTTCTTTTTTAACCTCCGAAACTAGCTTAGGATCCGAAATAATTGCTACACGACTTTTAGCACTTTTTTCCCATTTGTATTGGTCTTTATGGCTTTCGTAGTAAGCTTTTTGTTTTGCAACATCTTTGTTGATTTCAGCTTTTAGATAATCATCAAAAATCCATTGCGAATATAAGTTTTGACGAAGATCATCAAGTTCTTTTTTAATCTCAGGGCGTTCTGTAAACTCTTCTGCAAATGCACTGTACACAGAATTGTCGATGTGATAATCGATTAATGCTGACCATTCTTTAGGTGTTATTTTGTCAAGATCTTTGTAGTTTTTCTCAATAAAATTCTTTAGGTCAGAGTATTTTTCTGTTTTTGTTTTGTACTGGAAAAGTGGCGCCGACTGGTTTTTAAAAGCTTTGAAATCTGCATAACTTTTCTTAATCGTCGCAAGATCCGCATATTCTTTATAGTTGGGTGCCACCATAATGCTTTTTAGGACTTCGTCAGTCACCTGATTTGCGTATGTACTGTTTTTAACTTCACGTATAAAAAACTCTTTATTGTCAGCCGTTAATTGATAAGGTTCAATATTATAAATGTTGAAAATAAAATATTTGTTATCAATTTTAACAGGTTCTGTGGTGTAATAACCTTTTGTTTTCCCTTTGAACTGAGCATAAACTTCGTCAGGAAGAATAGGGGAGCCAAATACAAGTCCACCCGCTTTTCTTTCGTGGTCGGTAGAACCTAATTCTTTAGTAACATCTTCGAATTTTTTACCCGATTTTAAAGCTGAATATATTTTAGCTTTGGATTCATCGGTGTTAAAATCGTTAGGGTAAGAAATAGTCCCAAAAGTAATATAACCAAGACTTGGTCTTTTGTCCAAAACTTTAGCAAAAACAATACTTCCGTTTGCGCTGAAAAGCTTTGTATAACTGCCAACTGGTGTTTTTTCGATTTCGTCGAAAAGTTCGTTGTCAACTGTACCAGCCTTAATAAAAGTCGCAGGAACTGGATTTTTAACATAAGTTAAAATCGCGTCTTCCATTTTGGTTGTACCCGCTTTTACGTCTTTATAAATTTGATCGTAATTGTTGGTGTCGCCTTCTTCTTTAATAATGTTGAAAACCAAAATTCGATATTCGTTTTGGTTGGCTTTAACATAGTTAGCAACGATTGGATCTAGAATAGCACTTGGGATCAGTTTGGTCTCTTTAAGATCACGGACGCGCATCCCAACAGCATTACGGAAAGATGTAATCGTATCCGCTTTTTTCTCTTTTGCCAGTTGTTGCAAAAGCATGAATTCTACTGTTGAGTTGATGGTTGCATCAACGCCGGTGTTTTCTAATCCGTATTTATACTTTTCTTTAAAATCTTTAAGTGTGATACTTTGGTCGCCCACAACAAGGCTTTGACCAAATACAGCATGTGTTGCCAATGCTGCTAATACAAAAAGGCTCTTCTTCATTATTAAATATTGTTTTGATGTTCGAAAACAATCATTCTACATTGTCAATTCGAAAGTTGTTAACTCACGGAATTGGTTGATACGACCTTTTAATTCTTCTTTAGTAACATCTTCTAGACGTACAGTTCCGAATTTTTCTACCGTGAAAGATGCCATTGCACTTCCTACGATAAGGGCGTTTTTAAGATTATCAAAACTGAAATCTCCAGTCTTTGTGATATAAGCTGCAAGTCCACCTGCGAAAGTGTCACCAGCTCCTGTTGGATCAAATACTTCTTCTAATGGTAAAGCCGGAATTGCAAATATTTTTCCTTCGTGGAACAATAATGCACCGTGCTCACCTTTTTTAATAATCACGAATTTTGGACCTAAAGCATGGATTTTTTGAGCTGCTTTTACCAGAGAATATTCACCAGAAAGTTGTCTAGCTTCTTCGTCGTTAATTGTGATAACATCCGTTTTGGCAATAACTTCCATCAAAAGATCCCAAGTAAGATCCATCCAGAAATTCATGGTGTCAAGGATAACCATTTTTGGTCTTTGGCTCATTCTTTCCAAAACTGCTAATTGTACAGCAGGATGAAGATTTCCTAACATTAAAACGTCAGCGTCAGCAAAACTTGCAGGGATTTTTGGATCAAAATTTTCTAAAACATTTAGTTCTGTCACCAACGTATCGCGAGAGTTAAGATCGTTATGGTATTTTCCACTCCAGAAGAAAGTTTTCCCTTCTTTAATGATTTCTACACCATCGATATTGATGTTTTTTGATGTTAACATATCCAAATAGCCTTGCGGAAAGTCGCCACCAATTACAGAAACCAATCCAACTTCTGCCTCCAAAGCTGAAGCTGCAAGTCCAATGTAAGTTGCTGCTCCTCCTAGGATTTTGTCTGTTTTTCCAAATGGTGTTTCGATGGCATCAAATGCTACTGTTCCTACTGCTAGTAATTTCATATCTATAGGTCTTTATTTTAAGTTAAATTTTATTTTTTCCACTCGAATGTGTCAATCAAATGGAGCATATCTTTTTTAATATAATCTATCGCTGGCGCCAAAGAATCTGGCTTTGGGCGAGTGTTGAAATACAAATTTCCTGTTAAAAAATGCTTCGTGCTGTCCGTTACATAAAACTGAATGTTAGACGCCGTCTGCCCTTGCAATTCGTAAAAATTACCATAAACTTTCTTTTCTGGATAAGCAAAACTTTTGGTGTTGATTGCTGTAGCTTTTATTGTATGTTCGTACACCATTCTTTCTGCTTCCTTTAGATGGGTTTGGAAGTCGCTGGTTATCGGAAGATATGTGATGAAGATTTTTGCCTTCATCCCTTTGTAGTTGATGTTGTACCAACAAGGTTTTTTAGCATCTTGTATCACCGCAAAATCCGAATAATCAAACTGAAATGGACATGCACTATTAAAGGTCTGATAGCGAGGTTTGGGATATTCTAACCTCAAATCGCCGCTTGGCTTGGGCATAACCTCTTTTCCACAAGAAGCGAGCATTGCCAAAACAGTAAGTTCTAATAGCTTTTTTAACATCTGGCAAAAATAGTGATAAGATTTTAGATACTATACATTATAAAATATAAAAAATTCTTAATTGTTCGACTTTTAGTTGGTATTAAATCAAATTTTGGAAAATAAGTATAAATACGAGCTTTGATAAGTGCTTGACAATTTGTTGTTTAAACTTAAATAAAATTTTAAAAATACTATTGTGGGATTAATAAAAATTACTAATTTTGCAATCTGTTAACCAACCTCTGACGATAGACGTGTAAGTTGCTTGACTTTGAATTATTTTATTTTATAAATAATGGATTTAATTAAGTACGTACAAGAGAAGTACATTGACAAAAAAGATTTCCCAAGTTTCAAAGCTGGTGATACAATCACTGTTTATTACGAAATTAAGGAAGGTCAAAAAACAAGAACTCAGTTCTTCAAAGGAGTTGTTATCCAATTGAGAGGAACTGGTGCTACTAAAACATTTACTATCAGAAAAATGAGTGGAGATGTTGGTGTAGAGAGAGTTTTCCCAATCAACATGCCTGCACTTCAAAAAATTGAAGTTAACAGAGAAGGTAAAGTTAGAAGAGCTAGAATCTACTACTTCCGTAATCTTAGAGGTAAAAAAGCAAGAATTAAAGATAAGTCTTTCGGAGGTAAATAATCCACAGATTTTATCTGACAATAAAAGCCACGTCGCAAGATGTGGCTTTTTTGTTTTTAAATTTTAGTTATGAATTATGAATTATGAATTATGAATTATGAATTATGAATTATGAATTAATTTTGCCTAAAGCCTAAAGCCTAAAGCCTAAAGCCTAAAGCCTAAAGCCTAAAGCCTAAAGCCTAGTTTTAATCATAAAAAAAAACTGCCCGAAAGCAGTTTTTAATTTATATATAAAGTCCACAAATATTACATTGGGCTTTGGTCGTCACCACCATCGTAGTTGCTGTTGATGTCTTTTTTCTTTTTAGGTTGTTCAACCTTTTCTCCTTGTTTGAAACGGTAAGTCAATGATAAGCTAAACTGTCTTGGTTGCCATTGCATTTCCATATCTCTTACAAAATCCTCCGTATTGGTATAGTTCTTCATTCTTCTCGTATTGAAAATATCTCTAATGTTGAAGGCTAAAGTACCATTACCTTTCCAAAGTGTTTGTGTTGCTCCAAAGTCAACGCCATACATTGCTTTACGGTTATTCATAACAGTTTTTTCAGCACCTCTGTAGAACGATTGCACTTGGAAACTAAAAGTTTTAGTTGGTCTAAATGTTGTGTTTAATCTTAATCTGTAAGAGAAGCCATCACCCGAAAAGTCCATGTACTTTCCGTTAAGTTTCATGTTACCCGTATTATTGTAACCATACAAATCTGCAGACAACATCATTTTCCACCATGAGAATGGATCGTAAGTTCCGTTAAGGTCAAGACCATAATTAGTTTCTGTACCAACGTTGAAAGGCATTGTGTTAATCGCACCTTTGTCATCTAAATATTGGAAACGGTTAACTTCATCCTCAGATTTTTTATAATACAAAGTTGGGTTAATCGTGAATTTCTTTTTAGTAATTGCATAACCTAGCTCGAAAGAGTTTTCGTAAGTTGGGTTAAGATTTGGGTTACCACGGAAGTAGTTTCTGTCATCGTCAAACGACATGAACGGAATCATCGTGAAAGCCCTTGGTCTCTGGATTCTTCTAGAATAATTTAATAAAACCTGATTGCCTTTTGCGATATCATAACTTAAGAAAACACTTGGGAATAACTTCGTGTAATCTTTTTTAACCTCAGGATTTTGGATTGGCGCACCAGTTATTAAATCATGACTTAAAAAGTTGATGTCGATTTTTGAAGTTTCGCTTCTTAAACCTAATTGATAACCAAATTTTTCACCAATTTTACTCTTGAACTGTGCGTAAATTCCTAAAATATTTTCAGAGTAAACGGTATTACTCGTGAAGTCATATCTTGTGTAATAAGCGCCACCATCATCACTTTGATTAACAAAATAATCGTAAGTGTTTTTATTGTAATCATAACGCGCACCCGCTTCTAACTTAGAGTGATCCCCAATTGGAAGTTCGTAATCTAACTTACCAATGAAGGTGTCAGATTTAGAATCTGTATCTACATTATTGATGGAGTTACCAGTTGTTTGTAGAATTTGATTTTTAAAAGTGTTTTGTACAATTTGGTTTGTTCCGTCACTTTTGTTGGTTTGGTAGCTAGCAGAAACTGTTAATAATTGTCCGTTATCATCAAGTTTCTGATCAACTCCGAAATCTAACTGCGTTGCAAAATTTTTGTTATTTCCAAAGCTGTTACGATTTCTTAAAAAATTGTCAAAGCTACTTGCAGAAGAGTAAGTTTTTTCAGCGTAATTATTTAACGTATTACTATCATTATTAAAACTTCTAATCATCCCAGAAAGGTTAATCGTCGTTTTATCTGATAAATCATGTACAACACCAGCTGTTAAATTGTAGTTGTCGCCCTCTCTTTTGGTTTCACCATCTTGGTTAGAAATTTGTGTGAAAGAGTTTTTAGTATAATCCCATGTTGAAGGATTATCTTTTCTCGTCATGTAATTCTTACTAGAACTTTCATTTTTTTGATAACCACCGCCACCATTAACATACCAAGTCCAGTTGCCTTTTCTCCAGTTAAGGTTAGCATTAAGATTGGTTCTCGGTAAATAACCTAATGTACCAGTTACAGTACCATTGAAGCCTATTTTTTTATCTTTTTTAAGAATGATATTCAAGATACCTGCAGTTCCCGATGCTTCAAATTTTGAAGATGGGTTGGTGATCACTTCAATTTTCTCGATTTGATCGGCTGGGATAGATTGCAAAGCATTGGCGCCATCATCAATTCCTAAAAGAGAAGAAGGTTTACCATTAATTAAAAACTTAACGTTAGAATTTCCTCTCATTGATACCGTTCCGTCCGTATCTACAGAAACTGAAGGTACATTAGATAATACATCTTGCAAGTTTCCGCCTTTGCTAACGATATCTTGCGAAGGATCGTACGTCTTTTTATCAAGCTCAACTTTGTAAGCTTTTGGGGCAGCAGCAGTAATAACAACACCTTGTATTTGCGTTGTTTGATCAAGATTTGCTACTTCATTTCCTTGGATCACAAAAGCAGGAATCGCACCTGATTTAGCAATCTGAATTGTTTGTGTTTTAGTTTTAAAATCAATAGCTTCGATTGTTACGTCGTAACTTCCTGCAGCTAATTCGATTTTAAAATTACCATTCACATCCGCCAGAACTGCATCGCTTAGTTGCGTTGTTTGTTTGTTTTTGAATGTTAACGAGGCGTAGCCAATTCCGCTTTTCGCATTGTCTTGGACATTACCCGTGACAGAAAATTTTTGTTGCGTTGCGCTTGGTTGCTGTTGTGCAAATGCCATAGAGGCTGCTCCAAGGACAAACACAAGTCCTAAAGTTCTTCTCTGAATAATGTTTCTGATTTCTGTTTTTATCATAATTTCTTTTTTTTCTGAATCAAATTTTGACTCAAGAAGGATTATTTTATCTGTTTTGCATTCAGCCAATCTTGGTAGGCTTTTGCATTTTTAGCGTGCTCTACATCATTATCCGTGAATTTGTGAAACCCAAACTTCGCTGGATCCGCACACATATAGATGTAATTATTTTGTTCTGCATTAAGAACCGCGTCCAAAGAGTTTTTGTCAACAATACAAATCGGACCTGGAGGAATTCCCGCATTGGCGTAAGTGTTGTAAGGCGATGGCGCTCTTAGATCTTTATAATAGACGCGTTTTATCTGTTTTGTAAAATTGCTCGCTTTGTTAATCGCATAGATTACGGTTGGATCACTTTGCAATTTCATGCCTTTTTTGTAACGGTTAAGATAAAGTCCAGCAATTGTTTTTTGCTCATCTTTTTTACCACCAGATTCTTTATAAACGATAGAAGCTAAAGCATAAATTTGGTCTCTTGACAAGCCCGATTGTTTTTCTTTTGCAACACGATCGGCATTCCAAAATTCGTTATAATCTGTATTAAATTTGTCAAAAAACTCTTTAGGCGTCACTGTCCAAAAGAATTGATAAGTGTCATTAAAAAAGAATTTCTTAAGATCTTCAGCATTGTTAAAACCTTTCTCAACGGCTATTGCATTTAGGTCTTTTGCAAAACGTGCAGAATCTAATTCCGTTTTTCTGCTAACGCGACCAATCATTTGATACACGTCATCAAAATCTTTAATTCTAAAATTATTTGGTGTTTGGTTACCAGCTTTAATCATATTGACAAGGTCAGAGTTGTTGGTGCCAGATTTTATTTCGTAGCGACCAGCTTTGATGTTTTCCGCTAAAGCTTTGTCATTAGCAACCGCTTCAAAACTTTCAACATTTGATAAATACGGACGAATAGAATCCATCACTTGCTTCATCGGTGCATTGTGAGGGATTAAAACAAACCCTTCTTTAGCAACGTTGTTACCGTAATTTTTGGAATAAAATCTAAACCCAAAATAAGCACCAATTGCAAGAATTGCGATGAAAATGATTGCTACTATTTTTTTCATATACAATTTAGATTTCTATTGTTCCTGTAAAAACTTGTTTTGCTGGGCCTTCTAACCAAATATTTTTGAAAGCACCGTTTTCTTCTTCGGCGTAGATTTTCAAATTGCCACCAAGTACTTTAACAGGCACAGAGCTTAGATGTTTCTTTTTCATAAAAGTTAAAGCCGCTGCTGTAACACCCGTTCCACAACTGAAAGTTTCGTTTTCCACACCACGTTCGTAGGTTCTTACAAATAGCTTGTTTTCAGGGAGTTCTGTGACGAAATTAACATTGATGCCTTCTTTGTAATAAGTCTCATTATTTCTTATTTTGTTACCGTTATGATAAACATCATAGTTTTCTACATCGTCAACATATTTGATATAATGCGGAGATCCAGTGTTTAACACAAAATCTTCTTCGTCGGCAAAGATTTTTTCGACATCAATCATTTTTAGTTTTACAACACCGTTTTTTATTTCGGCTTCGTGCATGCCGTCGATAGCGTCAAATTTTGTTTTATCTTCAAAAATATCCAAGAAATGCGCGAATGCCACAATGCATCTTCCGCCGTTACCACACATCGTACTTTCGTTACCGTCAGAATTGTAATACACCATTTTGAAGTCGTATTGCTCGTCATTTTCTAACAGGATAAGTCCGTCGCCACCGATCCCAAAACGTCTGTCACACAGCTGTTCAACCAGTTTTGTATTCTCTTTGGGGAAACTCAGATTACGGTTATCTATCATGACAAAATCGTTGCCGGTTCCTTGATATTTATAAAATTTCATAAGTCGTTTATTAGTGATTTTAAAAAAGCTTACAAAATTAATGAAATTCGTGTCGATTCGGTGTTAAAGAAATGCTAATTAAATCATAGAAACGTCCTATTCGAATTTATTATTGAGAATTGTGAATTTTTTGATTTAAAATAAATGATTTCCTATAGTTTTATTTCTTGTAAAATAATGATTATTAAACAGTTGTTAATTTTAAATCTTCTTATATTAAAATAGTATTAAAATTCATTTTCAAAAATAATTTTCATGATTGTTTCAAAGTTTTATTTAAAAATGAAAACTAAATTTGTTTATTAATTAATGCGTCCGATGATAAGAAGAATTAAGATTTTAATACTGATTTTTTGTTGTATTAATCTTGCTTTTGCACAACAAGTTGATAGTTTGGATTTTGCTAAAGAAACGAACTCGTTACCAAGTGATAGACAAAGTTTTAAAATAAACAAATTATACGTACCAGCTGGTTTGATGCTTGCTGGCGTTGCTTTTGGTAGTAAAAGTTTAGAATCGCTCAATAGTGAAATTGTTGAAGAACGGAATGAACATTTATTAAACTTCACCTCGCATTTGGATGATTTTTTACAATTTTCGCCGATTGTTACAGCTTATGCTTTGGATGCTTTCGGTGTTAAATCTAAAACCGATTTGGGTAACCGAACGGCGATTGTGATAAAAGGAGAAGTTCTCACTTTAGGCTCCGTTTTTGTGATGAAAAGTCTTATACACGAGAATCGACCTGACAGTTCTAATAGTCAATCTTTTCCGTCTGGCCATACAGCGCAAGCTTTCGCAGCAGCGACTTTTTTGAGCGAAGAATACAAAGGTCGTTTTCCGTGGATGCCTTATGCAGCTTACGGCGTTGCAAGTACAGTTGGTGTTTTTAGAATGGTGAATAACAAACATTATATCTCGGATGTTTTGTTTGGTGCAGGATTGGGGATTTTATCCATGAAAGTGGCTTATTGGACGCATCAATACAAATGGAATAAAAAAGAACGCCACGAGCAAGCCTACCAACAATACATTAAAAACGAAAAAGTTATTTATTAAATTAAGCTAAATTCTGATTCCAAAACTTAATTAAAAACGTCGAATTATTGTCTCAATCTATCAATACGATATCATTTTTTTAGAAGTATTAATTCGTATCTTTGCTTATCTCTAAATGAAAAAAGAAGCATTAATAGAATTAGTAAAGAAAGCCAAAGATAAAGATCAAAAAGCGCAAACGCATTTGATTAATCTCTTTTGGGTGGATGTTTTTTCTTTCGTGATGAAGAAAGTTCAGGACGAAAATGATGCCGACGAAATTACTGTTCATGTTTTTTCGAAAGTCTTGTCAAAGTTGGATATGTACGATCCTAATTTTCAATTCAAAACTTGGATTTTGACCATTGCTCAAAATACGGTTATTGATTTTTGGAGAAAGAAAAGCCGCGAAAATACCGATGCTAGCGACTCTTTGGATGAGGTTAAAAATCACTTTGCAAAATCACCAGAAGAGCTTTTGATATCGGAGGAAGAAAATGACGAAATTCTAAAAATTGTTGCCTCGATGGATGTCAATTATCAGGATATTATTAGACTTCGATTTTTTGAAGAGAAAAGTATTAAAGAAATAGCTGAAGAGCTTAACCTATCAGTTGCCAATACCAAAGTGCGCATTATGCGGGCAAAAAAAGTCTTGGCAGAATTATTAAAAAGTAACGAGTTGTATAATGAGTAACGATGTATTAACGACAGATACCACAACACAAAAACCAAAATGGATTCGCGTAAAATTGCCAACTGGTAAAAATTATCGTGAGCTTAGAAACTTGGTTGATAAATATAAATTGAATACCATTTGTCAAAGTGGAAGTTGTCCCAATATGGGCGAATGTTGGGGCGAAGGGACAGCGACTTTTATGATTTTAGGAAATATCTGTACGCGTTCTTGTGGTTTTTGCGGTGTTAAAACTGGAAAACCTTTGGATGTTAACTGGGACGAACCTGAGAAAGTAGCGCGTTCTATCAAATTGATGAAGATTAAACATGCGGTTTTGACTTCGGTTGATCGCGATGATCTTAAAGATATGGGTTCAATTCTTTGGGGCGAAACGGTGAATGCCGTTCGTCGTATTTCTCCAGGAACTACCATGGAAACTTTAATTCCGGATTTCCAAGGGATTACAAAACATTTGGACAGATTGGTGGAGGTTGCGCCAGAAGTTATTTCGCACAATATGGAAACGGTGAAACGTTTAACCCGTGAAGTGCGTATCCAAGCGAAATATGAGAGAAGTTTGGATGTTTTGCGTTATCTGAAAGAAGCTGGACAACGCCGCACCAAAACTGGTGTAATGCTTGGTCTTGGCGAAACAAAAGATGAAGTTTTCCAAACCATCGAAGACATCAGAAACGCTAATGTTGATGTGATTACTTTGGGACAATATCTGCAGCCAACTAAAAAGCATTTGCCAGTAAAAAGATTTATCACGCCAGAAGAGTTTGATGAGTTTGGTGCTTTTGCAAAAGAATTAGGTTTTCGTCATGTGGAAAGTTCGCCGCTAGTGCGTAGTTCTTACCACGCTGAAAAGCATATTCACTAAGTTTTACCTGTAATGCATTTTGAAATAAAATTCGTCAGTTCGAGTAATTTTTCGAAATTAAATGTAGAAAAATTGTATCGAGAATAGAATTTTATTTTCAAAAACTTTTTCTCAATATAGAAATTATAGATTTCAAATTTTTAAACATATTAAAACACTCATTTCGGGTGTTTTTTTTATTTTAGTAAGACAAAGTTTAAGGATGAAAAAATATATTTTGCTTTTAGTTGTTTTGCAGTTTTTTCTTGTTAAATCTCAGATTGTTGATGCAAAGTTTTTTAATAAAGAAATTAAAAATTCTAGTATTCGGCAAGCAAAAGCGGACACCATCGTTAAGTCACCATTTTTAATTTCCTCGATTAAAGTCTATACTTCCGAGAAAACGAGTTACGTTTCAAACCTAGTTAAGAAAATTCAGAACAAAAATTTTCTTCCTATTTCATTGATTAAATATCAACCTGACGGCAAAATATTTTTTAATGAAACTTACTATAATGGCACTATTTATCAATCCAGTTTTTATTACGAAACTAATGGGAATTTAATTCTTAAAACCAACAAGACAAATAATGATACTTCAATAGATTATTCGTGGCTTCGTTACGACAAAAAGAATTATTTGGACTACGAATTGGCTTACGAAATTAATGGAAAGAATAAGCTTCGTTTCCAAAGTTTGATGAATTATAAAAAGGAGATTAAGGCAGATTTTCTTAAAGTTGATTTAATTAATTACAGCAGCGATTCTTTGCTTTCGACGGTGGATACCTATACTTTTTTTAAAGATAAATATGTTGTTGATATGCCTGTACGATATGCTCGAAAGTCTTACTACCGCGCTTTTGGTGATCAATATCTTCCTTATCAGATTGATGGTTATTATGTGGAAGGACGAACTGCTAATTTCAGTTATAATGACAAAGGTTTTCCGCTTTGGGAAAATTGGGTTAATGACAAAGATTTAGAAAATAGAACAGAATACATTTATAATGCCGATTTTACCGAACGTATCACGCAACAATACCACATGTTGGGAACAGAAAAGTCGACCAAATTTGTGAATAAATTTAATAAAAAAGGCGAGCCAGTTTTTAAGCAAACTATCGAATATACAGGAAATCCACTTGATATTTATACTTGGGATTATGTTTATGATGAAAAAGGAAATTGGATTGAATCTAAAAAATACTGGCAAGAAGTCGAAAAAGGAATCCCCAAAAAGAATAAACTTGTCGAACATATTATTAGAGAAATTAAATATTATAATTCTCCTTCTGAATTTTCTCCCGAAAAATTACCAACTTTTGATGAACGTGCAACCAAGTATTTAACGAGTGTTCCAATTTATGCAGAGAAGATTGAAAAAGAAAAAAAAGAGCGTGACGAAGCTGTAAAAGCGGGAAATTATGCATTGGAAATTCCTAATGAAAAGCATGGTAAAGTCGAGGATTTTACACCTAAATATTGGACGCTAAAAGAGATAGCCTACGGAAATCTGAATGATGATGAGCAAGATGAAGCGGTTGCCGTCTACGAAACTCCTTCTAGTGATGGCGATGGCGATGGTCAACAGGTTTTAGCAATTTATAAAAAAGACAACGAAAAATGGAAATTGTGGCATCAGAATTTTTCTGCGATTATGTCCTCTGATAGTGGCGGAATGATGGGTAATCCGTTTGATGGAATCTTTATTAAAAATAAAGCCATCGTTGTGCAGCACTTTGGGGGAAGTCGAGATAAATGGTCTTATACGCATCGTTATCGTTTTCAGAATGGCGATTGGTATTTGATTGGGGCTATGGTTGGTTTTGGTGCGCCACAAGATTATTTTGGAAAGTTCGATTACAACCTTTCTACGGGCGATATTGTTGCGTCTTATAAATCTGAACTTAGTTCTGATGAAAAATTGAACGCGTCAAAATCTTGGTCGCGAAGCTTGAAAAAGAAAATTCCGTTGCCAAAAATGGATGACTTTTATCCTGGTGGAACGGAAACCGTAGTTAATGGACGAACTTTTTATTGGTAGGATTTGGGAGTTCCAGTGGCGGCGCATCGAAGATGCGCCGCCGCTGGAACTTTTTCATTTAAAATTTTGGATGTTGTAAAATCAAATCAATCTCTCGATAAAGCCAAAATACAATCTTCGCGAATTTTCCAAATTTCGTCCATAGAATAGGGGATTTTGGGATGTTGGTCGAGTCAATCTTTTAGGAAGTTTTGATGGTATTTAACTTTAAAATGTGTGATTTGCTCAGGCTGAATTTCGATTTCTTTTAAAAGTTGAGATTCAAAGTTTTCTTTACGCCAAGTTCGACTTGTAAAGTCAAGAATTTGATGATTCAATTTTAGATAATTGTGCGCTTCAGGAATGTAATCGAGTTGATGTTGCTCCAAGACTTCTTTAATTTGTGGCGCATTGTCAGCGTTCATTTTAAAAATTCCTAAAATTAATTGAAAGTCGAATTTTTGATTTTCGTCCGCCAAACGTTTTAACAAAGCATGTTTAGTGCTACAAGTTCCAAAATTATCATTAAGAACTGCAAGCATATTATTTTTGTCAAGATTCCTTTTATAATCCATATTTTGAACAAAATGTGCAGCTTCTAGAAAAGTCATTTTTCCAATATTAAGAAAGCTTTCGGAAATTATTTTGTCCGATTGGATGTCAAAATTCATCTTTTAAAATTTGTGGCTAAAGTAAGACATTACAAAGAGTCTGTTTAAATTTTATTGCTAAAATTTTCATAGCTATTTTGAGATATATTTTTTGATTCATATTTAAAGGTTTAGCGGGCTAAATCAAAAATATGAAATGAAAAATTAGAGTGAAAGAGCATCAAAATTTAGCAAAGACTGTTTAGAAGTAAGACTAAAAAACTTCATTAAAATTCTAAACTGACTCTAAAATTATTAAATATTTAAGAAGTCTAAAATTGCTTTTCTAGTCCGTATGCTTTAACTTTGCACAAACCTAATCTAATGAGTAAAAAAGAAACGAAGTACATCTTTGTAACAGGCGGTGTTACTTCTTCACTGGGTAAAGGAATTGTCTCTGCTTCTTTGGGACTTTTGTTGAAATCACGAGGTTTTAGCGTTACTATCCAAAAACTTGATCCTTACATTAATATAGATCCCGGAACACTTAATCCGTATGAGCATGGTGAATGTTATGTGACGGAAGATGGTGCCGAAACCGATCTTGACCTTGGACACTACGAGCGTTTTCTTGACAGCCAAACAAGTCAAAACAACTCGGTGACAACTGGAAAAATCTATCAAACGGTTATCGAAAAAGAGCGTCGTGGCGAATTTCTTGGTAAAACGGTGCAAGTTATTCCGCACATCACGAACGAGATTAAACGTCGTGTTAAGATTTTAGCAAAGAAAAATTACGACATCATCATCACCGAAATTGGTGGAACTGTTGGAGATATCGAGTCTTTGCCGTACATAGAAAGTGTAAGACAATTGCAATGGGAATTGGGCAAAAATAATTCGATGGTGATTCATTTAACATTGTTACCATATTTGGCGGCAAGTGGTGAGTTAAAAACAAAACCGTCGCAGCACTCGGTTCGTCAATTGATGGAAAGCGGTATCCAAGCAGATGTTTTGGTATGTCGTACAGAGCATAAAATCCCGAAAGATTTGCGTGCAAAGTTGGCACAATTCTGTAACGTAGCTTTAGAAAACGTGATCGAATGTAAAGATATGGACACAATCTACGAAGTGCCAGTTGATTTACAAAAGCAAAACTTCGATGAGGTTGTTCTTAAAGAATTGAATCTTCCTTATAATAAAGAAGCCGATCTTAAAGATTGGAAAACTTTCCTTAAAAAATATAAAAACCCGAAACGTAGCGTTAATATCGCTTTGGTAGGGAAGTATGTATCGCTTCAGGATTCTTACAAATCGATTGCAGAAGCTTTTATCCACGCAGGTGCCGATTTGGAAACCGATGTTAATGTTAAATGGGTCTACAGTGGCGATTTGACGGAAGATAATTTGCAAGAAACGTTTAAAGATATCGACGGTATGTTGATCGCTCCAGGTTTTGGCGATCGCGGTATCGAAGGAAAAATCTTAGCAGCAGAATACGCACGTGTTAACAATATTCCGACTTTAGGAATTTGTTTGGGAATGCAGATTATGACTGTTGAATTTGCTCGTAACGTTCTTGGACACGCAAAAGCTAACAGTACCGAATTTGATACAGCGACAGTTGATCCAGTTATTTCGATTATGGAAGAACAGAAAAATGTTGTTGACAAAGGCGGAACAATGCGTCTTGGCGCTTGGAAGTGTGCCTTAAAACCGAATTCTAAATTAGCTGAAATCTACGGTGCTAAAACAATTTCTGAAAGACACAGACATCGTTATGAATTCAATTCTGATTACAAAAAAGAATTCGAGGATAAAGATATGATCATTTCTGGTCAAAATCCTGAAACGGGACTTGCCGAAACCATCGAGTTAAAAGAGCATCCTTTCTATGTTGGTGTCCAATATCATCCAGAATATAAGTCGACGGTCGCAACACCGCATCCATTATTCAAAGCGCTGATAACAGCAGCAAGCAAGAAAAAGAAATAAAATTAACGAGTGACCTAAAGTTTTTTTTAGGTCATTCGTCTTATTATCAGGATGATAAAGATTAGTCAGCTAAAAGTAGTTATCTGAAAAATAAATCTTATTTTTGTCCTCTTAAAATTTAATTAAAAAGAGCTAGAAATTTTCGGATTTCGAATTCAGAATTTTCAAATTATTACTAATGCAACAGAACAACGGACTGGACAAAAATCAGTTAATTAGCTTCGGTGTACTCTCTCTTCTTTTGATAGGTTTTATGCTCTATTTCCAAAATAGACAAGCCTCAACAGAACAGGAGAACATCGCCAATCAAGCTAAAAAAACTGAGCAAACAACGGCGGCTAAAGCTAATGCTGCAACCGGGCTTAACGTAAATGTTACGCCCAACGCTATACAAAAAGTTAATCTTAAAAATGATGAGCTTAGCCTAGAGTTTTCTAGCCTCGGTGGACAAGTGTCTTCTGTTAGACTTAACCAGTACAACGCTTACGACGGCAAAAATAAAAACAAACCTCTTTACCTTTTTAGTAACAAAAATGCTGAATATGGTTTTGAGTTTAAAGATAAAGCTGGCAAAATTGTTAATACAAAAGATCTAGTATTTACACCAAGCGTAACAGGAAATACTGTAACATTGACAAGCCAACTTGGTGGTGCAACGATTCAGTTTATCTATACATTAAGTCCAAAATATACTTTAGATTTTAAAGTAAGAACGCAAGGTTTATCCCAATTAACTTCGGATAAAAATGCGACTTTCAAATGGGATTACAATGTTAGAGAATCCGAGAAAGGTCGTGCACAAGAACAAACGCATACAGAGTTTACTTATGCTTTTGACAATTATAAAGCTTACGATTATGATGCACGTTCTGAAATGGACGAAACTAAAGAAACGCTTAATTGGATTGGTATTAAGCAACAATTCTTCGCAGCAGTTATCGAAGCGCAACATGGTTTTACCCAATCTAAAGGCTATCAAGACAACATTGAAACTGGAGAATATCTTAAAAAATTCACTTACGATGGTCAAGTTGCCTTTACAGGTGGAGAATTTAACCAAGACTTTACATGGTATTTTATGCCATTAGATTTGCCTTTATTAAAATCTTACAATAAAAACTTTGATGAAATTTTGCCGTTAGGTTGGTCATTTATTGGATCACTTAACAGACATGTTTTCATGCCGATGTATAACCTTATTTCATCTTGGGGGATTGCAGCTGGTTGGGCGATTTTTATCATGACGATTATTGTTAAATTAATACTTTCACCAGTAATGTACAAGCAACATAAGCTGAGTGCCATGATGAAGGTCATTCGTCCAGAGATTGATGAGGTTAATAAAAAGTACAAAGATGCTGACCCAATGAAGAAGCAACAAGAGACCATGGCGGTCTACCGAAAAGCTGGCGTTAACCAATTGGCGGGATGTCTTCCAGCATTGGTGCAAGTTCCGTTGTTCTATGCGTTATTCCGTTTCTTCCCGAACATGATCGATCTTCGTGGGAAAAGTTTCTGGTTTGCGGAAGATTTAACAGCTTATGATGATCTAATTAAATTGCCATTTAGTATTCCTTTCTTAGGAGATCATTTAAGTATTTTCGCATTGGCCTGTACCATCGTTATCTTAATTTATACAATGATGACAGCAGGTAACATGCAACAACCACAACAAGAAGGTATGCCGAATATGAAGGTGTTAATGTACATTTTCCCAGTAACATTCTTATTCTTCTTGAATACATCTGCATCTGGTCTTTCTTGGTATTATTTTGTGTCAAACGCGATTAACATCATTATCATTTTGGTGATTAAATATGTGATTTTGGATGAGAAGAAAATTCATGCTCAGATCCAAGAGAACAAGCAAAAAGCACCAAAACCTGAAGGCCGTTTCCAAAAACGTATGAGAGAGATGATGGAGCAAGCGCAAGAGCAACAAAAGCAACAACAAAAAAATAAGAAATAGTCTTAACTATTTATATTAAAAGCGAAATCGAAAGGTTTCGCTTTTTTTTGGTTTAATTTTAATATTAAAAAATCCTATTTTTGCATGATGAATTTAGAAGCGACTTATCAGTATTTACAACGGTTTTTAACAGACGAACGCCTTCAAAAAATTGAGCACTTTTCAGCCGAAAGTTCCGATTTTATTTTGCCAGTTGTTGAGGATGTTTATCAGTTCAGGAATGCCGCTGCAATTCTTCGTTCGGTGGAGGCGTGTGGATTTCATAAAGTTGTCGCTTTAGAAAAAGAAAATATCTTTGATCCCAATCTTCGTGTTACAAAAGGCGCAGACACTTGGGTGCAAGTTGAAAAAATGCCTCGCGAAATTTCATCATTAGAGAAAGTCAGAGATCGCGGTTATAAGATCGTAGCGGTGTCGCCGGAGCGTAATGCGACGATGCTTCCCGATTATCAACCTAACGAGCCTTTGGCTTTGGTTTTCGGGACAGAATGGGAAGGCACCACAGACGAACTTTTGGATTTTTCAGACGAAACTTTAGCCATCCCAATGTATGGTTTTACACAAAGTTTTAATGTGTCTGTTGCTGCTGCAATCTGTATGTACGATCTAAAACAAAAATTAATAAAGTCTAATATTGACTACAAATTGACAGGTGATAAACTTCTCGAAACTAAGATTAATTGGGCGGTTAATTCTATTAAAAGCGGACCACAGATTTTAGAACAATATCTTAAAAATAACTTGTAAATTACATAACAGAGTAATTCCAAGCGGCAACGAAAACACCAGCAGTTTCGGTTCGAAGTCTTTGTTGACCAAGGCTAACCGCTTTGATGTTGTTGTCAGCCAGCATTTGGATTTCTCTTTCAGAGAAGTCACCTTCTGGACCAATAAGAAATGTAAGTTCTTGTAAATTAGAATTTTGGATTGTCGTTAAATCCATTCTTTCTAAATTTTCGTGACAATGGGCAACGAAAGTTGTTTCAGGATTTAAAGTTTTTATAAAATCAGAAAACTTCGTCAAATCATTTACAATTGGGAAGTGAAATCTCAAACTCTGTTTAGACGCTGCAATACTTTGCTTTCTAAGTTTGTCGATATTAAGATTTTTACGCTCAGTTTTTTCAGTGTTGATGAGTGTAATCTCCGAAATGCCCATTTCCGTCGCCTTTTCAATAAAGAATTCGATGCGGTCAATATTTTTAGTTGGTGCAATGGCAATATGAAGTTTCGGCGAAAACTCGGTTTGTTTTTCTTTAATTTCGATAATATCCAAACTGGCTTTTTTACCTTCTAATTTTAAAGTTCCAAAAGCTAAATTTCCCAATCCATCCGTCAAGTAGATTTCTTCACCTTCTTTTATACGAAGCACTTTTGTGATGTGTTGCTGTTCTTCTTCGTTGATTTTTATTTTAGGAAATATGTCGCCGTAGAAAAGTTTCATTTTATGGTGTTTTTTATTTAATCAAATTTCTAAAATCTTACAAATCATACTTTGACGTTGAGGTTGTACGAAGATCCGTGAATTCGCCACGTTCGTATTTGAGCTTAGCAACCATCGCGATCATCGCAGCGTTGTCCGTTGTGTATTCAAATTTTGGGATGTAGATGTTCCAACCTAGTCTTTCATGATTCGCTTGCATTGCTTCGCGCAAAGCCGAATTTGCAGATACGCCACCAGCAATCGCAACTTCTGTGATGTTAAGGTCTTTTGCTGCTTTCTCCAATTTCTTCATTAAGATTTCAATAATCGCTTTTTGAATCGATGCACAAAGATCCTTTAGATTCTCTTGGATAAAATTTGGATTTTTCTTAACCTCTTTTTGAATAAAATATAAAACCGAAGTTTTAATACCGCTAAAAGAATAATCGTAATTGTCTAGTTTTGGCTTGTTAAACTCAAACGCGTTGGGATTTCCCTCTTTTGCAAGTTTATCAATAATTGGTCCTGCAGGATAATCGAGGTCAAATATTTTTCCGATTTTATCAAAAGCTTCTCCAGCCGCATCGTCAATAGTTTTTCCGATGATTTCCATATCGAAATAATCCTTCACCAAAACGATCATCGTATGTCCGCCACTAACCGTCAAACACAAAAATGGAAATTTCGGCGGTTGTGGATTGGCATCTTCGATAAAGTGCGCCAAGATGTGCGCTTGTAGGTGGTTAACCTCTATTAAAGGCACATTAAGACTCATTGCTAAAGATTTAGCAAAGGACGTTCCGACCAAAAGTGAACCCAAAAGTCCTGGTCCTCGTGTAAAACCTATGGCGCAAATATCATTTTGTTGTATATTTGCTTTTGAAAAAGACTTTGTAACCACTGGAATTATGTTTTGCTGATGCGCTCTGGAAGCCAACTCCGGCACAACGCCACCATATTCATTATGAATAGTTTGGTTGGCAGCAATGTTGGATAAAATTTGATTTCCTTTGATAATTGCAGCAGAAGTGTCGTCGCAAGATGACTCAATTCCTAAAATAATTGTTTCGCTCATAAGAATGGCAAAGTTAGAAAATAAACAAAACACAAATCAACCAAATCCGGAAAAAACGGAGCAGGTTATCAAGAAGCATAAAAGTTCGCTTTGGGTAAGAATTCCTCTTTACCTTATTTTAACGATACTCGGACTTGTACTGTTGATTTTTATCGCAATTAATCTTCCTGTTACCAAACGTTATATTGCTAGTCAAGCAATAGAACTTCTGAACAACGATTTTAAAATGAAACTTAAAATCGATGATGTAGACGTTAACTTCTTTGGTGATGTCCGATTGAAGGGCGTTAGAATGAACGATTACAAGGATTTTGAATTCGTGAAAGCTAAAGAAATTCAAGCGAATTCGGATTGGTTTGCCTTGGCTTTTAACACGAGTGATCTTAAATTTAATAAAGTAGCTTTAATCGAACCAGACATCAAAGTTATAACCTATAAAGGTGATAGCATCAGTAATTTTATCCGTTATATCGATAATTTTAGTAGTGATAAACCATCGGATCCGAACAAAAAGTTCAAAATGAAAATGGTAGTCGATATCATCAATGGTAAAGCAAGTATTGTTAACGAAAATCATCCAGGTGAAGAAGGTCGTTGGTTAGATGCTCGCAATATTTATCTTCATTCTAAAGAGGTAAATATTGATGGTTCGGACGTTAAAGCCGATATTGGGAAGTTTTCGTTAATTACTAAACGTTGGGGGAAAGAGCATGTTATTGACCAATTTTCCACCAATTTCGAAATCACTAAAAAACATTTAAAATTATCGGATTTAGTTTTCAATACCGACCATTCTTTATTAATGGGCGGCGTCACGCTTAACCTTGATCCAAAAACAGGTTTTGCAGATTTTGGCGATAAAGTTAATTGGGATTTGGAGTTTAAACCAGGAAGTCAATTGAGTGGTTATGACCTTAGTTATTTTGTAACCAATTGGGATAACTATACGCCGATTAATATGTCGGGGACAATGACTGGTCCACTTAATAAGATGCATTTGCAAAACTTCCAAGTGCGATCGCAGGACGTTAATTTGCATTCTAAAAGTTTAAAAATTTCTGAAGTTCTCAATAAAAAATTCCTTATAGAAAGTGATCAACTCGACGCAGATATGACTTATAAAGGTCTTAAAGCAATGTTGCCGAGTTTTATTGCTAAAAGTTTAGGAAATATTGCTGATGATTTTGGACGTCTAAAATACAAAGGTGCGATTAGCGCAAAGCCCGAAGAAATCTATGCCAATGGTGAAGCTATTACAGGTATTGGACAAGCGAAAATCAAGAATTTTTATCTTACAGATTATAGTGGAAAAATGCCTCGTTATCGTGGTTACTTTGATGTTAAAGATCTTAATGTAACAGCTTTTACAAAGAATAAACAAGTTGGTCTAGTTACGGGGAAGTTCAATGTGGATGGACGAAGTTTTGATATCAACACCATGCATTTGCGTACTAAATCCGAGATTGCTCGTATTGAGTTGATGGGGAAAAATATCACAAATGTTGTGTTGGATGGTGTTCTAGATCGTAAAACTTACAACGGCTTGGTAAATGTTAACGACCCACACGCGAAAGCTAAAGTTAAAGGTCTTGTTGATTTTTCTACCAAACGGTTAAAAGCGGATATCATCGCAGATTTACAATATGTAGATCTTAAACATTTTGGTGTTGCAGCTGGTGATATGAACAGTGTTAGCGGTTACATCGATGGGAAAATTGCTATGACAGATCTTAATGATCTTAACCTAGATGCTAATGTTAAAAATTTGACTTTAGTATCATCAAAACAAAAATTGGTGTTACCAACGTCGGATATCAAAGCCTTTTTCGAAAACGGGAATCGCATTGTCTCTGTGGATGCTCCTGGAGCTGTTAATGGTCGAGTAGAAGGGCGTTTCAATCTTGAAGATATTGGCAAGATGGTGACCAATAGTATTAATAAAGTTTTGGTTGGTAATCCACCGCGTAAGACTTACAACGGTCAGTATTTTAATTTTGATTTCGATGTTAAACAAGGTTTGGTTGCTTTTTTTATGCCTGAACTAAAAATTCCGCAAGGTGCTTTAGTTAAAGGAAATTATCAAGGCGCAACTAATGATTTGGTCTTGGATGCAGATGCGCCGTACATCAAATATATCATGACCAAGCAAGAAGAGCTAACCGAAGCAGAGAAATTCTTGGCAGAAACCGACGAACATTATAAACCCGAACTTAAAAAAACAATTGATAGCGCGATGGTCGACAGCCTTCGACTTCGAGTTAATACCGCAAATCTTGAACAACAAGTTTTGGCTTCTGTTAAAAGAGCTGAATACAATAAAAATGTTATTAAGGATTTACAATTAAAAGCCAACAATGAGAATAATCAAAAACTTCATATCGCGACTAATTTCAAGTTAGGGACTTTAGATGAAGAAGCAGATGATAAATTAAAGGAGTACGCAGTCAATCTTAACCAAACGACCAATCCTCGTGGCGATTATGTCTTTAGATTTGAGCCGACTGAGGTTAAAATTAATAATGTCGCTTGGAGTATTGATACAAGTCCAGAGTTAGACCATTCGATAACTTATCGATTAAAGGAGAAAGATTTTCAGGTTCATAATCTAAGGGTTTATTCCGATGACAGCTCGTTGTTGGTGAAAGATGCTATTTTTAAATCAGCTAAAGATTTCGATGCTGATGCTGAAGTTAGCAATTTTGACATTGGTAAAATTCTGGCGCTAACGTCATCTGGCGACAGCGATAATAATCTTGATATTAAAGGGACAGCTAACGGATCTATCAAGATCAAAATGAATGATAAAAACCTTGAGCCTTTAATAGATCTTAAAGTTGAAGATATCTTTATGAATGGTGAAGCGATGGGTAATTTCGTTATTAATGCGACCAAGAGCACTCGTCCTAATGTTTTGGATATCGATATACAAGCAAAATCTAGCGAATTGTTTGGTAGTAATAATTTACATGTAACAGGTACTGTAGACAATAATACCAAATCACCAACGCTAGATATGACTGCCGAGATGAACGACTTTGATCTTCGTTTTGCACAACAATTTGTAAAATCAATTTTTGGAAATTTCCGAGGAAAAGCGTCGGGAGATCTTAAAATTTCTGGGACTTTGGCAGATTTAGATTATAGTGGCGATATTGCTTTAAAAGGTTTCGGGCTTAAGCTTTTGTTTACTGGTGTAGATTATAAATTTGCGGATACAGTTATCAACCTATCGCGTGGACAAGCGCTTATCAACAGTGTTGAAGTTAACGATGGTCGCGCCAATTCTAAAGGACGTATCTCGGGGATGATCCAGTTTGAGACTTTATCTTCGATGGCGATCAACTTAATCTTGGAAGCAGATAATCTTTTAGTGTTAAATAGTACGCAAGATGATAACGATCTTTTCTGGGGAAGAGTCTATGCGCAAGGTGACTTGTATGTGTCAGGACCAGTTTCTGGCTTGGAGATTACAACACCAAGGATGAAAGCGCTTAACATGAGTAATTTTACATTTAATAGTAATTCTACTTCTCATGTTGAAGAATTCAAAATGTTAAGATTTTTGAAACGTGACGAAGCTGGGGTAATTGCCGTTGAAGAAAAGAAAAAAAGTGGCGCTAATATGCTAATCGATTTTAACCTTGTTGTAGATAAAGGCACAACAGTTAATGTGTTGGTTGGTGATGACGTTGGTGATATCAGCGTTCGTGGTGACGCAAATCCTTTACGTTTCCGAATGGAGCGTAACGGAAACGTAGGTATCAACGGAACCTACATCGTAGACAACGGAACTTTCGTATCAAAAGCGATTCTTAGTAGAACCTTCCAAATTGCAAAAGGTAGTAGCATCCGTTGGGATGGTAATCCGATGACGCCAGATTTAGGAATTACGGCCAATTATATGAGAACCGTGACCAATGCTGGTGAATATCTGGGATTAAGTCTTCAACCGATTAATGTACAGTTGACCGCCGATATCACAGGTACGCTAACCAAGCCACAAATTGCTTTCGGGGTTGGTGCGCCAGATGTTTCCTCGCAAGTTAAAGAAGCTTTAGCAAGCAAGATGTCTGACGAAAGCGAAAAGATTGTTCAGTTCGGATCTATCCTTGCTATGAATAGTTTTAACGTTTCTAATGCTGCAGGTTTTGATATCAATATAGGCAGAATAGGGGAAAATGCAGGTTACAATATGTTGTTCAAACAATTGGGTTCTGTACTTAACACCATTAGTAATGTCTACCAAATTGACTTAGGATACATCCAAGGTGATGCAGGGTCTAATACTGGTGACCGTGTTAATACAAGTGTGAGTTTTGCACTTTCACCAAGGGTTAAAATAAAAACTGGTCTGGGGATTCCTGTGGCTAGATCAGACAATGCTTCTACCAATAACTTCCTATCGGGGGAAGGTATTATCGAATATGACTGGAGTAAAAGTAATAACGGTTCGCGATTGTTAAGAGCCTATTCTAAACCATCAAATATTGGCGTTGGTGTTGCATCAGCTGGTCTTAACCAAAGTTATGGCGTTGGGGTGGTGTACAGCAAAAGTTTCGATTCTTTCAAATACTTATTTAAGAATGAAAGAAAAGAAAAAAATGCGAATAAAAAAGATGATAAAAATCAAGTTATTAAAATTGATTCTTTAAAAAAAGATACAATTAAATAAATTTTTAGTAGAAAAAATGCGAAATAGCGTTAAATCTTGTTAATGTTATTTCGCGTTTTTTTTATTTTAATCATTTTTTATAAATTTGCAAAAGATTCTTAGAATTTTTAACAAGACAATATTTAAATAGTTATGAATTACCAACTAGACGAGATCGATAAAAAAATATTAGATTTTTTGGTAGAAAACACGAGAATGCCGTTTACGGAAATTGCTAAGCAAATGGACGTTTCTGCGGGTACAATCCACGTGAGAGTGAAGAAAATGGAAGATGCAGGGATTATTTTGGGTTCGTCTCTTAATATCGATTACGGCAAACTAGATTACCACTTTACAGCCTTTATTGGGATACTTTTGACAAAATCTAACAGAACGCAAGATGTTCTTAAAGAACTTTCTTTGATTCCCAACGTTGTTGAAGCAAGTGTTATCTCTGGAAAATACAATATCTTTTGTAAAGTAAGAGCAAAAAATACGGAAGATGCTAAGCGTATTATTTATCAAATTGATGATATCCAAGATGTTATGAGAACCGAAAGTATGATTTCTATGGAAGAATACTTAAGTGACAAAAACAGATTGATCAACGCAGTATCAATATAATTTTTATCATCTAAAACTTAATGGAAAGGGCTTTGTTTATTCAAATGCCCTTTTTATCTTTATAGCATGAACGAGACAACGACAACAAACGATAAAAGTTGGGCTTCCAACAGATTTTTTTACGGAATTTTAATATTCCTTGCGCTACATTTTTATTTGTCAATTAATACCGACTTAGCCGAGTTTACCCAACATAAAGACATTAATATCCCGACTTGGTATTTCTATATCGTTTTTGTTGTAGATGCGTTGGTATTGCTTAGTCTGGTGCTTATCGCGATGTGGAAAAAGATTGGCGTTTATGCATTTCCGATATTCATGGTTGCCCATTTTTTAATACACAATTACTTTTTATCGACATTTTTATATTCGGATGTCAGTGTATTATTTTTCTTTGTTGGGCTCGGACTTTTAGCAATCATCCCACGTTGGAACACTTTTAAGTAAATTTTAGTCTTAAATTTTTCTATATTTTTTCTGAATTTTAAAAAACTTTTGTGGTTTTATTTTATTTTTTTTTATTAAATCAAAACTTTTTTGGTTAAAAACAAGACTTATTCACTTTCTCCTCAATCGTATATTTCAGTTTTAAAAAAGTAATTCCCCAAATAGAAAATTGGTGTAAAGCGTCGATTTGCAGTTTGTCTTTATTAAATTTTAAATCTAATCGCTCGTGCATCGTCTTTACAAATAGTCCATAGAAATGGTCTTTTTTATCTTTTAAAACAAAATAAAAACCAGACTCTCCAAATTATTTTCCATTCGATTTTAAAACCAAACTTCCATCTTTTAAAATTTCTTTTTCCAAAAGAACACTTACATTACCATGCGGTAACGGAAAAATGATTTTGAAAAAATCCTTGTTTTTAATTTTACAAAACGTATAAATTCCAGAAAAAATTAACTTTTTGGTTTTTGCGGATTTAGGATTCCAAATGGTCCAAACCGTTCTGTCGTCGGAATCGTTTTTAAGTTTCAAAATGCTACTAATAAAACTGGTGTTGAGGTCAGCAGATTTTGATGGCAAATTAAGTTGTTGCAATCGATTGCTAAAAAGCTGTTGAAGTAGATTCGAAAAGACTTTAAAAAAAGGATTCCAGCTAGCTTCGATTCCAAAATTATAATTGGATGTTTTTTGGTAAAAATCTAAAATCTTAGGATCAATTTTTAAATCAGATTCTGTTTTAAAAAAGAGATCATCTTCCAATAATCCTGATTCTAGACTGTTTTCGTCCAAATACAAATTGTCTTCTTTTGCCATTTTGTCAGCATAATTTATTTGGAACTCCGAATCGCCAGTCGGTCCAGGCAACCAATCATCTTCTGGAGAACTGAGTTGTCGACCAGTCGATTTAGCCCAAATTTGTGTGATAAAATCTTGAATGGCCAAGGTGTTTTATTTACGATTCAGATATTTTCTTCCAGGAATAAAACAAATCAAAAACCCAACAACAAACATGCAAATTCGCGACCACAAATCGCCTGTTCTCACATAGAAAGTTTCGCCTTCCAAAAGATTTGCTTGCGCAGTTAAAGCGCCTTGCGCACCATACGGAAGTTCGTCAACAATGTCACCGCGTGCGTTGATATGGGCACTAGTTCCGCTGTTTGCAGAACGGACAATCTCTCGACGTGTCTCAATAGCACGAAGTTTAGCATAAGCCAACAACTGCTTATGACCTTGTGAATAACCCCACCAAGAGTCGTTGGTAACGATGGCTAGTAGGTTTGCGCCTTTTTTAATGTAATCATTAGTGAATTCGCCATAGATGCTTTCATAACAAATAACAGGCGCTAATTTCGCTTTGTTAAAAGGATTTGCAAATACTTTTCGTTCTTTATCAATACCAAGAGAGCTAACAGTTCCACCCATATTTAACATCGCATTACCGAGAACTGGTTTTAAGACATTTATGTAAGGGAAAATCTCGACACCGGGCACTAATTTGCCTTTATGGTAGACTTCAACATTTTGATTTGGGATAATTTGCACCGCCGAATTATAATCATCAACCCAAAAATTACGTCCTTCAACGAAACTTGCAGTTTTCGATTTTTGATTTTTTTCTTCTTCGTTTTGATAAATATAATAAGTCGAAGCGCCTCCCATAAACAAAGTTTTGGGATGTTGTGCTAAAAATGATTTGATGTCATTAATCAACAAACTATTATGAAAGCCACGTTCGCTGATGCTTCCGTAGCCAGGAAATGACGTTTCGGGAGCGAGATAAATATCGATTTTTTCTGGATGGCGACTATCCTTCAGCACCGAATGTTGTCCTGCAATATTTAACAATTCTGCAACAATGGCAACACTATCTTTTTCATATTTTTCGTGATACGGATCGAGGTCTGGTTGTAGCATCGCTACATTAACACTTCCTACAGGTTTTTCTTCGTAATTAATATACATCAAGTACGAAATCAACATCGGGACAACCGCCAATCCTACAACCAAAGAACTATTAATAATCAAAGATTTTCGTTGTCTACCAGCTTCCCAAATTCTGATGGTGTAAAAGACTAAAACATTGATTAGCAAAATCCAAAGACTGCCACCAGTTGCGCCTAAAGTGTCATACCACTGGATAAATTGATGTTGATCAGCAAACACATTTCCTAGATTTAACCAAGGCCACGTCAATTCCCAACTCAAATGGAATTTCTCGAAAACCATCCAAATTGCTACGAAAAATACCAATCCAAAATAAGTCCCTTGACTTTTTTTATACCAATGATAAAACTGAAATGTCAACGACATTAATAACGAATTTATGACAACTGGGAAAACAATAGCCATCATAGAGTGGCTTCCATCAGGATTAAGGGAGTTGTACAACCAACCAGTTGTGACAATATTCCAAATGGCAAATATTAAGTAGGATAAGCCAAAAACTGCCCAAGATTTATGTTTTATTTTACTAAATTTTGAAATCTCATGTTCGACAAGAAGTAAAGGTACAAACGCGAAAAATATAAAATATGGTATACCGTAGGTAGGCCAAGATACACAGAATAGTAATGCAGATATTAAGCTAAGAATGATGTATTTCATTGCTAAAATTTGACTCAAAAATACGATAATATAATCTTCTAAACTTTATTTTTGCAATGATATTTAACTGTTTATGGGAAAAGTAATTTTAACAATTGGACTTTTGATTTTGTCTAACACTTTTATGACTTTGGCTTGGTACGGACATCTCAAATTCAAGGACATGAATTGGTCACAAAACCTCGGTCTTATCAGTATTATTTTGATAAGTTGGGGCATTGCTTTTTTCGAATATGTTTTGCAAGTCCCTGCGAACAGAATGGGTTTTAAAGAAAATGGTGGACCTTTTAATCTTTGGCAACTCAAAGTAATACAAGAAGTTATATCATTAAGTGTCTTTACAGTATTCGCTATTTTTGTTTTTAAAAATGAAACACTTCGCATGAATCATCTTATCGGTTTTGGCTTTTTGATTCTCGCAGTTTACTTTATCTTTAAAAAATAATGCTCAAATTTTTAAAAACAATTTATCGAATTCTCATCATTCCGTACGCGATTGTGTTGTTGTACTATATGTTTTTGGGATTTGGTAGAGAAGTGATGTCGATTAACATTGTAAGATTAACACCCTTGGTGTCGACAATACAATTTGTTGAGAATTCATTATTTTTAAAAGATATTCTCATCAACATTATCGGGAATTTTTTAATGTTTTTACCCTTCGGATTTTTGGCTTGGATTTCCCCAAGATTTTACGATTTCAAAACTTTGATTCTTAGTTTTTTATTCGTTTTAATCATCGTTGAAACCTTGCAATATGTCACAAGGCTCGGTGTTTTTGATATTGATGATATTATCCTTAACTCCATTGGGATGAGTCTTGGATTTTTATTAATGATTTTTCTTGAGCGGATTTTAGTGGCTAAACATTAAGTTCTTTAGAACGTTTTTCGGCGGCTAAAATTCCTTTTTCGATGGTAGATTTTAGTTCGTTTGCATTAAAACTTTTAAGTGCAGCTTCGGTTGTGCCGCCTTTGGACGCAACATCTTTTATTAGATCATCGAGACTTCTGTCCGAATTATTAATAAGATGATAAGCACCCAACATGGTTTGTTTAACAAACAGTTTCGAAAGATTTTCTTCGATGCCCATTTCTATACCAGCTTTTATCATTGCATCAATAATGTAATAAAAGTAAGCTGGTCCACTTCCCGAGAGTGCGGTCACAGCATCCAACTGCTCCTCGTCTTCCAAATAAACCGAACGCCCGGTACTGTTAAGTAGTCGCTCGATATTGATCAGTTGACTAAAATTAATACCATCAGCAGCGGTGTAACCTGTAATGCCCATGCCGAGAAGTGTTGGCGAATTTGGCATCGCACGAACCACCATTTTATGATTAAATGCTTTCTGAATTTTTTCGATTTTGACACCAGCCATTATGGATAAAAGCATTTGGTTTTCTTTTATTTTGAATGGAAGATTTTCTACAACATATTGAAAATCTTGCGGTTTTACGGCTAAAATGATGAGATCAGCCTCGATGTTTTCAACTTTATCGAAAGTGCTAACATGAGACTTCGGGAATTCTGATTGTAGTTTTTCGGCTTTGTTGTCGCTTCTAACAATTAGTTCGAGGTCGGAAGCTTTGAGAAGTTCATATTTTAAAAAAGATTTAGAAAAGGAGACGCCCATATTGCCAGCTCCGAGAACGCAGATTTTCATGTTTAAATAATAGTTTGGATAATTGTATTTTAATTTTTTTTAAAAATAGTTATTTTATCCTATTGTTTTTAAATTATTAAGAAAACTATTCTAAAATCTATTTTCGGAATTTAATTTTAAAAGGTTTGCATTAAAGAATATTTACTTCGCGTTCAAGCTTAATTCCGAATTTTTCTTTAACCGAATTAATAATTTCTGTTGAAAAATCGAAAATCTCTTTGCCAGTCGCATTTCCTGTTTTATTGATAATCACCAAAGACTGAAGATGATGCGTCGCAACATTTCCAATTTGTTTGCCTTTCCAGCCACATTGTTCGATGAGCCAACCTGCAGGAACTTTTACCCAATCACCATTTGGATAACCTTGTATGTTCGGGAATTTATCTTTTAAAACCTCGAATTGACTTAACGGAATTGTTGGGTTTTTGAAAAAACTTCCGGCATTTCCAATTTCTTTAGGATTCGGGAGTTTGCTTTCTCTAATCGCAATCACAGCTTTAGAAACCTCTTGGATGCTCGGATGCTCTATATTCATTTTTTCGAGTTCAGCTTTTATAGCGCCGTATTCGGTTTTGATGTGATGTTGATGCGTTGTCAAACGAAAAGTAACATTCAAAATAACATATTTACCTTTTCCTTCTTGTTTAAAAATAGAATCGCGGTAACCAAATCTACATTTTTCTAAATCGAAAGTTTCAACTTCTAAAGAGTCAAGATTAAGAACGTCGCAAGATTCAAAAATATCTTTTATTTCGGTACCATAAGCGCCAATATTTTGCATCGGCGATGTGCCAACATTTCCAGGAATTAAAGATAAATTTTCTAAGCCGCCATAATTTTTTTCTAAACAATAAAGTACAAATTGATGCCAATTTTCACCAGCATTGGCGGTCACCAAAACATGATTATCGTCTAGTTTTTTTTCAGAAATTTCTTTTAAATCTAATTGAATTGTACAACCATCAAAATCTTTTGTTAAAAGAATATTGCTTCCGCCACCCAAAAACAATATATTTTCGTTTTGGATTTCGGGATGTTGAAGCACCTCGAGAAGCGCTTCAACAGATTTTATTGTTACAAAATATTTAGATTTCGCTTCAACACCAAAACTGTTGAAAGCTTTTAGGGAAAGATTTTTCTGAATCATTCTTAGAATTTGAAACTGCTAAATTATCAAAATTAAAAGAAATTGACTTCATAAAGCATCATAAAAAAAGCGGGAAAATTTTCCCGCTTCACTATTTATTTTATCTGTCGTTGTAGACTTTAAGAGCATCTCGAAGAATCTCTGCACTACGTTTTAGATCTTCAGATTTTAGAACGTAAGCAATTCTAACTTGTTTTTTTCCTAATTCTGGATTGCTATAAAAACCTCCAGCCGGCGCTACCATAATAGTTTCTCCATTGTTAGAGTAACTCTCCAAAAGCCATTGTGCAAACTCTTCAGTATCATCAACAGGAAGTTCTGCAACGCAATAGAAAGCACCTTTTGGTTTAGGACAAATAACACCTGGGATTTTGTTTAACAAGTCAACTAAAAGATTTCTACGTTTTGTATATTCTTCACGAACACCACGGATATAGGCGTCGTCGTTAACGTGTGCCGCAGCTGCAGCAATTTGTCCCAATAATACTGGACTTAGTCGCGCTTGTGCAAACAACATTGCGGCATCATGTATTTTTTTAGAACGAGTAATCATACAACCGATTCTTACACCACACATCGAGTAACGTTTTGATTCAGAATCAATTATGATGCAGTTTTCTGACAATTCTGGGAAAGCCAACATCGAAATTTGTTGCTTGCCATCGTAGACATATTCTCTGTAGACTTCATCCGAAATCACAACAATATCGTGTTTAAGAGCGATGTCCGCCAATTGTTGCAATTCTTCTTTGGTGTAAAGATATCCTGTTGGGTTACCAGGATTACAGATGATAATTGCCTTCGTTTTATCCGTGATTTTTTTCTCAAATTCTTCCATCGGCGGCAACGCAAAACCACTGTCAATACTTGATGGGATGGCCACAACATTCACATTAAATGTACTTGTGAAACCATTATAATTCGCATAATAAGGTTCAGGGATAATTACTTCGTCCCCGTCATCACAAAGCGTTGAGATTGCAAAGTTTAAAGCTTCTGATCCACCGTTAGTTACAATGAAGTTATCAGGTGTAATATCTTCGAAACCTAATGTATTGTAATATGTTGTTAAGGCTTTTCTATACTCAAGATTTCCCTCAGAAAGTGCATATTCTAGAACTTTTAAATCGATATTTTTAATAGCATCTATAGCTGTTTGAGGCGTTTCGATATCAGGTTGCCCAATGTTAAGATGGTATACTTTTGTACCTTTTTGTTTGGCTTGTAAAGCGAAAGGAACTAATTTTCTAACTGGCGAAGCAGGCATGTGCTTAGCGCGTTGTGATATTTTTGGCATAATTTCAAAAATTTGTATGGCAAAAATAAGATTTAATTTTCTAAATTTAAACTTCATTTTTTCCTTAAACTAAAATTTAGAACCAGTATGCAAATAGAAGCGACAACTGTTGAAGATTATATTTCTAAAATTCCTGAAGAACGTCAAGAGATTATTAGACAAATGATTGATGTCATCAATAAAAATCTTCCAAAAGGTTTTGAAAATATCACAAGCTACGGAATGCAAGGTTGGGCAGTGCCTTTAAAAGATTATCCCGCGGGTTATCATTGTGCGCCTGGGACACCTTTACCGTTTATTAATTTGGCATCGCAAAAGAATTTTATCGCTTTGTACCACATGGGAATTTATGCAAAACCTGATTTGTTAGATTGGTTTGTGGAAGAATATCCAAAGCATTCTAAACGAAAATTGGACATGGGAAAATCTTGCATTCGATTCAAAAAGATGGATGATATACCATTAGATTTAATCGCTGAACTTTGTCAAAAAATGACTGCTAAAGATTGGATTAACTGTTACGAATCAAACTATAAACGATAAAAAAAAAACTCAGCAAAGCTGAGTTTTTTATTTTGAATTTATTTGTAAATCAAGACTTCAATTTCACCCTTGTCGGTTACCGCGCCACGATACATACCTTCTGTATTGAAAGGCATCGCTATGTTTCCGTCTTTGTCCAAAGCGATAATTCCGCCGCTGCCGCCTAATCTTCCGATTTCATCGATGCTTGCTTGGCTGGCATCTTTAACATTTTCTTTTAAAAACTTCATACGATCGGCTGCAGTTTTGGATGCCACTGTACGGATGAAAAATTCGCCCCAACCTGTTGCTGAAAGTCCAACTTGGTCATTAGCATAAGTTCCGGCGCCGATAATTGGAGAATCGCCGATACGATTATACTTTTTGTTGGTCATACCACCAGTTGAAGTTCCTGCGGTGATGACGCCGTTTTTGTCCAAAGCGACAGCGCCAACGGTCCCGAATTTTTGATCGATTAAAAAGTAATCTGGTTGTTTTTGATGCGTTGCCGAAATTTTTTTTCAGATTCTTTAACTTTCATTTTTTGTAAACTGTTCCAAGTTTTTTCGGTCCAAAAGTAGTTAGGATCAACAATTTCTAAACCTTGTAATTTTGCAAAATCTTCCGCGCCTTTGCCAGCCATCATTACATGTTCAGATTTTTCCATAACAGCTTTTGCCGCAAGAATAGGATTTTTAATCGTAGTTACACCAGCCACTGCGCCAGCTTTTAGATTGTTGCCTGTCATCACCGATGCATCCAACTCGTTTTTGCCTTCGTTGGTGAATACGGCGCCTTTTCCTGCATTAAATAAAGGCGAATCTTCCATCACCATAATTGCGGTTGTTACTGCGTCTAATGAAGATTTTCCGTTTTTGAGTTCAGAATAGCCTTTTTGCAACGCTTCAGTAAGTTTATCACGGTATTCCTTTTCTTTTTCGGGTGTTAGATTGGCTTTAGTTATTGTGCCAGCGCCACCGTGGATGACCATAACATATTTTTTTTGAGCCATTGTCATAGCACTAATCAGTAAAAAAGGAAGTAAGAGTTTTTTCATAAAAAAAGGATTTGCATCAAATTTAATAATATTTAAACGCTTAAAGCATCGGTTTTCAAAAGTTTTAAAATGCTTTTGTAAATTTGCAATCGTAAAAATGAAGCGGTATGAAACTGAAATTATTCTTTGTTGGACTATGTTTAATAATAGTAAGTTGTGCTTCTCATGTAAAATATAAAGGTGTGGAAAACGGAGATTTGCTTTTTGTAACGGCGCAACAGGAGGGACTTTCTGGGGCAATTAATAATGTGACACAAAAAGAAGAAAGCGCCAATTATGATCATATCGGCTTGGTAGAAAAAGATGGAAAAGATTATTTTGTATTGCATGCTGCGCCACGAGGCGGTTCTCAACGACAAGCGATGTCAGATTTTGTGAAAGAACAAAAGCAAAAAGGTCAACATATTGTAGTTTATCGTTTAAAAAATCCATTTCAGAAAAGTATTCCTTATGCGATAGAACAAGCAAATTCTTTGGTCGGAAAGCCTTATAATTTTGATTATATTTTAAGTGAAAACGCTTATTATTGCTCAGATTTTATCGAACGCTCTTTTAGAAAAGATGATATTTTTAAACTCGAACCTATGACGTTTGTCGATCCAAAAACTGGCGTAACTAATGTTTTCTGGAAAGATTTTTATCAAAAGAAAAATCTCGAAGTTCCCGAAGGGAAGTTAGGTTGTAATCCCAATGGATTGGCAGCTTCTGAAAAGCTGGAACGCATCAAAATTTTAGATTAAATTTTCACCTTTTCGCTCACATTTTTACCTGTTTCAAAATCTTTTCCGGTCAGAAGAATATAGTCTGCACTTGGCTTTAATCCTGAGTCTTTTAATTGGATAAACATCTTTTCAAGATAAATTCTTGCCTTACGCCATTGTTTTGAATGTGCAAGATATTTGGGGACAGCGCTTCCGAAGTTCATTAAAATCGTCTTTAGTTGACACAACCGAGTTTTCAGAATTTGCTTTTGATTCTACTTTCGCTTCGGCGTTTTCGATGTCGGTCTTAGAGTCTAGCAACCCTCCAGCACCAGCTAGTTTTACGTCTTCCTCATCAGATTCATCCTCTTATTCGTCCTCATCTTCTAGATCATCTTCATCGAGTTCTTATTCGGGAGGTTCTAGCTCTAGCGGTTCTAGCGGCGGTGGTTCATCTGGCGGCGGTGGCGGTGGTGGCGGTGGCGGCGGTTGGTAAGCCTTATCGTTGTTATCTAATTGATAAACAGGATTATATTGTTTTCATTAATTTTTGAAAAAATACTATCTTGACGTTGCTCTGTAATTGGATAAGTTTGGGAATTGTAAATAATCTCGTGGTCTTTCTTTTTAAATTTTAAAAATTTTGGAAAGCCTGTTTTTTCTTTGGTTTTAATTAAATCAGAGACATCTACTTTTTGAGTTGCAAAACTTTCACTTCCCGAAAATTGAATTTCCGTCAAAAGATTTAGCCGATACTTATAAATTTCTTTAATTAAAAAATCTTTATTTTCGAATTTTATAAAATTTGTATTTGGATAAATTGAGAGATAGTTTGGGTTGTATTCTGCAATGAGAATCTGTTTCGGTTTCGAAAACGAAAATAAGTCTATCAGCAAAATAACTAACAGGCTTAGTATTATTAAAACAAATTTGAAATGTTTCAAAAGATGTTTAATTCAAAGTTTATTTCCAAAAAATAGTGCACCAATCAACAAAAGCGGTCATAAATTTTTTAAGATATTCAGTTGTACGTTCATCCAGTTTTCCATTTTCATCAAATGCTTTTCCGATTTGGCTTAAATAAATTTCTGGCTGTTGCATCGTGTAGATATTGACCGATGTCAAAGTCTGACGTAGATGGTGATTAGCCCCGAAACCGCCCAACATCCCGGGAGAACTGCTGATAACTGCGCCAGGTTTTTTGCCCCAAACGCCTTTTCCGCCGGGTCGAGAAGCCACATCGATGGCATTTTTAAGAACTGCTGGTACCCCACGATTGTATTCTGGCGTTACAAAAATACAAGCATCTAATTGTTTTACGCTTTCACGAAATTCTTTATAATTCTCTGGTGCTTCATCATGGTCGTCAAAATCCTGATTGTACAAAGCTAATTGTCCGATTGGGATAATTTCTAATGTCAAATTTTCTGGTGATAAAGCAATTAGTTGCTCTGCAATTTTTTTTGAAAAAGCTTCTTTTCTAAGACTTCCTACAAAAATGCCAATATGTTTTTTGTCCATCATTTTATTTTTTTATTGATTTAAAATTAATGAATTTTTCGAGAACATATTTATTTTAAAAGACAAAAGACATCCTTTTCAGAATGTCTTTTGTTTATTTTTCAGAATTAGATTCTCTTAATATCTGCGCCAAGCGCTTTCAGACGACCATCGATGTTTTCGTACCCACGGTCGATTTGCTCGATGTTATAGATGGTTGATTGGCCTTCCGCCGAAAGCGCTGCAATTAGCAAAGCATTTCCTGCACGAATATCTGGCGACACCATCGTTGTTGCACGCAAAGGCGTTTCGTGATTTAATCCAACAACTGTGGCTCTATGTGGATCACAAAGGATAATCTGTGCTCCCATATCAATCAATTTATCAACGAAGAATAATCTTGATTCAAACATTTTTTGATGTACCAAAACAGTACCTTTTGCTTGCGTCGCAACTACCAAAATAATCGACAACAAATCTGGCGTAAAGCCTGGCCAAGGCGCATCAGAAATATTTAAAATCGATCCATCGATAAACTTCTGAATTTTATAATGTTCTTGCGCTGGGATAAAAATATCATCACCGCTTTTCTCTAATTGGATCCCAAGTTTTCTGAATGTATCAGGAATAATTCCTAGCTGGTTCCAATTAACATTTTTAATGGTAATTTCTGACTTAGTCATCGCTGCAAGACCAATCCAAGAGCCGATTTCTACCATATCAGGAAGCATGCTATGCTCTGTTCCGCGTAGTGAAGTTACACCCTCAATCGTTAAAAGATTAGAACCAACACCCGAAATATTTGCGCCCATACGAATCAGCATTTTACAAAGTTGTTGTAGATAAGGCTCGCATGCAGCGTTGTAGATTCTTGTTTTTCCTTTTGCTAAAACGGCTGCCATAAGAATATTGGCAGTTCCTGTAACCGAAGCTTCTTCTAGAAGGATAAATTTACCGTGTAATTCTTTCGCTTTTAAAGAATAATATTGTTCTTCTTCATCGTAAGAAAATTCAGCACCCAATTCAACAAAACCTTGGAAGTGCGTATCGAGACGACGTCTTCCGATTTTGTCACCGCCAGGCGTAGGCATATAAGCTTCGCCATAACGCGCTAGCATTGGACCTAACAACATAACAGAACCACGAAGTTTTGCACCATCTTTTTTAAACTCAGGAGATTTTATGTAATCAAAATTAACAGCGTCCGCTTTGAAGGTGTAATCGCCGCGACCATTTTTTGTGATTTTCACATTGAAGTCACCCAGAATCTCAATCAAACGATTAACGTCGTGGATGTCAGGGATGTTTTTGATTCTGATCTCTTCATCTGTTAACAATACAGCACACAAAATCTGAAGCGCTTCATTTTTAGCACCTTGCGGTGTAATGTCGCCATATAGTTGTTTTCCTCCTCGTATTTCAAAAGCTCCGTTCATTATTTTCTGTTGTTTTTCTGATTGTTTTGATTATTCTGATTGTTGTGATGATGTCTTTTTTTTGCGTTATTATTAGTGTTTTGGTTTCTGTTATTCTTGTTGTTATTATTACGATTGTTGTTGTAATAGATTTTACTCTTATCTAAAGAGTCTATACCTGTCAAATCGAGTCTATTTTGAGATAAATCCTTAAGATGACGGATAATAACATCGTCTTGTACATGTTCTTTATTATACACATTGTAAGACTTTTTCATGTTGTTTGCGATTACTTGTATCAATGCATCTTTTTCGTCACCAGGTTCTAAAACAATAGCGCGTTCGATAAGTTGCAAAATACTTTTACCATAGAATTTGTACTCATTATCATAAGACGGATACGGCATTTTTCTAGGTTTGGTCGTTAATTCTTCCGGTGTCAAAATCGGATATGGCGAATCTACATCGAGATCATGATTGGCTAAAATAAATAGATGATCCCAAAGTTTGTGTTTATAATTTTCTTCGTCACGCAGATGCGGGTTGCGTTGTCCCATAAATTCTATAATGGATCTTGCGGCATCATTTCGCTCTTCTTTGGTTGGTAGTGTTCTACAGATTTCTACCATCTCTTGGATCATTCTGCCATATTCTGGCATTTGAAGCGCACTTCTTTCGGTGTTGTATTCCATAACTGCAAATATAGGAAATAATAGAAATTTTTGATAGTTCAAAATTCTCTCAAGATGTTAAATTATCGCTCGTTTTTTTAACTAAAATTCGTCGGGGATCAATTTCTTTCGATCTTTTTCTGACGGAATTCTGCAATGTTGAGACATTATATTTTTGCGACGTTTTGCAACTTGGTCGTATAAGAAATCTCTAATAAAGTAAGGGAGCACTTTTCCAAGGATGGCGGTGTGGTAGATTCCGCCTATTGTTCTTGCAATTTTTATAGCAGCATCCGACTTTTTAAGATAAAATGAATTCGGTTTCCAAAGGTAAATACTGTCATAATCTTGGCGTGGCAGTTGTCTTTCTTTTAAAAATTTTTGTCCAAAATTAGATTGTAAAGCTGCAAACAGAAACTGATCTTTCGTATCTCTATCCAAAATCCATTGCACCCAGAAGTTGCAAAATCCACAATCACCATCATAAAAAACAATGTATTTATCGCGGAAATTGTTTGGTAAATTTTCCATTAAAAAATATTAGCTTCTTCTGTATCTTGTTTAACTTGTCGGAAATACTCGATTAGCAATTTCTTCGTTTCTGGCGTTAGTTTCGCTTCCGGATGGCCAAGAAGATAAGATTCTAAAGGCATTTCGTCTTTCTCCAACATTTCTATTGATTCTTCCAATTTGTGAGCTTGGCGTTTTGGTTCGTAAGTGGCCCAAGTTGAGAAGTTTAATTTAACCCTACCTTCGTCAATATGATTTTTCAAAAACCAAGATGCTGGCGCAATGTCAGCATACCACGGGTATTTTGTCTCGTTAGAATGACAATCATAACAAGATGTTTTCAAGATTTTAGAAACTGTTATGGGCGGTTTTTTAGTGTTTACAAAATCCATTTGTGGATTGATCTCAGGATTAATTTTATCAATTGGAAAAAATTGAATCATGATAAAAGCGACCAAAATTACCGTAATTACTTTTTTCATATCCGAAAGCTTTTTTAAAAAGTGAATTTAAGAAAATTTCAGCTAATGCTTTTATTTCTTTTTTATTAATCATTTTCAAAATTTATTTTAGATTAAGGTTAAAATAAATGCTTGCAACATTAATATTTTACCACTTAATTGATAATTAATATTTAACGCAAAATATTTTATTTGAAAAAGTTTATCTTTGCAAAAAAATTGGGCTCCGAAAGTCGGAGAGACCCATTAATAATCAGGTCCTAATGCAAATACTAAAAGCTAAGGATTATTAAACATTTTTTTATGTCAAATATTGTTGCCATCGTTGGTCGCCCTAATGTTGGGAAATCTACGTTATTTAACCGTTTATTAGAAAGAAGAGAAGCTATTGTTGACTCTACTGCTGGTGTTACCAGAGACCGTCACTACGGGAAGTCTGATTGGAACGGTGTAGAATTTACGGTTATTGATACAGGAGGTTATGACGTTAATAATGATGATATCTTTCAAGAAGAAATTTCGAAACAAGTACAATTAGCGATTGACGAAGCAACGTCTGTCGTATTTATGCTAAATGTTGAGGAAGGGCTTACTGAAACTGATCAAGAGATTTACGAAATGCTTCGTAGAGCTAACAAACCAGTCTATGTCGTTATTAACAAGGTGGATTCTTCAAAAGAAGAATTAGCTGCAACAGAATTCTATCAATTAGGAATCGATAAGTATTATACTTTATCTTCTGCAACTGGTTCTGGTACGGGAGAATTACTAGATGATGTTGTGAAGGATTTTCCCACGACAGAGTACAATGATCCTTTCGAAGGACTTCCAAAAATTACGATTGTTGGTCGTCCGAATGTTGGTAAATCGACATTGACAAATGCTTTACTAGACAACGAAAGAAATATCGTAACCAATATTGCTGGTACGACGCGAGATTCTGTACAAAGTTTATATAAAAAATTCGGTCACGAGTTTGTGTTAGTGGACACGGCTGGTATGCGTAAGAAGAATAAAGTTTCTGAAGATTTAGAATTTTATTCGGTGATGCGTTCTGTGCGTGCTATCGAAAACTCGGATGTTGTCATTATCATGGTGGACGCAACTTTAGGTTGGGAAGCGCAGGATATGAGTATTTTCGGAATTGCGCAAAGAAACCGTAAAGGTATCGTAATCGTTATCAACAAATGGGATTTGGTAGAGGATAAAAAAACAAATACAATGCGCGATTTCGAAGCGGCAATTCGTCACAAGATTGGTCAATTTAGCGATGTTCCAATTTTGTTTACATCAGCTTTAACTAAGCAACGTATCCTAAAAGCGGTCGATACAGCGATGGAAGTTTATGAAAATCGTAAACAAAAAATCAAAACGTCTAAACTTAACGAAGTGATGTTGCCGATTTTTGAAAACACACCACCACCAGCTATCAAAGGAAAGTATGTGAAAATCAAATATTGTGTGCAATTGCCAACACCATCGCCACAGTTTGTGTTTTTCTGTAATCTTCCGCAATATGTTAAAGAACCTTACAAAAGGTTTACAGAAAACCAATTGCGTAAAGAATTTGGATTTTCGGGTGTTCCGATTGAAGTTTATTTCAGACAAAAATAAAATATCAGCCTTTCGATTTTTCGGAAGGCTTTTTATTCCTTAACTTTATAGCTAATTTATATTTTTAAAAAGAATTACTCTTTATGGTAACAGAATTGTCCCAAGAATTTTCTTTAGTCAACTCGTGGATTAATGACTTACGAAATGTTGATGTACAACAAGATCGCATGAAGTTCCGTCGAAATTTGGAAAGAATCGGCGAGATTGCAGCCTTTGAAATTAGTAAAGGTATGGCGCAAGTCGATGTGGAAATTACCACGCCTTTGGATAAAGTTGCAGCTAAAGAAATTGCAGTACAACCAGTTATTACAACAATTCTAAGAGCGGGAGTTCCGTTATTTCAAGGTGTTCTTAACTATTTTGATAAGGCGGATTGCGGATTTGTAGCCGCTTACAGAAAGCATGATGCAAACGATTATTTTTCCATTAAGCAAGATTATTTAACTTGTCCTAATCTGGATGGTCGACCGTTGATTGTGGCGGATCCTATGTTGGCAACGGGCGCTTCGTTGATTGAAGCCATAAAAGATTTGTTAACCAACGGAGTACCAACAGAGATGCACATTGTTGCAGCTATCGCAAGCCAACAAGGTGTTAACGCTATTCAGACAGCTTTTCCAAATGCTAAAATCTGGGTTGGTGTTATCGACGCTTCTTTAACTTCGAAAGGTTATATTACGCCAGGACTGGGCGACGCAGGCGATTTATCTTACGGCGAAAAGTTACAACGCTAGTTTTTTCGATTTAAAATCGTAAATCATAAATTTTTCTTAATCCATTGCAACTACTAAGATACTAACTTTTGTATTGGGGTGTTTTAGAATTTCCCATGCAATACTTGCAAGCGTATTGCCCGTTGTGTAAACATCGTCTATTAAAAGAATGTGTTTGTTTTCGGGATTTCCAATAACTGAGAAAAGAGTTTCTGTTTCCGTACGTTGTTGTTTGTCTTTTTGAGCTTGCGCTTTGTTGTGAGAATTTCTTTTTAGAAGTTGATGATTTATAGGGATGTTATAAAGTTTTGATAACTCATTTCCTAATAAAGTTAATTGATTGTAACCTCGTTTTTTCAACTTTTTTTGATGCAGTGGTACGCTGACGATTTCGTCGATATTTGTAATGCTGATTCTGTCAAAGATCCAATGTGAAAAATGTTTTCCGATGAATTCTTGGTCGCCATATTTTAGTCGATGAAGTAGATTTCTGGCAAGATTTTCTTCTTTAAAAATAAACAAAGCATAAGCTTGTTCAATAGGAAAAAGAAGTTTTGCTTTTTGTGCTAAAGGATTTTCGCAATCAAATTTAAAATGGCTAAAACTCAGTTTTTCTTCACAAATATCGCAAAGAATTGCGTTTGCAGAGATAATTTCTTCGCAAGCCAAACAACGATTCGGAAAAAATAAATCCAAAAACATGGCAAAATTCTTTGCTTAAATATAATAATTTTAGGCGATAGATATTTGTTTAAACTTTTGGGTTTAATAATAAAGCAAGCTGAGGATTTTTAAAAAAAATTATTTTCCTAAAATTTGATTTCTAATTTTATCAATCGACTTTTTCATATCGTTATTGAAAATTTCTTTATCAAGTCGTGTTGCAGGCGCTTGTCTTTCCTTGCAGTTGCTGATGCTGCAATGTTCGCAGGTAACGCCGACTTCGACAGTCTGTAGATTGGCGCTTTTGGCGAAATTAATTTTCTTGAGAGAGTTGGTGTTTAATAAAATTCCGAGACAATAGCTACGGTTGCTACCATCAGAAAATGGATTTTTTTGCGACGTCGAAATCACCAAATAACTCAATCCAAAATCTTTATATTGGGAGATTTGTGCGTTGGTTAATTGCGCATCGCTAATTTCGAGTTGTTCCATATTTTTGAGCGCAACCCAACGACGACAATAATGCTCGTTCATGGCATTAGATCGGGGCGCTTGTTGTTGGTTGAGGTGCAACTCTTTAAGAATCTGAACTTTTGGGCTGTTTTTCTTTTGTACAAAACATAAATAAAACAAATCTTTAATTCCAAATTCGGATGCCAAAATATTGGTTAAACGATAATATAAAGTCTCCGGTGAGTTGGTGAAATGTTGAATTAAATCTTCAAAATGCGTAGAATCCCATTCTTTATGATCGAAGAAATCTCCTGTTTTTCTAACCAATTCTTTTTTAGGAATCAGCAATCCACCAGCAAAATAAGAAGCATAATAATTGTTCAGTATTTCTTCAAAACTGTTGATGTCCACCCAAGAATAAGTGTTGGGACGTGCTTTTAGATCTAAAACCTGAAACCCAATTTCCTTCGCTAGAATAAAGGTTTTTTGATTTTCGTCTAATCTTTGGTTGAGTAAAAGATTCTTCTTTTCAGGAATGTAAAGCGAACGAAGATGTTGTAAAGTCCCGAAGTTGTCAAAGTCTTGAGAATGGATTTGATAACCGAAATGCTCTATTAAAATCTCTTCTAATTCGCTGGATTTTAATTCACGAGGATTGAGATTGTATTGGTGATAAAAAGCTTCCGCTTTTTCTTCAATTTCAGGGAAATGATTGTTGTATAATTCCTGAAACGATCGAAGTACAGCAAAGAAAAAACGTTCTTTTCCTAGGTTGTAATTTTGCGAAATTTCTATAAGGGTTGTAATAAAAGCGGTCACTTTTTTAGGTGCCTCACTTATCATCCCGATAAGGTTGTTACGGTTGATTCCGAAAAGATCCAATGGGATTTCTTTGAAAACATCCGATTGCAAAATTTCATTAATCGGTGCTAAACTTCTGTCAAGTTTTGTCGACACCAATTCATCAAAACTGCATCCTAAAGTTTCGGCAACTTGGATGATTTTGTCGTGTTTAGGATATTTTTTTCCGTTTTCGATTTCGTTTAGATAGGATTTTGACAAGCCAGTTTTGTTTGCTAAATCTTGCAACGACCAATTTTTCTTTTGTCGTTGTTGTCTTAGTTTGAGTCCAAAAATTACACGGATGTAGTCGCTATCGGCATTCATATAACAAATATAAAATAATTGCAATTGTTGGCATAATAATTTTTTCGTAAAATTAGCGAACGTTCGCTAATTGTGAAAGTTTTTTATTAGATTTGTCAAATCAATCACAAATAAAAAGTACGGATGACAAGTTTAGAAAGTTTAACAATAGAAGCGCAAGATTCTTACAGCCAATTGTTTACTGAAGAGTTGAAGGCTTTTCTTTTAGCATTGCATCACAGATTTGATCCTGAGCGTTTACGTCTTTTAAAACAAAGAGAAACGATTCAAAAAGAATTTGATAAAGGTCGATTACCAAGTTTTTTGGAAGCGACTAAAGACGTTCGCGAATCGTCGTGGGTGTGTGCGCCACTTCCTCGCGATTTGCATGACAGACGTGTGGAGATTACTGGGCCAGTTGACAGAAAAATGGTGATTAATGCGCTTAATTCTGGTGCTAAAATCTTTATGGCGGATTTTGAAGACAGTAATTCGCCGACTTGGGAGAATTGTATGCAAGGTCAGATTAATCTGTCGGATGCGATTAACCGTACAATCGATTTTGAAACTAACGGCAAACAATATCAATTGAAAGAAAAAACTGCAGTTCTGTTGGTTAGGCCTCGCGGTTTGCATTTGGACGAAAAACATATTTCGGTGGATGGTGACTTGATGTCAGCCTCGTTGGTGGATTTTGGTATTTACTTTTTTAGAAATGCTAAAACGCTTTTAACAAAGGGGAGTGGACCATTTTTCTATCTCCCAAAACTTGAACACTACGAAGAAGCACGTTGGTGGAATGATGTGTTTTTATTTGCTCAAGATTATCTTAAAATCCTTTCTGGAAGCATCAAAGCGACGGTTCTTATCGAAACGATTACGGCATCTTTTCAGCTTGATGAGATTTTATTTGAATTAAAAGAGCACAGTGCTGGACTTAACTGCGGTCGTTGGGATTATATTTTTTCATACATCAAAAAGTTTAGAAATCTTCCACATTTTTTAGTGCCCGATCGCGATCAGGTGACGATGACGTCGCCCTTTATGGATGCTTACACCAAAAGAGTTGTTGAGATTTGTCATAAACGAGGTGTACCTGCCATTGGCGGAATGGCGGCGCAAATCCCAGTGAAAGATAATCCACAAGCTAACGAAGAAGCGTTTCAGAAAGTACGTGTCGATAAAGAGCGTGAAGTACAAAATGGTCACGACGGAACTTGGGTGGCACATCCAGCTTTGGTGCCTGTGGCGATGGAGGTTTTCGATCAATATATGCCGACCTCTAATCAGATTCATAAGTTGTTTGACTACGGAATTTCTGAAAGTCAATTGTTGGAAGTGCCGGTAGGGACGATTACAGAGAAGGGACTTTGCAAAAATATTAATGTCGGCATTCTTTACATCGAATCTTGGTTGATGGGCGTTGGTGCAGCGGCTATTTACAATTTGATGGAAGATGCGGCAACGGCGGAGATTTCGCGATCGCAAGTTTGGCAGTGGTTAAAACACGCCGTGAAGTTGGAGAGTGGAGAAGTTGTGACTAAAGATTTGATTTTAAAACTTCAAAAAAAAGAATTAGAACATATCAAAACTTATGTTGGAGACACTCGATTTGAAAATGGAAAATTTGACCTAGCTGTAGAGCTTTTTAATGACATGGTTTTCTCCGATAACTTCATAGAATTTCTAAGCTTAAAAGCTTATCCATATTTAGCTTAAATTTTTTCCGTAACAAGGAATAACAAACATTTTTTTTTAAGTCAATTTTTAAATATCACCCATCGTAAAAATGAGTGGCAAGGGCGATTTTATTCAAAATTTAAAATAAAACACTAGACATTTTAATCAAATTAAATCACAAAATATTATGAAAACAAAACAAGAACAAATCCAGATTTTAGAACAAGAATGGTTAAACAATCCACGTTGGAAAGGTATTACAAGGCCTTATTCTGCTGAAGAAGTTTTAAGACTACGAGGGAAGTACAAACTAGATTACACCATTGCGACGCAAATGTCGGAGTTACTTTGGGAGAAGTTGAATACCCAGGATTTCGTTGCTGGATTGGGCGCTCTAACAGGGAACCAAGCCGTGCAAGAAGTTGATGCTGGTCTAGAAGCTATTTATCTTTCGGGTTGGCAAGTCGCGGCTGATGCTAATCTTTCGGGCGAAATGTATCCCGATCAATCTTTGTATCCTGCTAATTCGGTGCCGGCGGTTGTAAAGAAAATTAATAATGCATTGTTGCGTGCAGATCAAATACAGTCGGTCAATGGTGGTGGCGACAAAGATTATCTAGTGCCGATTGTTGCCGATGCCGAAGCAGGTTTTGGAGGAAATCTTAACGCTTTTGAGTTGATGAAACAGATGATAGAAGCTGGTGCGGCGGGCGTTCACTTCGAAGATCAATTGTCATCTGCTAAAAAGTGTGGCCATCTTGGTGGCAAGGTTTTGGTGCCGACACAAGAAGCGATTAACAAGCTGATTGCAGCGCGTTTGGCAGCTGATGTTTTGGGGGTTCCGAGTTTGATTATTGCAAGAACAGATGCTGATGCAGCGGATCTTTTAACGTCAGATATTGATGATAGAGATAAAAAATTTGTAACAGGAGAAAGAACTTCGGAAGGTTTTTATGTTGTTAAAAATGGAGTAGAGCAAGGTATTGATCGCGGTTTGTCTTATGCGCCTTACGCTGATTTGATTTGGATGGAAACGTCGAACCCAGATTTGGAGCAAGCAAGACAATTTGCAGAAGGCATTCATGCTAAATTTCCAAATAAAATGTTGGCTTACAATTGCTCGCCATCGTTTAATTGGGCTGCGCGATTAAGTGTTGAAGAAATGGAATGTTTCCGTGAAGAGTTGGCGAAAATGGGATACAAATTCCAGTTTATAACCTTAGCAGGATTCCATGCGTTGAATACTGCGATGTTTGAGTTGGCGTTGGCTTATAAAGAACGTGGAATGGCTGGTTATTCGGAGTTGCAAGAAAGAGAATTTGCTTTGCAAGCGAAAGGCTTCCGTGCTGTTAAGCATCAAAGTTTTGTAGGAACTGGTTATTTTGATGAGGTACAAAATGTTGTTACTAACGGTATGGCTGCAACTGTTGCGATGAAAGATTCTACCGAGGCCGCGCAATTTTAAAAATGAGGTAGACATTTTTGGCTCTTAAGTGTATAAGATTTTCAGGACTCAAAATCTTGACAGTCATTTAATAAAAAAAAGCTAGCAGTTGTGGAATATTGCTAGCTTTTTATTGATGTTTTAGAGTTAATTATTGTAAAGCAATCGGTAATACTCGTCTGCCATACGATCGCTATTAAATTGGAAGTGTACATCGTCCATTGCGTTAGTTACAATTTTGCGCCATTTGTCTTTGTCATTGTAGTAAGTCGGAATGATTTCGTTTTCCAAAATATCATAAAGCTTTTGCAGGTCGTATTGATCTTGCTCCAAAGTTGTCATGTTGTCGTAATCTGCTTTGGGAACGACAAAAGAATTTTGGCCATGTCTTGCAAACTCTGGAATCCAACCATCGTCTGTTGATAGATTGACAGAAGCATTCATGGCGGCGGTCATGCCAGATGTTCCGGACGCTTCACGGGGGACGCGAGGATTATTTAACCAAAGATCAGAACCTTGTTTCAGCGATTTACTTAATGATAATTCGTAACCCGTAAGAACTGCCATGTTTTTGTAATTCTTGCTTTCTTCCACTAAGTTATTAAAAGTCGAAATCGCAGAATAATCCATGGGATAAGGTTTTCCTGCCCAAATAATCTGAACCGGGAATTCTTTATTCTCTAATAAACGACGGAAACGCTCTTTGTCTTCTAGTAACAAATCGGCTCTTTTGTAACCTGCAAAACGTCTTGCCCAAACAATTGTAAAAACATTAGGATCAAATAATTTACCACATTGATCGGCAACATTGCGGAACATTCTTTTCTTTAAATAATGTTTTCTAAAATCGAAAGCTGCCGTATCACCATCATCTTTGGAAATGTATAATAATTTGTCCGCCCAATATTTGAATTCTTGAGCGTTGGTAATAGATTTTATTTCGCAGATGTTAGGGTATTTATTCCACATTGCGCGAGAAACCACACCGTGCAGTTGAGAAACACCATTAGCAACTCTCGCCATCTTTAGCGCACAAAGCGAGTGGTTGAATCTTTCGTCCTCACTACCTTCAATTTGTTTAACTTCTTCTTTGCTCAATCCACAGAAATACGACATATTGTGACAAAGTCCAAGGTCGTGTTTTTCGTTACCAGCTTCTTCTGGCGTATGCGTTGTGAAAACTAATTTTTCTTTAACTTTAGAAAGATCGCCGCCATATTTTCTTAAAAGATAAAATGCTGCAGGAAGTCCGTGCGCTTCGTTAAGATGATAAACATCGCGCTCGCAATTAATTTCGTCTAAAAGTTTTGCACCACCTTTTCCTAATAAAATATACTGTGCTAATTTTGTAGACTCGTTGGCGTCGTACAGTTTGTGACAAATGGTTTTAGAAATGTGATCATTTTCTGGTACGTCGGTACTCAAAAAGAACATTGGGCAAGTCTTAAAAGTTTCGGGATTAAGATACCAAACCTTTACCCAAACTGGCGCGTTGTGGATTTCGATTTGGAACTGGATGCCAGTATCTTCAAGATAAGAGTACATTTTTTTAGTCCAAACGGGATTAAGCGTTTGATCCGGATTACGAGCTTGATCATAATAACCAAACTTCCAAAGGATGCCAATACCGACTAAATCTTGTTTTAAATTATAGGCGCTTCGCATGTGCGAACCTGCTAAAAAGCCAAGTCCACCACTGTATATCTTAAGCGATTGATCGATCGCAAACTCCATCGAGAAGTAAGCTGTTCTTTTAGAATATTGAGGATTGATGCTGTATGGCATCTTAAAGTTTCTAAAATCCATTAAGTTATCATTTGTTTAGAGTGGACAAATTTAAGAATTTAGAATAAAAATAGTTTTAGAAAAAGCATTGTATTTCATTTAAATAGGATTAAATGTTATGCGAGTCTTGGTATTAAATTTTATTAATAATCAATTACATAGCAGAAATAATGCTTAGCTTTAAGATGTGATTAATTGTAAACTAGGTTGTTATGTTGTTCACCGAAGATCTTAGAAAATCTCTAGCTTTATGTATGTTGCGACATAAAAATGCTGCCGAAAAGTTGAGCTATTGGTGGCGCGAGATTGACCGCGAGCGGCTATCGGAGCGCGAAGCTTATCAAAAGAAAACCGAAGTGCTTCTCCTAAGTACTTTGTTGCAACATTATCCCGATATCGAAATCGAAAATCTAACTGGTGAAAGTCCTGATTTTATTGTAAGAATTAATGGTAAACGCATTGGTTTGGAGATTTCGGAAGTTATTAATCATTTTGAACTAAAGAAGCGAGAGGCGCTTATCAATCAGCTTTTCAGATATGTTGAAGATTGGTTGTCGACCTCGGATAAGGCTTCAGGAATTTACCACATCGGTCTGGACTCTCGACTTGTGACGACCAACCATCAAGAAAAAGTAGTAAAGGATATTTGTAAAGCTGTGATGCAACAAAAAACGACTAAATACGTGACATCGATTAGAAGAACGCCTTATGACAAGGGCGTTCTTTTGGTTTTAGACTATAACTTGTCTTTGTTCGATGAGTTGCACGCAAATAAAATCTTAAACATTATAGAAAAGAAAAATGTTAAATATCCTCTCTATAAAAGCAAGATTGATGAGTGTTGGTTAATCCTCGTATCGAATATGCATAATATGTCCTCGCGATATAGCTACATCCAGAGACCTGAAGTGTTGAAAGCTATTAAAAGTCCTTTCCAACGGATATTGCATTTGGAGAATCTTTTTAGTGAGATTTTGATGATAAAGTAGTGCTTCGGCTTTGCTAGCTGCAAGTATATTGCGGAGACCACAAATGTCGATCAATTATGCTAGTTATAAGCCGGGCCATAGTCTTAGGGTTTATTAATTTGTCGAAAATTTTTGAATGACATATTATTTTAGTACTAAAAACAGGAGCACCAAATATTAAAAAATAGAATATTATTTGTTTTGAAATAATTAAATAGAGTTATGTTAAGGCTTCGTTTTATTATGATTTCTTAAATTATTATTAAGTTTTTGATAAGTATAATAAATGATTGTTAAAATATTTTATATTTACCGCCCATTTTAATTACAAACGATTATGGAAAAAAATATATCTTTTTTAAGGCTTTTAGTTGTTGTGTTTTTTAGTGTGTTGTCGATGAATGTTTGGGGGCAGACAATCATTGATAATACAGCAACAGGAGCCAGTATTCCTACCAGTTGGACAGCAACAAATAATGTTGCTACTCAAGCGATACAACAGAATGCTTATTATTTAGTTGAAAGAACAACTTCTAATATTGATTATGTTACTTCAAATGTGTATTCTTCAATAAATGGAGCAAATTCAGTAAGCATTTCTTTTGATATTGCAACTTATGGTGCGTCTAGTACAACTGCATTGAATGTGGATATGTCACTAGATGGGGGTGTTAGTTGGAATTCTACGCAAACCTCAAATCCTACGGTTAGTAATACGACTTACGTTAGTTCTAGTGTGACATTTTCAGGACCTATTATTTCTTCAAATGTGAAATTTAGATTTTATGATCCAGTTTCAGGTGTTCCAAGTGTAAGGATAAAAAACATTGTAATTTCAATTCCACTCGTAGCTGGCAAAACAGTTACTTTTAATAGTAATTATGGAACAGCAACAACTACAACACAAACCTCTTCTACTGCGACCAACCTAACTACCAACACTTTTACAAGGACTGGTCATTCTTTTGATAAATGGAATGATGCAGCCAATGGTTTGGGAAGTAATACTTTTGCAGATGGCGCCAATTATTCTTTTGCTAGTAATATCACGTTGTATGCACAATGGTTGATTAATCAATATAATGTCATATATGATGCTAACGGGGGAACAGGTACATCACCAGTAACGCAAATTGCAAATTATAATACTAATGTTACGATAAGTAATAATACTTTTACAAGGACGGGTTATAACTTTAATGGTTGGAATACTGCTGCTAATGGTACAGGAACTAATTATGCTGAAGGATCTGGTTATACAATTCCAGCTAGCAATACAACAATGTATGCGCAATGGGTATTAGCTTCTCCTCTGTTGAGTCATACAGGTACTAATATTACCAATCATGGTATGATATGTCCAAATATTGCGGCCACTAAACAGACTTATACCATAAGTAATACTGGAGGGGTTGAGGCAACTGGGGTAACGATAACTTCTAGTAATCCAGAGTTTTCAATAAGTAATATTTCTAATACAACTATTGGAGCTAATGGTGGAAAGATTACATATGATGTAATTTTTACCCCGACTTCTGGAGGGTCAAAATCTACCACAATTATGGTTAATAGCACTGAAGCTGCAACGACTAGTAACTCCCTTATTGGTATAGGAATAACACCTGTATTGCCTGTTGTAACTACTAATGTAGCAAGTAATGTAGCTAATACTGCAGCAAGGCTTAATGCTAACTATAGTGTATCAGGACAATGTCCTAGTGTTATAGAAAAGGGTTTTGTATATTCTTTAAGTTCTAATAATAACGATCCTCTCATAGGAGGTGTCGGCGTAACAAAATCTTCTGTATCTGGTGTTGGTACTGGTAGCTATAGTATAGACTTGCCGTCGTTGAGTTCAAATAGCGAATATTCTTATAAAGCTTATGTGTATAATGGTACATCCTATATATATGGTTATGTACAGACTGTTACGACTTTAGCTAGAGCGAGTCAATTGGTGTTTAATCCGGGGCCTCCTGCGAATGGTACATCTGGTGTTAGTTTAACTACTTTCAAAGTTGAGGCAAGACGTCCTAACAATAGTGTTGATACGGAATATACAGGTGCTGTAACTTTGAGTAAAATAAATGTATCTGGTTCTGGGAATTTGACAGGAACATTAACAACAAATGCTATTGCAGGCGTCGCGACATTTAATAACATCCAAATAGATGCGGCGGGTACTTATAAAATAGTAGCCATATCTACGAATATTGGAGGTGTTACAAGTAATGATGTTGTAATAGCTGCTAATCCTGCAAATGGTTATTATAGAAGTAAGCAAAGTGGCTCATGGACTAATATATCTACATGGGAAGCGTCTGTAGATGGTGTTAGTTATGTAGCGGCAACGACTACGCCTACTAGTGTTGCAAAAACTATTAGCATAAGAAACGGACATAATGTGTCTATTGATAGCAATATTAATATAGATCAAGTTGTAATAGAAGATGGTGGTGTCTTAGCGTCATCAAATACATTTACACTTAATGACGGTGTTGGTGATGACATTATTATACAGTCTGGAGGGACTTTGGAACATACCGCTTCAAATGCTGCAGCATCATTTAGTGGCTCATCAACGATATCTGTAGAGACGGGTGGACGCATATTGATGACAGGAGGGAGTGTAAGTCAAATCACGAGTAGTGCATCCAATTATATTTTTAAAAATGCTTCTGTGTTAGAATGGCCGCAGAGTAGTGCTTTTGGTAATACTATTTATTTTCCAAATGTAGATGATGTGACTATTCCTATTTTGAGAATCTCAGGAGATGCTAGAGCAGGAGCGGGAATAAATTCGCCTTTAGTTGTCAATGGTGTCCTTGAGGTAACAGGAAGTACATCATTCACAAATAGCAATAAAAAAACCTTTAGAAATGGTATACGAGGTTCAGGTACTGTAACGCAAACAGGATCGCATGAAATAGTGATTGATGGAAAGACTGCTGAGTTAGGTGGAGGTAGTTTAACTTTAGCAACAGGAGGGCTTAGCATTAATACTGCAACTGTCTTGACGTTGATTTCTAACAAAGTTATTAATAGTGGGAGAGTTACGAATAATGGGACCATGAAGTTTGCCCAGTATGTGTTGTCGGGTACAGGTAGTTTTACACAAGCGGCTACAGGACATATTATGACCTCTAATTCGGGAGGAGTTGGCGGCTCTGTAGCTTTGTCAGGGACAAATAGTTTCTCGGCTAATGGGGCTGGTTATACTTTTGACGGTAATACAACTACACCTTTTGTGTTAGGAGGTTCTACAAATTTTAAAGTTTTAAATATAAATGCCAATGTAGATAATAATATTGCGGGAGCGTCAACCATAGTTACCGAAGCATTAAATGTTAATAATAATGGTTATTTTGCATTGAATTCAGCTGTTGGTAGTGATCTAAATCTAAGTAATGCAAATGGAGAATTAAATGTTGCTGAAGGGGGTGCTTTTGATAACGGTGGTGAAAATAAAATAACTTCGTCTGGAGGTTCGCCGAGGGTTATTATTAATGGAAACTTTGTTAATAGAGATAAAGATGGATTTACAGGAACAAATACAGTTTTGCCATCTATAGTGCCTACATTGGGGGATAACTCGACTATCATCTATGGATTGGAAGGTAATCAGGATGTTACTGCTTTTGCGTATAAGAATTTGACTTTTAGTAATGGTGGGACAAAAACTTTGGTTGCGCCAATTAATAATGTGAAATTTGTTTTAATTAAGGATAATACAATTGTCGATACAGGTACCAGAACTTTTGGAGGTACAGCAACTAGCCTTACCATGCAAGATACATCTTGGCTGAAAACTGGAGGCTCTGACACTAAACCAGATATTGGGGGTATCTACACATTGTCGCCAACTTCTACTATAGAATTTGTTGGTGCATCTGCTACTAATATTCGTCTTGCACCACTATATAGTAATGTTGTAATTTCTGGAAGTAATGTTGGAATAAGTACTGCGACGGGAGGATTAACATTACAATCAGGCAGTAACTTCCATGTAACCAATACAGGTGTGTTTAAAGTCATAAACACTAACGGATTTAGCGGTGGTACAAATACAGCAATTAAAAATACCAATACACCAAGTATTGTTTTGGATCCGTTGGCAACAATCGATTATGCAGGAGCGAGCCAGATTATTACAACTGCACAACCAAGTACGCCTAGCGATGCACATTATCAGAACCTAAGAATTTCTGGCTCTGGTGTTAAAACTGCATCTGGAACTACGAAAGTCAATAATATTGTAAGTGTTGTATCAGGTGAGCTAAAAGTGGCTGAAACTGTTGATAATGCTGCGCCAAATGCTTTGTATGCTAAAAAGGGTTTACAAAATAATGGTGGTGTCATTACTTTAGCAAATAACGCCGTGTTGATGCAGGATGTAGACGCTAGTAATATTGGAAGCATTGGTGTTGAGCGTCAAGCTCATATGAGAAAAATGGATTATACCTATTGGTCTAGTCCGGTTGCTGGTCAAAAGTTGTTAAATAATGCAGCCGTAAATGATGGCTTCTCAGTAGGAACACCCAACAACAGAATTTATTATTATGAGGAAGCAACTGATTATCTAAAAGCAATTCCTACCTCAGAAACGCATTTTGTTCCAGGTAAGGGTTATGCTATTAGAGGAAAAGATGGATTTGATCCTGATACGGAGACTGCTAATTTGTTTAAATTCGGAGGTGTGCCAAATAATGGAGATGCATTTACAGTAACAGTACAGAAGAAAACGGCGACGACTGGCGGATATAATTTAATTGGTAACCCTTATCCTTCCAATTTGGATTTTGTTAAATTCTTTAATGCAAACAGTGGTAAAATATCTGGTAAGGCTTGGTTTTGGACTAATGTGCCAGGAGCTCCTGTGCAGCAACAAGGTGCAGGGTATTATGATAATTTTTATGCAACGATAACATTGACGGGTGGTACTCCGCCAACGCAATATAGTGGTGCGGTTGTACAAAATACACCAACACAATATGTTAAGTTGGGGCAAGGTTTCATTGTGGAGGTTAACAATGTGGGACTTAACCAAACACTTAATTTTTCAAATGATATGAGAAGTGCAGAAGCGGGAGTATTTTTTAATGATAAGAATAATCAAAGCGATCGCTTTTGGTTAGAGATGGAAGCTCCTAATGCGTCTATTAATACAATATTATTGGGTTATGTGCAAGGTGCTACTAATGCCTACGATAGAAATTATGATGCAGAATTATTTGGAGAACCAACTAACGCTTTTTATAGCTTTGTAGATCAATCTAAAATGCAGATACAAGGTCGCCAATATCCATTGGATCTAGAAGATCGAGTGCGTGTAGGGGTTAGACAGGGACACGTGGGGCAGTATATTATTAGATTAGGTAATAGAGAAGGTGCTTTTGGTACACAATCAATTTACTTACGAGATAAACTGCTACATAAAGAAATTGACCTGACGAAAGAGCAATATATATATACATCGCAGGTTGGCGAATTTAATGATCGTTTTGAAATTGCTTATCAAGAATCAAAAATTTTGGATACAGATAATGTCAAAGCACTAGGTTTGAAAGTGTATAGAAATAATAATGATTTTGTTGGTGTGACAGACTCTATAATTGAAGACATTGAATTGTATGATATGGGAGGTAAATTATTATTGGCAAAAAAGCTTAATGATAAAACATTTAAAGTTTCTAGCGAAGTATTAGCGAATGGAGTTTATATAATTAAGACAAAAACTAAAACTCAAGTTTATATTAATAAAATCAGGAAATAATATAGAAGTAAAACTATATAAAGAGAGCCTCAATATGAGGTTCTTTTTTTGGAATTATAAATTCTTATTATGTATTATATAGAAATACATAATCAAATTGAAATTAAAATTTGCTATTTAAAGCATATTAGTGTGCTCTGTGTTGCTTACATACATTCTGTTCATGCCAAAACGTTAATTCTGAAATTGTTAAATTTTTTATAAAATGATGAAAGATTTGATAAATTGTTATATCTTTACCCACATTTAATGATGATAATTATGATTAAAAATATACTATCTAAAAAAGCTGTTTCTGCTTTGTTAATTGCGATTTCAAGCATTGCTTTTGGACAAACTCAAAACAATAATGTTGCTAATAAAGCAACACAGGTTATCTTCGGATGGGATTTTAGCACTTTAAAAGGAGGTGCTAAAAACTTTGGACCATCTCCATATCCTGCCTCTTTCTCTAATCCTAATTTGGAAGTTTCTGGATTGACTCGAGGTTCGGGGGTTATTACTAATACCTTGTCTGGATCAAGTCGCGGATTAGGCGGCGTTGGATGGATGTCCAATACAAAAGAGGAAGCTATTGCTAATAAGGAATATTTTACATTTACTGTAAATTCTAAATTAAACTATAAATTAAACTTAAGTAGCCTATCTCTTTTTGGATATAAAAGAGTAGGTTTCAGACCTAGGTTTGGGATGTTACAATATTCTACTGATGGTGGAGTGACTTTTAGTGATATTCAAACAATTAATTATGCTTATGGTGGATGGATTCCTGCAATAGACTTATCAACAAATCCAGATTTACAAAACTTACAAAATGCTAATCAGATTACCTTCCGTATCGTTAACTGGGGCGGAATTGCAGGACAAAATGGTCAAGGTGTTTGGTATTTTTATGATCAAAATAATAGTCCAGACTTAGATTTTGCATTTACAGGAGAAGTTGAGCAATTACCACATTTATTATTTGGTTGGGATTTTAGCACATTGAAAGGAGGTGTTAAAAACTATGGACCCTCGCCGTATGCTGCAACTTATGCAGATGCAAACGTGGTTGTGTCTGGTTTAGAGAGAGGGGCTGGTGTTCTTACTAATTCTTTATCTGGATCTAGCCGTGGTTTGGGTGGTTTAGGTTGGATGTCCAATTCAAAAGAAGAAGCTATTGCTAATAAGGAGTATTTTTCATTCACTGTTGGCGCAGGGACTTATTATAAATTAGAATTGACAAGTTTGTCTGTATTTGGCTATAAAAGAGTAGGTTTCAGACCTAGGTTTGGGATGTTGCAATATTCTATTGATGGAGGTAATACATTTATAGATATTCAAGCAATTAATTATGCTTATTCAGGATACATTTCACCCATAAATTTAGCAGGAATTCCAGATCTTCAGAATATTTATGATGATAACCAAGTTACTTTCCGTGTTGTAAATTGGGGAGGTGTTGCTGGACAAACAGGACAAGGTGTTTGGTATTTTTATGATCAAAATAATAGCTCAGATTTGGACTTTGCATTTACAGGTATGATTAAGCCAGGTTCTGTTGTTTGGAATGGGGCAAGTTGGTCTAACGGTGTTGGACCAGATCAAAGTCTTAATGCTATTATCGAAGGTCCTTATCAACAGAATGTAGATTTTTCGGCAAGAAATTTAAGACTTACAACCGGTAGTTTAAACATACAGTCAGGTCATTCAGTGACTGTACACGAAGGGATCTATCAGAATAGTGATAATCAAATTACTGTGGAATCAGATGCCAATTTGATTCAAGTTTCAAATAATAATACTAATGATGGTAAATCGATTTTGGTGAAACGAAATGCTTATGTTCCTACTAAAGAATATGCCTATTGGTCGTCACCAGTTGTGGGTCAAAATTTATATAATTTGTATTCAGGTATACCGAACAATTTAATTTTGAGATACAATACGGCTAATGATAAATTAGTGTCTGTTCCAGCAGGTACACTATCGGAATTTGGAAAAGGTTATTCTATTAAAGGTTCAACCACAATTCAACCTAATGTAACTGGACTATTTGCTGGTGCACCTAACAATGGAAATGGACTTGGGATTGTGTCAAATGCAGGAAATCGCTATAATTTAATTGGAAATCCATATCCGTCTAACCTTAATTTGGATGTCTGGTATCAAGATAATGTTTCAAACTTAGACCCTAGTGCTGATGGTGCTACTGCCTATTTCTGGGATAATACGAATAATTCTGTTTATACGCAGATGGGAAGTTCTTATTCTGGATTAAATTATGCAGTATATAATTTTGAAAGCCAAACAGGTGTAGCAGCGCCACAAGTTGGAGCTGTAAAGACTCCAACAAGTAATGTTAAAGTAGGGCAAGGTTTCATTGTTATGGTTGCTCCAACTGCTACTTCTATTGTATATAAAAATACACAGAGAACGGGTAATCAAAATTCTGTGTTTTTTAAAGGTGGTCAAAAAGATCGTTTTTGGCTACAATTAACTACACCAAAAGGACTTTTAGTAAATACCGCTATTGCATATTTTGCGCAGAGATCAAATAACAATCTCGATAAGTTTGACTCATACTTACCGAATGAATCAGCATCTGATTTATTATATAGTAAAAGTGATGATGGAGCAAAATTGACAATACAAGGACGTAGTACTTTTGTTGATAATGATCGTTTTAAATTAGGAATGCGCGCTTTTGTTGCAGGTACATACAAGTTAAGTATTTCTCAATCTGAAGGTTTGTTTACTAGTCAGTCTGTTTATCTTTTTGATAAAAAGTTAAATAAGGTAATCGATCTGAAAAAAGGAGATTATATTTTTACAGAAGTGAAAGGCTTAATAGATAATCGCTTTGAGATTATTTATAAAGATGACGTTGTTTTACCTGTGAGAACACAGAAAGAAGTTAACTTACAAGTAATTTATGAAAGTACATCATATGATATAAAATCTGATAAAACAATTCATAAGGCAGAATTGTATGATATGAATGGCGTTTTAAAAAGTACAGTAAGTACTAATAATGAAACTGTTAATATAGACAGAAGTACTTTGGGTAATGGTGTTTATATAATTAAAATTTATTATAAGAATGGTGAAGTTGCTTCATCTTTAGTAAGAAATTAATGATTTTAAATACTTTTTTTATATTTGCAAAAAAGAAAATTGATGAAAAAATTATTGCTTTTTATATGTATGATACTTATGTGTTACGGATACTCACAAGCATCTGATAATCGTTTTAATAATGAAGGTAATGCGGAGCAATATCATGACACTAGTACAAGCACTTATGAAGAAGGAGGTGATGTTGCACAAAAAGTGCCATCAAACCCTGGTGATCCAACTCCAATTGATGGAGGTATAGTAGGATTGTTGTTAGTGGGAGTAACACTAATTAGTTATTTTATATTGAAAAAAAGAATAAATCATGTGAAATAAAAAAAAAACTCCGAATATGTTTCGGAGTTTTTTTATTTTGAAATTTATTTTATTTGAAATTAAATAAAGTTTTTTGTTTTATTTAATGTATTTTTGTTGCAAATCACGTTTGTTGAATTTTATGAATGATTTAGTGAATAATATTTAAGTGAAAGAAAAAATATGGTTATCCTCGCCACATATGGGAGGCGCCGAATTAAAGTACATAAATCAGGCATTTGAAGAAAACTGGATTAGTCCATTAGGACCAAATGTTAATGGTTTTGAAAATGATCTGGAATTGTTTTTAGGGGAGAATGTTCACGTTGCTGCTTTAATGTCTGGTACATCTGCAATACATATTGCACTTATTTTACTAAATGTGAAGCCTGGGGATGAAGTTCTTTGTCAAAGTTTAACTTTTTCTGCCTCTGCTAACCCTATCGTTTATATGGGTGCATCGCCTGTATTTATTGATAGTGAGGACGAAACATGGAATATCAGTCCTGTTGCTCTTGAAGAAGCAATTGTAGATGGTATTAAGAGAGGGAAAAAGCCAAAGGCTATTATAGCAGTTTGTATATATGGTATGCCTTATAAGGTAGATGAGATTAGGGCAATTGCAGATAAATATCAAATTCCATTAATAGACGATAGTGCTGAAGCTTTAGGTAGTATGTATAAAGGTATCAAATGTGGTACATTTGGTGATTTGTCAATTCTGAGTTTTAACGGAAATAAAATTATTACATCCTCTGGAGGTGGTGCTCTTGTTGTCAAAAATAGGAAGTATAAAGATAAAGCTGTTTTCCTTTCAACACAAGCGAAAGATGCAGCTCCGCATTATCAACATTCAGAGTTAGGTTATAATTATAGGCTGAGTAATATTTGTGCAGGAATTGGGAGAGGACAAATGGAAGTATTAAATGATAGAGTAATTCAAAGAAGACAAAATCACGAATTTTATGCTTCTTTTTTAAGTGAATTGCCAGGGGTTACTTTATTTTCAGAACCTAACGAAGATTATTTTTGTAATTATTGGCTTTCGGTTATTTTAATTGATCCTAGTAAAGCAAAGCGAGACAGAGATAGTGTAAGAGAGGGAATGCTCAAAGAGAACATAGAAGTGAGACCTTTATGGAAACCATTACATTTGCAACCTGTATTTAAAACTAGTAGGTTTTATGGTACGGGTGTTTCTGAAAAACTTTTTACACAAGGATTGTGTTTGCCTTCAGGTTCAAATTTGACGGAAAATGAAAAAATACATATAAAAAATGTTTTATTGAATTTATTGTAAAGAATTGTTACAAGTGTGTGTTTATGTAATATAAAAAAAAACAATAACCAAATAAAATTGACGAGAAATCGTATATTATGTTTAAATCGATATTAGATAATAAAATTTACAATGGTGATAATGTTATCGGCATTACAGATATTAAGTATCTCCCACGATGGGTTGTATTAATTATAGATGTATTATTTTTAATAATATCAATACTATTGACATTTTTTGTTGTTTTTAAATTAAAAGCAAAGCCGTATGATGTCATCAATTCTTTTCAAGCTTCATCTATAGCAATTATAGTTAATGTTTTTTTCATGTATGTGTTTAAGACATATGCAGGTGTAATTCGACATTCCACCTTTGTTGATTTATTGAAGATATTGCTAGCAAGCTTCTGTACACTGGCTGTATTATTTTTAATCAATTCTGCATTTTTAATTATTGATAACGAAAAGGCATTCCTTAATTCTTTTATCATTCTCTATTTTCTATTTTCTTCTATGTTTCTTTTTACTTTTAGATTAGTTGTGAAAGAAATATTTCATTATGCGAGAGAGATTTCTAGGAGTGGAATGAAAAAAAGAATTATGGTGCTTGGCGTTGATGAGCAATCAGTTGCTATTGCAAGGGCAATACTCGATAACCCAAAACTTCCATACCATATTACTAATTTTATCTCTTTTAATGAAAAACTAGGAAATGGTACTGCGAGAATTTTGGGAAAAACTATTCTTAGTAAATCAAAATTTATTAAAAAAGATAAGGCAGAATTAAACATAGAAGGTGTTATTCTAATAAAGGAAGCTTTAACTAAAGAAGAGTTAGATGAATGGATTGGAATATTGTTGGAAAAGGACATAAAAATATTAAAAGCACCATCTGTACAAAAGTTAAGAAGTACGGACAATGCTAATTTTATTAAATCAGTCCAAATTGAAGATTTACTTAACAGAAAACCTATTAAGTTAAACGACGAAGAAGTAAAAAAACGACACTTTAATAAAGAGGTCTTAATTACTGGAGGAGCAGGATCAATCGGGTCAGAAATCATTAATCAAGTTGCAAAGTTTAACCCTTCCTTAGTTGTTGTTGTAGATCAGGCGGAGACACCATTGTATGAAGTGGAGTTATGCTTAAGAGAAAAATTCCCTCATGTTAACTTTAAGTTTGTACTTGCAGATGTTTCCAATATCAAAAGAATTGAACCACTATTCAAAAAACATAGTTTTTCAATGGTGTATCATGCTGCAGCATACAAACATGTGCCATTAGTTGAAGGTAATCCTCAAGAAGCTGTACGTGTTAATATAATGGGATCGAAAAATTTAGCGACTCTCTCTAGTAAGTATGAAGTTAATAGATTTGTAATGGTTTCTACAGATAAAGCTGTTAATCCTACTAATGTTATGGGGGCTACCAAACGGGTTGCCGAACTTTTTGTCCAATCATTACAGGGATTGCCTGAGAATAAAACAAAATTTATTACAACACGTTTCGGTAATGTTTTAGGATCAAACGGATCGGTTATACCACACTTTAAAAAGCAGATAGAAAAAGGTGGACCTATTACAATAACGCATCCAGATATTGTTCGATATTTTATGACAATTCCTGAAGCTTGTGAATTAGTTTTACATGCTGGGACAATGGGTAATGGCGGTGAAATCTATGTTTTTGATATGGGAGAGCCCGTTAAAATATTAGATTTGGCAACTAGAATGATTAAGCTTTCTGGTTTTGAACCCGAAACAGACATTAAAATTATATATACTGGCTTACGTCCTGGAGAAAAGTTATATGAAGAATTGTTAAGTGATGATACCAAGACTTTACCAACTGATCATGATAAAATTTTAATTTCTAAAGATCCAGTGATGAAATTTGAAGAAATTAATGAATTACTTCAAGTCATGTTAAAATCTTTAGAGACAGATACTAAGTTCGAAATTGTAGGCAGAATAAAGCAAATAGTAAAGGAGTTTAAAAGTAATAATTCAGAATATGAATCGTTAGATAAATAAGTTTATATTATATTTGCAAAATTGTACATTTAATAAGGGGTATGAATAAAAAAATAAAGCTTTTGTTGCTTTCTTCTTTTATTGTATTTACATCATGTAAAACAAAGGAAAAGGCAAGTGAAATAAATTATATGCAAAATGTAGAAAAAATTGCTACCGAGGTTGCAATCCAGAATGCAGTTTCTACAATCCAAAAGGGAGATCAATTGGGAATACGCATTGTCGCAAAGGATATGAGTGTTCTAAGAGCATTTGTACCTAATTCGCAATATTTAGATAGTTCAACAAGTCCATATTATTTGGTAGATTCTAATGGGGATATTGATTTTCCTGTTTTAGGAAAATTAAATACAACAGGAAAAACATTAACGGAGTTTCAAAATGAGCTTCGTACTAGTTTGACAAAGTATATTATTAATCCAACAGTATATGTTAACATCACGAATTATAAAATTACAATTTTAGGTGAAGTTAATAGACCTGGACAATACACTTTACCGGAGGGACAGAACTCTACTGTTTTTAACGCACTTGGCCTTGCAGGCGATTTAACAATTTACGCAAAAAGAGATGACGTACTTCTTGTACGAACGGTTAATGGTGAAATTGTGAAAGAGCGAATTAATCTAATGGATGCATCTTTTTTTAATTCTCCAGCATTTCAATTGAGACAGAATGATGTTATTTATGTTTCAGCTAATCAAACAAAAGAGAAAATTGCTAGACAAGATCCGAATACAGGCATTTATATGGCTGTAGCAGGTATGGTAATAGGATTGGCAGGTATCTTTATTACTATTTTTAAAAATTAATAACATTAATCTATATTGATGAGTTCTTCTTCTAAAACTGAAATAACTTCTTCTGACGAAATTAATCTTCGCGAAATTGCTAAACCATATATTAATAAATGGAGATGGTTTTTTATTTCATTACTATGTACACTAGCTCTTGCTTTTTTCTATATCAAAACAACGCCATCCGTTTATGAAATCCAATCAACGGTTTTAATTCGTGACGTTAAAAAATCTGCATTAGACTTTGGTGCTATTGCTGACTTATCGAGCTTTGGAGGTAAGACGTCAAGTGCAATTAATAATGAGCTTGAAATATTCAAATCAAAAAAATTAATTAAAGATGTTGTGGAAAATCTAAATTTGCAGATTAGAGTATTTTCCAAAAAAGATTTATTAAAACAAGAAATTTACGGTGAATCTTCTCCGATTATAGTGAAATTGGTTTCAGAAAGGAATACAAAAGAATATGCCCTTTCAAAAAAGAAAATTAAACCTGTTGATATTGATATTAAAGGTGATAGATTAGAGTTAAGCGGGGATAATTTACCTCAGCCTATTATTACAACATATAATAAAACGATTAATTTACCTTACGCAACTATAATTATATTAAAAAATCCAAAGTTTAATAATCTTTATAAAAAGACGTTAGGAGAATTATCTTTTGAGTACACAAACATTAGCAAGACCATCACTGCACTTCAGAAAGAGTCGGATGTTAAACTTGTTGATAAAGAAGCAACAGTTGTTGGTTTAAGTATTGAAGAATCAAATATTGAAAAAGGTGAAGCCTATATTAATAGGCTAGTTGATGCATTTAATCACGATGCTATTATCGATAAAAATTCTGAATCACAGAAGACAATTGAATTTATTGATTCTCGAATTGCTATTATTGCAAAAGAATTAGGTGAGGTTGAAGATCAAAAGGAAAGATTCAAAAAAGAAAATAAGATAACTGACATTGTCGAGGAAGCCAAACTAAATCTTGAGACATCAACTAAGACTAGATTGGATTTGGTTGGCGTTGATACCCAGTTGGAATTGAACAACAGTTTAATTAATTATCTCCAAAAGCAGGGTAGTAACCAAGTACTTCCTTCTGCAATTGGGTTAAATAATCCCACAGCATCAGCAAATATCAGCATCTACAATGACTTAATAATGCAGCGAAATAGACTTTTAGAAAATGCAACACCGCAAAACCCTGCTGTTGTAGATTTAACTAAACAAATTTCGAATGTAAAAAATGCGGTTATTGATAACTTATATAAGAACAAAGCAAATATAGAAGCTTTACGCAATCAGTTACAGTCTGAGTTACAAAATACTAGTTCTAAAATAAGTAGAGTGCCTACTCAAGAAAAAATGTTTAGAAGTATAGAGAGACAACAATCTATTAAGGAAAGTCTTTATTTAATTTTATTACAAAAAAGAGAAGAGTCGGCGATTGCTTTAGCGAATACAACACCAAAGGCTAAAATTGTTGATTATGCTTATCCTAGTGAGAAACCTGTTGCCCCTAAAAAGCTAATTGTTTTATTGCTTGCTATGGTTGGTGGCTTTGCAATACCTTTTGCACTTATTTATATTAAAGAATTATTAAATGATAAGATTAGATCTAAGCACGATTTAGAAAAATATACTAATACAAATATAATTGGCGAATTACCAAGTCTTGTTAAAGGTGGTGCGGAAGTAGTTCAGCCAAATGATTTGTCGCCTTTAGCTGAAGCATTTAGAATTTTAATTACTAATTTGAATTTTATGCTTCCTAGAAAAGACAAAGGGAAGGTGGTTTTTGTAACCTCTTCTGTTAAAGGTGAAGGTAAAACATTTACCTCAGTTAATTTAGCGTTAACTCTTGCTTCACCTAAAGTTAAGGTAATAATTATTGGAGCAGACATTAGAAATCCACAGTTGCAGAGATATAATACCAGTCGTAAAGGTTTAGAAGGTTTGACGGAGTATTTATACGACAGTAGTAAAGATATTAAGGATATAACTCATGTTTCGACATTTAATCCAAATCTAGACGTTATTTATTCGGGTAGTATTCCTCCTAATCCTACAGAATTGTTAAGTAATGGTAGAATCGAGCAGCTTATAGAAAGTCTTAAACCTCATTATGAGTACATAATTGTTGATACCGCGCCGTTAATGTTAGTTACAGATTCATTATTGTTCTCTTATCTTTCAGATGTAACTCTATATGTGACTAGATCAGGATATACAGAGAAGAATATAATAAGTTTTGCAAATGACACAATTGCGACAGGTAAAATTAATAATGTTGCTTTTGTTGTAAATGACGTATCAAAAGATCACTTTGGTTATGGGAATAAGTATGGTTATGGTTATAATCAAACTGAAGAAAAATCTTGGTGGAAAAAACTATTTGGTAAGTAATAATGAAACAAATTCTTGAAAAAGTTTTTCAAAATAGTTTTTTTAGAGACAGCTTTTGGGCATTATTAGGAAGTGTCATTTTGAGAGGCTCGGCACTAGTGTCATCAATTATGTTAGCACATATTTTATTGAAGACAACTTTTGGCGAGTTCAACTCATTGAAAAATACACTTACTACTTTAGCTGTTTTTACAACTTTTGGATTGGGATATACCTCTACAAAATTTGTTGCTGATTTCTTACATTCAAAAAAAACGAATTTAAGAAAGCTTGTTAATCAAATATATCGTATAACTATAACATTTAGTGGCGTTATTTCATTGTTATTATTTGTTTTTTCAACTAACGTTTCGTCATTTTATTATAAAAATAGTGAGTTTTCTAATGAAATTAAGTTGTTGGCAGTTTGGGTAGTACTTACGGCTATATCAACATCGCAAAACGGGATTATTGGTGGACTAGGTATTTTTAAAAAACTTTCATTAATTAATGTAGTAATGGGAATTATTACAATAATTCTACTCCCAGTTCTATCGTATACTAATGGATTAATTGGTGCATGTATCGCTTTGCTTCTAATACAATTTGTTAATAGTATTTTGAACTATATTCTTATACAAAAAGAACTCAAAATTATAGAATCCAATTCTGAATCAGCAAATGCAGTAGATATTGAGTATAAAGATATTTTGTTATTTTCTGTTCCCTTAACATTAATAGAAGCTTTTTTTTCGATCTTTTTATGGTTAAATTATTTCTTGCTTCAAAATTATCAAAACTATGACGAGGTCGCGATTTATTCCGCAGCTATGCAATGGTATGTCGTTTTGTTGTTTATTCCTACGGTTTTGCGGAATGTTATTTTATCATATTTCTCAAGAAATGAATCTGGTTCGAGATCATCGGTTCTTAAAAATGCTGTTTTAATTTCTATAATTACCACTCTCATACCTGCTGCTATTATTTTTTTTATGGCTCCTTGGGTATCGCAGATGTATGGGAATTCATTTTCTGAGTTAACTTTAGTGTTAAGAATTATTGTTTTTATTCCTGTTTTTTCTAGTATTATTAATGTTCTTGAACAGTTTTTATTTTCCGTTTCCAAAAATTGGTTGGTATTCATTATTTGTTTTATTAAAGATTCTTTTACTTTTTTAATTTTTGCTTACTTAGTATTTTTTTGGAATATTAAAGAGGGAGCAATATATTTGACTTCTTCTTATTTGTTTATGAATTTTTTAGCTGCTGTAGTTTATTTAGTTATTTATTTAAGAACAGATATCTTTACGCAATACATGAAACTTAAGAACATATAGAGTAACATGGATAAAATATTTGCATTTCTTATTCTACTAGCAGGTGTATTAGTAAGTTATTTTGCACCAAGTAAATATGACTATTCATACAGTATAATTTGTGGGATAGTTTATTTGGCTGTAATCATTGTATATTATTTAGTTAGAAAAAAGGATAATTACTTCGATTTTGATTCGCTTTTCTTTTTTACCCTTTTTTTTGTGACTTTGTATTATCCGATTTTTATGTACGAAACGGATGCCACGAGATATGTTTTCTTTTTGTTTCCCTTTGATTATCATGTAATTCCGAAGTCCTCCTCTATAGCGGTTCTTGGTGTAGCATGTTATATTTTTGGTGCTTTAATGTTTGTGAAAAAACCAAGACCTATTACCCAACCAAATGAAGTGCAGCAATTAACGAGAATAATAAAAACTAAGAAATTCTATTTCATTGCATTAACATTATTTGTTTTATATATTTTAACAGGTGGATATCAAGAATTACGCGCAGTTTATTCTGGTGGTAATTATGAAGCAAATGCTGTATCAAAATATATTAATCTGTTTTGTGCTCCATTTTTATTTGCAGGTATTATTTGTGACTTCTCAAATATGAAACGGCTTTCGCCCGATAAGTTTTTATTTAGAAAAATTAACGTAATTGCATATATTTCAACAGGTGTCATTGTTGGAGGATTAATTTTAGCAGGTAGTAGGACTATTCCTTTACAAGTCATATTGATGGTATTTGGTTTATATTCATTATTGTATAAGAAAATTTCTTTACTCAAATTTTTTTCTTTCATTATTCTAGGTCTCGGTATAATGTTTACAATTGTTGTAACGAGAGGATATAAGCAGGATAGCAAATTTTCGGGTGCCGATATTGTGATGGACTTGATTATTAATAATCGAAATAATTTTCTTGCTATTGAAGAAGTGAAAAATAATGGACTCACTTATGGAACATCTTTGTTATCACAATTTGTAGCACCAATTCCTTTTTTTCAAAATTTACTGCTTGAGATGGGGCTCGAAGAGCAAGATATTACGTCTCAAAAACTTTTCACATATTTGACATATGAAGAATTAGCGAAGTTTTATGGAGTAGGTACAACGATAGTTGCAGACGTTTATATTGCATATGGAGATTTTGGAATATTTATCTTCATGGCATTTTTAGGATATTTTATTAATAAAAATAGAGAAAATGCTCAGTATAGTATTTTTTCCATGACTATATATGGGGTTCTCATTTCTTATGCAGTATATTTAGCAAGAGCGGAGTATTTCTTCTTTATGAGATATTTGATTTGGACTTTAGTCGTGGTTTTCTTTGCAACTAAAAAAATTAGATTTAGTTAATGATAATTATGGTTTTATTTTTTATACTTTTAACATCAATAGATTAATATGAAACTTTTGTATTGTATCCCATCCTTATCAACAAGTGGAGGAACTGAAAGAATTCTAATCGAGAAGATTAATTTTTTAGTTAATAATAATATTGATGTTATTGTTGTAACAACAGAGGGTATTAATGCAAAACCTTTCTTTTCTATTGATACTAGAATTAAAATTGTTGAATTTAATATTAATTTTAACGATAATTTCAACGATAAATTATACCGTAAGTACATCAATACACATAAAAAACTTAAAACGTATAAAGCTAGACTTGAGGAACTTTTAGTTTCGGAATCTATAGATATTTGTATTTCAACAGGCGCAAAAGAAATTGAGTTTTTGTATAAACTTAAGGCAAATTGCAAAAAAGTGTGTGAATTACATTTTTCAAAAGAATATAGGAAACATGCTTATTTATCTCGTAATCTTAGTTTCTTTTGGGAATTAATTGGTGATTATAGAACCAAGCAATTTATTAAACAATGTCAAGGCTTAGATAGACTTGTTGTTTTAACAAAAGAAGACGAGAGAAGCTGGAAACTTACAAATATTAATGTAGATCAGATATACAACTTTAGCGCAATAGAGTCAGATCAGGTTTCTGAGCTCGATAATAAAGTAGTTATTGCTGTCGGTCGCTTAACAGAACAAAAAGGATTCGATCGACTTATCCAAGCATGGTCTATTGTTTCTCAAAAACATCGTGATTGGACTTTAAAGATTTATGGAACTGGTGAGCTTGAAGAAAGCTTGAAAGATCAAACAGAAAGACTTAATCTTTCTGATTCAATTTATTTCGAAGGTCAAACTAAGAATGTGACTGAAAAAATTCTCGATAGTTCTATTTTTGCTCTATCTTCTCGATATGAGGGATTTCCATTAGTCCTTTTAGAAAGTATTACATGTGGGGTTCCTGTTGTAAGTTTTGACTGTAAAACAGGTCCAAATGAAATAATTATTAATAACGATTGTGGTATTTTGGTAGAAGATTCTAATATTGATAAGTTCGCAGAAGCTTTAGGTGTTTTAATGAATGATTTTGAATTAAGAAGAGCGAAAGGAAAGGCTGCGAAAGAAACTTCTGAAAAGTTTTCAAAACCATTTATTATGAATCAGTGGATTGAATTGTTTAACAAATTAACTGACAGATAATAATGCTACTAATAGACGCTATTTTCATTAATAACGGAGGAGGGAAAATTTTACTCGATTATCTGTATGAAGTTTTAGATAAAACGTCATTAAATATAGCCATGCTTATTGACGAACGTATTAAGGATGAGTACGAAGCCAAAAAAAGCACGCACATCAATTGTGTTTTTCTCAAAACATTTTCTGAAAGGAATAAATATTTAAAAGAAAATAGAAATAAGTTTGAAAAAGTTTTATGTTTTGGAAACATACCTCCAAATATAAAAATGAATGCTACAACTTATACATATTTTCATCAACCAATGTATTTAAGTATACCTAGAGAATTTAGCTTAATGGAAAAAATTAAGTTTAATATGAAGATTTTTATTCTGAAAAAATTTGATAAAAACACCAATTTTTGGATTGTTCAGAATAGATTTATTAAAAAAGGACTAGGCGAAAAATTTAAGATTAACAGCGACAGGATATTAGAAATTCCCTTCTATCCACCTTTTTCAACACAAGATACTGTAGAAAGAGAAAAAAATACTTTTATATTTGTCAGTAATGCGACTCCTAACAAAAATCATATTAGATTAATCAACTCTTTTTGTAATTTTTATGATAAATTTGGAATAGGAAGACTTATCTTAACCGTTAGTGATAGTTTTCCAGAAGTTAAAGGTATTATTGCAGATAAAGTGAAGCTAGGCTACCCAATTCAAAATTTGGGATTTATAACACATGAAGAATTGTGTCTGTATTATCGAAAATCTGAGTATTTGATATTCCCATCATTAGCAGAAAGCTTTGGATTAGGAATTGTTGAAGCTATTGAAAATGGATGTAAAGTTATTGGGGCTGATCTTGCATATATGTACGAAGCTTGTGAACCGAGCTTAACTTTTGATCCAACTGATGAAAATAGCATTTATGATAGTTTTTGTATAGCCACTAGCCAAAACCTACCTGATAGTAAACAAAATGTTTATAACAATATTGATGAACTTATAAAATTATTGAAAGATTAACCAAATGCAAATAAAAAATAAAACACTTCTGATAACAGGTGGGACAGGTTCTTTTGGAACAGCTGTCCTTAATCGTTTTTTAGCAACAGATCATTTTAAAGAAATTCGCATTTTTTCTCGTGATGAGAAGAAGCAAGATGACATGCGCAATCTTTATAAAAATGAAAAAATAAAATATTACATCGGAGATGTTCGCGATTACAGTTCGGTAGAGCCAGCAACACGAGGAGTAGATTATATTTTCCATGCAGCAGCATTGAAGCAAGTACCATCTTGTGAGTTTTTTCCAATGCAAGCCGTGAAAACCAATGTTGAAGGTACGCAGAATGTTATTCGTGCGGCTGCAGTTAATAAAGTACAAAAGGTAATTTGCCTTTCTACCGACAAAGCAGCTTATCCAATCAATGCCATGGGTATTTCTAAAGCAATGATGGAAAAAGTAGCGGTTGCAGAAGCAAGAAACTTGACTGATACTGTTGTGTGTTTAACACGTTATGGTAACGTTATGGCATCTCGCGGTTCGGTAATTCCTTTATTTTTGAACCAAATTCAGAAGGGAGAACCTATCACGATTACAGATCCAAATATGTCTCGTTTTTTCATGTCATTGGAAGATGCGGTAGATTTGGTATTATTTGCGTTCGAAAATGCTAATCCAGGTGATTTATTTGTAAACAAAGCTCCTGCAGGAAGTATCGGAGACTTGGCTAAAGCATTAATCGAAATGACAGGTAAAGAAGTTCCTGTTAAAATAATTGGAACACGTCATGGCGAAAAATTGTATGAAACCCTTTGTACAAGAGAGGAAATGATGAAAGCCGAAGATATGGGTGACTTTTATCGTATTCCAGCTGACAACCGTGATCTCAATTATGCTAAATATTTTTCCGAAGGAGAAGAAGATGTTTCTAAAATTGAAGATTATCATTCTCACAATACGGAGCAACAAGGTGTTGAGGGTCTTAAAAAACTAATTTCAACTCTACCGTTAATCCGTAAAGAGATTTTTGGTGAAGATGTAATGCAGTATCCTTATTAATTTTAAATTCGAAATTTCAAGAATATGATTTTTGAAGGTAAAAAGCATCAAGACGAAAGAGGAATCATCACATTTAATAATGAATTTGATACTTCTGAAATCAAACGTATTTACACCATAGAGAATCATTCCTTAGATTTTATTCGAGGTTGGCAAGGGCATAAAGTTGAACAGCGTTGGTTTGCCGCAATAGAAGGTGAATTTGAAATTTCTGTCATTGAAATTGATGATTTTAATCAACCTTCGAAAGATTTGAAGATTTCGAAATATCATTTAAATGATGAATGTTTAACTTACCTGCATGTTCCTTCTGGACACATTACCGCAATCCAGGCAAAGAAGGAAGGTAGTAAATTGTTGGTTCTAGCAGATTATGCCTTGGGCGAAATTCAAGATGAATATAGGTTTGCATTAGATTATTTTAAAAGCTAATAATGAAAAAAATAGGAATTACAGGACAAAATGGTTTCGTAGGAAAGCATTTGTACAATACTTTAGGTTTATTCCCAGAAGAATTTGAAAGAGTAGATTTTCAAAAAGAATTCTTTGAAGATGAAACCAAATTGGATGAATTTACAGCAAAATGTGACGTAATTGTTCATTTAGCAGCAATGAATCGTCACGAGTCAGAACAGTTTATTTACGAAACCAATGTCGGTTTAGCTCAACAATTGGTTGAATCTTTAAAAAGAACAAATTCCAAAGCGCATGTTTTAATTTCTTCTTCAACACAAGAAGAACGTGATAATCTTTATGGGAAATCAAAACGTGAAGGTCGCGAAGCCATTGTAAATTGGGCAAATGAAGCTAGCGGAAAAGTTACAGGCCTTATTATTCCTAATGTTTTTGGAGCATACGGTAAGCCTTTTTATAATTCATTTATCGCAACGTTTTGTCATCAATTAACGCATGGAGAAACGCCAACAATCGCCAACGATGGAGAAGTTAAACTTATCTACGTTCAAGAATTGGTGATGACGATTATTAATGAAATTCGTTCAGAGAAAAGTCAACCAGAATTATCTGTAGAGCCAACTGCAACTAAAAAAGTTTCTGAAGTTTTAGCTTTATTAAACGATTACAAAACTAAATATTTTGACGGTGGCGAAATCCCAGTTTTGACTGATAAATTCCAACATAATTTATTCAATACCTATCGTTCTTACATCGATTATAAAACGCATTTCCCAGTTAAATTTACACAACATACGGATCCAAGAGGAGCTTTTGTTGAAGTTATTCGTTTGGGAATTGGCGGTCAATGTTCATTCTCAACAACGGTTCCAGATATTACAAGAGGAAACCATTACCACACACGTAAAATCGAACGATTTGCTGTGATTAAAGGAAAAGCTTTAATTCAATTAAGAAAAATTGATACGGATGAAGTTCTTGATTTTTACTTAGACGGAACCGAACCAGCTTATGTAGATATGCCAATTTGGTATACACATAATATTAAAAACATAGGAACTGAAGATTTGTATACTATTTTCTGGATCGATGAACCATTCAATCCTGAAGATTCTGATACCTATTTTTTAGAAGTGTAGCAGAGAGGTAAAAAGTGTAAAGTAAAAAGGTAAAAGTATTTTAGTAATGGAAATAGACTTGTTAAATAGAATATTTTTATTTGGTATAGCAGTTATTAATTTTTTAAGAACTTTGCCTGACAGTAGTGATTTGAAAATAATAAAGTATCAGCTGATAAAGTCATCAACATCTATTGGTGCTAATTATGAAGAAGCACAAGCTGGATCGTCTAAAGCAGATTTTATAAATAAAGTAAATATCTCTCTTAAAGAAGCAAGAGAGGCAAATTATTGCTTAAGACTAATTGAAGCTTTGGAAAAAGAATCATCTGAACTCACTGTTATAATAAAATAAAAGAATCAAAAGAAATTAATAATATATTAGGAGCCATTGTGAAAAATGTTAGAAATAATTAAAGACAACGATTTAATTTTTCCTTTTTCCTTTTTCCTTTTTCCTTTTAACTTAATAAGCATGAAAAAATTGAAAGTAATGACGGTCGTAGGGACACGACCAGAAATCATAAGATTATCAAGAGTATTAATGGCGTTGGACAACTCTGAAGCCATCGAACATACAATAGTCCACACGGGACAAAACTACGATTACGAGTTGAACCAAATTTTCTTCGAAGATTTAGGACTTCGTAAACCAGATTATTTCCTAGAAGCTGCGGGAAAAACAGCCACAGAAACTGTTGGAAATATTTTAATTAAAATTGATCCACTTTTAGAAGAATTGAAACCTGATGCATTTTTGGTTTTAGGAGATACTAATTCTTGTTTGTGTGCGATTCCTGCTAAGAAAAGACATATTCCGATTTTCCACATGGAAGCAGGGAACAGATGCTTTGACCAACGTGTTCCTGAGGAAACGAATCGTAAGATTGTAGATCATACTGCGGATATCAACTTAACTTATTCTGACATTGCTCGTGAATATCTATTGAAAGAAGGTCTTCCTGCAGACAGAATTATCAAAACAGGTTCACCAATGTTTGAAGTTCTGAATCATTATTTACCAGAAATTAAAGCATCTAATGTTTTAGAAAAATTAGGTTTGGAAAAAGGAAAATTCTTCGTTGTGTCTTCTCACCGTGAAGAAAACATCAATTCAGAGAAAAACTTCCGTGGATTAATGACTTCGCTTAACGCAATTGCAGAAAAGTATCAATATCCAATTATTGTATCTACGCATCCACGTACGCAAAACATGATTGATAAGATGCAAATCGAGATGCGTCCAGAAATTCAGTTTCTTAAACCACTTGGTTTCCACGATTACAATGCGTTGCAAATGCATGCGTATGCATGTCTTTCAGATTCAGGAACAATTTCTGAGGAATCTTCTATTCTTAACTTCAGAGCATTAAATATTCGTCAAGCGCATGAGCGTCCAGAAGCGATGGAAGAAGCATCTGTAATGATGGTAGGTTTGTCTCCAGAAAGAATTATGCAAGGTTTAGTTCAAGTGTTGCAGCAGAAAGTAGGTGATGAAAGAAACTTCCGTCCTGTTGCAGATTATTCGATGCCGAATGTTTCTGAAAAAGTGGTGAGAATTATTATTTCTTACGCTGATTATATTAAAAGAACAGTTTGGTCGGAGGAAATATGAAAAATGTTTTTTTTGTTTCTGAACTTTTTTACCCTAATCAAACTTCAACTGCGTACATCATGACCGAAGTTGCAAAAAATTTTGCAGCAAAAGGAAATAATGTAAAAGTTGTTACATCTAAAATTCAATATGATTCAAATGTAACAGTAGGAAAAGAATTAGAAGCTATTGAAGTTTTTAAGAGTAAAAGTTTTGGAGGAAATAAAAATTCTTTTTTCAGCAGAGTCTTTAGTGCTTTGTTTAATAGTATTGGATTAGTATGGACGACTGCTAGAAAAATAAAGGCGGGAGATACTGTTTTCGCAGTTACAAATCCTCTTTTTCTTATAATTTTATTAGGTATTTTAAGTAAAATAAAGCGTTTTGATTATGTTCTATTAGTGCATGATGTGTTCCCTGAAAATACAATTCCTGCGGGAATCAATAAGAAAGATTCTTTTGTTTACAAAATTCTATTAAAAGTATATAACTGGGCTTACAAATGCCCGTCAAAAGTTATAGTACTAGGGGAAGATATGAAGCAGTTGATTATTGCAAAAGGTGTTTCGCCCAATAAAATTGCGATCATTCCTAATTGGTACGATGACGAGCTTATAATTCCAGATTTTGAAAAACCAAAAACTAATGAAGATATTGTTATTGGCTTTGCCGGAAATATAGGTAGGGTTCAAGCATTGGAACGATTTATAAATATTTTCAACAAAACAGAAAATTCCAACCTGCGTCTTGAAATTATAGGTGAGGGAGCGAATTTAGAAAGCTGCAAAGAACTTGCTACGAAAAAGAATATTTATTTTCGTGGTTCATTGCCAAGAAGCGAGCAAAGTGATTTTATTAACGGGTTCGACATTGGTTTAATATCGCTTTCTGAGGGAATGTTTGGACTTGGAGTTCCTTCGAAAACTTATAATTTATTAGCGATGGGAAAACCTGTTTTATACATTGGTGATCAAGGTTCGGAAATTGACATGCTGAATAATGTAAATAATATTGGTTGGTCATTTTCATGGAATGAAGAAAATGAGATTTTAAGATTTCTTAATTCCTTACAGAGAAGTAATATACAAGGTTATATGTCAAGAAATCAAAATTTAGCAAAAGAGAAGTTTTCATCTAATGTTGTTTTAGATTTAATTTATAATTTTGTTTCTCACTAATAAATATGGAAAGCGTAATAATTTTTGGAGCGTCTGGTTTTATCGGTCAAAATTTATTAAAAAAATTACCAAATAGTTTTGATGTTAAAGCTATTTCTTTAAGAAATAAGAGTTGGAAAACTACAAGTAAAGATTCTGACATTTTTATAAATCTTGTTGGAAAAGCGCATGACCATAAAGGAACCGCTACAGAGGCTGATTATTTTTACGCAAACCTTGATTTGGCAAAGGAAATATTCAATGAGTTTATACAGTCAAATGCGAAGTTATTAATACATATAAGTTCGTTAGCAGCAATTGAAGAATTTGAAAGTAATAATCCCTTATCAGAAAGTAAAAAAGCTAATCCGCAGTCTTACTATGGAAAATCGAAAAGAGCAGCAGAAGAATGGCTTTTGGCACAAGACTTACCACAAAATAAAAAGATAGTCATTCTAAGACCTCCGATGGTCCATGGTCCTGGTGATAAAGGAAATCTTGGCTTATTATACAAGTTAATTTCTAAAGGGATTCCTTATCCTTTGGCTTCTTTTGATAATAGTAGATCTTTTATTTCTATTGACAATTTTTCGTTTTTTATTAAAGAGATTATTAAGAAACAAGATCAAATAGTATCTGGCATTTATCATATTTCTGATGACGAACCTATTTCAACTAATCGAATAATAGAAATTATTAAAAAAGTTGAAAATAAAAAGGTGATGGATCTTAGTATTCCGAAAACCATAGTGAAAGGCTTGGCTAAAGTTGGTGACGTTATTCCGATACCTTTAAATACGAAGAGGTTGAAAAAAATGACTAGTAATTTAATACTTTCTAATCATAAAATTAAAGCTGCCTTACAAATTGAAAATCTACCTTTGTCAACTGAACAAGGACTTGAAATAACGATTAAAAGTTTTAAATCCTAAATATTTATACTAGTTAGCTTTGTAGGAATATATTATCACACTGTAAACACGAAAATTTTTATAAACGATATTTTTTAATCGAATAGAAGGAAGTTGATTGCCGTTTTAGAAATCAGCGATGTTGAATGTGATTTTTATCTTAATTCTGTAGCCGTTACGTTAACTTTGCTATCCACTCCTAATCTATTATAAAGAAAAATTAATCCAGAATCCTTATCCTGTAAAAAATTAATTTTTTTGTCCTCAAAGCGATTTTCTTTGTTTAAAGTGAAGTATTTACTATCTTTCAATATCTGAAAATTTCCATTATTAAATAATATAAATTCAAATGTATCATAAATATCTGGTGCCAAAATCTCTATTGAGTATTTAACAGTCGTATTGTTTTTTTTATTTTCCGAAAGCTTAGAGTTGGTCAGTGATATAAAGTCTTTATTATTATTAACGATTGTTAATTGTTGATTTGTTACTAGTTCATCACTTTCTGAGTTTGACTTTTTAAGATTAATGGTTTTTCCCATGATCAAATTATCTGCAAAAAGATTTTTTTCTTCATGTACATTTTGTTGAATATAACCGTTGTATATAATTTTAGCATTATTGAAATTTGAATTCATATCTGGAGGTAGTGATACGTTTTTTAGAAATATAAGAAGTGACGCGTCGGGGATTTTATAGTTAATATCTAGTGCAAAATCTTTATTAACTTTCGTATCCCCCCAAGTTATAATGTTTTCTAAAAAAACACGTCCGTATGTGGTATTGCCAATATGAAGGCCATTACTCACACCGGCAAACATAACATTTTGGAATTGAAGGTTAGAAATTGTTTCGTTTTCTCCAATCCATATATTTGCACCTTGTAGTTTGTTTTCTTTTCTTATATCTGACACTAGTTGTTCAATTCTAATATTTTCAAATTTAGCATTTGCAAAAGAATTATATGTTGATGAGTTTTCGGCGTACAATCCATACAAGCCTTGGCACCAACTTTGACCACCCGTGAAAAGTATATTTTGTGAAGGTAAGGCTACCGATTTATAATATACAGTTGTTAAACCATAATTACCAGCCCAATGCATATAGTCTCTTACGGTAACAAAATCGCAGAAACTCGAAAATAAAATTCCCACGTCAGATAGTGTGAATAAATTATTAATGTTAGTAACTTCCGAATCTCCATTAAATTCGACACCAACATTAGCTTCTTCCATTTTATTTTGATAACCCAAGAACTGTTCTAAATCTGTTTTTGAAAATTGCAATTTATCTCCAAATAAGAATATCTTCACATTTTCTATTGTTGGCTTGTGAGCTGCGCCAACAATAAGTCCTCTATTACCTTTTATTCGGACTTTGCCTGGGGTTGACATTACTAAGGTAATGTCTTTAATATAATTATAATCATAATTACGTTCCTTAACATTTCCTCCAACCTTTCCTAACGAAAAAATGTAGGTGTTAGATTTGTCGGTTTCCATAATTACCCTAGTTTTTGCCATAGAAACTCCCTTCAACCCATTTATTTTGTACTCTCCCTTTTTGGTATAATAATCACCAACACCTAAAGAAATATCATAAAAAACAGGCTCTAGCTTTTGTAATGCATCTACAAGATCTACAGAAATGTTATATGGGAATACTCCAAACCATTCAGGGTAGGCATAATCAGTTACGGAAGTAAATTTACCAGATAAAACAATGTTTTCGAAAATTTTTATCCTATCCGCTTTAATTTGTGTCACTCTGCCATTTAGCTTACCATTAATTAATATACCTCCTTGAAAGTCTAAAAGTATCTGAGAAGCAAAATTTTCAAAATCTATGACGTTATTACCAAGGTTAAATACATAATTACCAGGAATAATTAATTTTTTCTGGTTTGTTTTTGAAACAGCTTCTAAAGCTTTTATAAAGGCTTGTGAGTCATCTGTTTTCCCATCTCCTGTTGCGCCAAAATCTAAAAGACTATTTTTTTTATCAACCTTAACTTTTACTAAATTTTTATTTTTAGAGAAAGTGTTTATTTGTTCTGGATTTTCTTTGGCGAATGTTAAAAGAAATGAAATACTAAAAAGAAAGACGGAAATGAATTTCATTACAATTATATTTAGTTAGTGATTAAAGATAATCAATTCTCTACATTCAAAAAAATAAATTATTTTTGCGCAAATTATAAGTATGATATATATAATTATTTTTATTAGTCTTTTCCTCCTCGAGCTCATCTATTTCAAAATTGCAGATAAATTCAATATTATAGACAAACCGAACGAGAGGAGTTCTCACACGCAGATTACCTTGCGTGGTGGAGGAGTTATTTTTTATTTTGCTACGGTAATATACTTTATCGTTTCAGATTTTCAGTATCCCTATTTTTTTTTAGGATTAACATTAATCACGCTTATTAGTTTTATGGATGATGTTATGACTTTATCTAATAGAATAAGACTTCTTGTACAATTGGTTAGTATGATATTAATGTTTTATCAAGTAGGCTTATTTTTTCTTGCATGGTGGATTATACCAATTGCTCTTGTCGTTTCTGTAGGGACAATTAATGCATACAACTTTATGGACGGTATTAATGGAATAACTGTTTCAAACAGTTTAGCTGTACTTATTTTATTAGCGATTGTAAATAATTCTCTAGGATTTGTTGATCAAGATCTTATTTATTATACGATTTTGTCATGCTTGGTTTTTGGATTTTTTAATTTTCGAAATAAAGCAAAATGTTTTGCGGGAGACGTAGGGTCTGTTGCAATGGCTTTTATTATACTTTTTCTTTTAGCAAAACTAATTGTGCAAACAGGCAATATTATCTACATTTTATTTTTATTAGTTTACGGGTTAGATACGGTTTTAACAATTATAAGAAGACTTTTAAAAAAAGAAAATATCTTTGAAGCTCACCGTTCGCATTTATATCAGTTTTTTGCAAATGAAAATAAAACAAACCGTTTATTGATATCGACAGGTTATGGTAGCGTTCAGTTGGTAGTAGGTTTGTTAATTATTTATTCAACCACCCAATCTGTGAATTTTCAATGGTTAATGGCAATTGGTTTGCTAGTTGTTGGTAGTTTAGTTTACTTAGGATTAAAACAAAATTTGGTAAAGAAATATCATATAAGATAAATCTTAGATGCGCTGCTATAATTGGATATTAATCTAAATTTAATATTTTTGTTGAAAATTAATGAAATGAAAACTCAAAAAATTGGAATTACATTTTCCGCTTTCGACTTGTTACATGCGGGGCATATCAAAATGTTGGAAGAAGCAAAAACTGTCTGTGATTATTTAATTGTTGCTTTACAATTGGATCCTACCTTGGATAGACCACATAAGAATAAACCCACACAATCCATCGTTGAACGTTATATTCAACTAAAAGCATGTCGTTCGGTTGATGAGATTGTTCCATATAACACAGAGGAGGATCTTATGGATATCCTAAAATCTTTTGTTATCGATGTTCGTATAATTGGGGATGACTATCGTGATGCAGACTTCACAGGTAAGCAATATTGTGAGGAGAAAGGTATTGAAATTTATTATAATAAAAGAGATCATCGTTTCTCTACTTCTGGATTAAAAAAAGCAGTTTTTGAACAAGAACAGAAGAAACTTCAACCAACGCAATAATAATAATGACGATTAAAGAAACCCCACTAAAAGATTGTTATATAATAGAACCTACTATTTTTGAAGATGCAAGAGGTTATTTTTTTGAAAAATTTAATGAAAATAAATTCGAAAAATTAACGGGTATGAATGGGCATTTTGTTCAAGATAACATTTCTAAATCTTCCTATGGCGTAGTTAGAGGAGTACATTTGCAGAAAGGAGAGCATGCACAAGCAAAATTAGTATCTTGTCTTGAAGGAAAAGTATATGATGTTGCAGTTGATCTTAGAAAAGATTCTCCAACTTATGGAAAATGGTTCGGCATTGAATTATCTGCGGAAAACAAGTTACAACTTTATGTTCCAAGAGGTTTTGGTCATGGTTTTTCCGTACTAAGTGATACAGCCGTTTTTTCTTACAAATGTGATAATTTTTATCAAAGAGACTCGGAAGGTGCCGTTGCTTGGGATGATCCATATCTTGGAATTGATTGGCAAATTCCTTTAGAAAATGTAATTCTTTCAGAAAAAGATAAACAATCCCCTAGCTTTAAAGATGAACAATTTTTATAAATATTAAAGAACCAAATTTTGGTTCTTTTTTTATTCCTAAATTTGCAAACTCAAATTCTTAATAATGCGTACAAAATCAACAGGTAAAAAGAAAATTAATATAGTAACACTGGGTTGTTCTAAGAATGTCTACGACTCCGAAGTTCTTATGGGACAGTTGCAAGCTAATGGCAAAGAGGTCGTTCATGAAGACAAAGGAGACATCGTGGTCATTAACACTTGTGGATTTATTGACAATGCCAAAGAAGAATCTATTAATACGATTTTGGACTATGTTGAAGCGAAAAGTAGAGGAGAGGTAGAGCAAGTTTTTGTGACGGGATGTTTGTCAGAGCGTTACAAGCCAGATTTAATTCGTGAGATTCCTGATGTTGACCAATATTTTGGGACGCGTGATTTACCTATTTTACTGAAGCATCTTGGTGCTGATTACAAACACGAATTAGTGGGCGAACGTTTAACAACAACACCGAAGCATTATGCCTACCTTAAAATTTCTGAAGGTTGCGACAGACCATGTTCGTTTTGTGCCATTCCTTTAATGCGTGGAGGACACGTTTCGACACCGATAGAAAAGTTGGTTGAAGAGGCTTCCAAATTAGCTAAAAAAGGCACTAAAGAATTAATTCTTATTGCTCAAGATTTGACTTATTATGGTCTTGATATTTATAAAAAACGTGCACTTGGCGAATTATTAAAAGAATTAATCAAGGTTGAAGGTATCGAGTGGATTAGATTACATTACGCCTTCCCATCAGGTTTCCCAGAAGATGTTTTAGATATTATTCGTGAAGAACCAAAGATTTGCAACTATATAGATATACCTTTACAACATATCAATTCGGATTTGTTGAAGTCTATGAAACGTGGTACAACACATGAGAAGACTGATGCTCTTTTAGCAAAATTCCGTGAGAAAGTTCCTGATATGGCCATTCGTACGACTTTAATTGTTGGATATCCAGGTGAGACGGAAGAACGTTTTCAAGAATTAAAAGATTGGGTTCGAGAGCAGCGTTTTGACCGTTTGGGTTGTTTCACTTATTCGCATGAGGAGAACACAACGGCGCATGTTCTAGAAGATGACATCCCGCAAGAGCTTAAAGAGGCGCGTGTAGAAGAAATTATGGAGTTGCAATCGCAAATTTCTTGGGAGAAGAATCAGGAAAGAATTGGAAAGGTTTATCGTTGTATTTTCGATCGTAAAGAAGGAAATTACTTTGTTGGACGTACCGAGTTTGATTCTCCAGATGTTGATAACACAGTGTTAGTTGAGGCTACAGATACTTATATATCGATTGGTGAGTTTGCGGATGTCAAGATTACATCGGCTGAAGAGTTCGATCTGTATGGCGAATTAGTATAGTTTTAAAACCTAAATAAACACAAAACCTTGAGACTTCCTCAAGGTTTTTTTATGCTCAAATTTCCGAAATTCTTAAATTCTGTCGGTTTTCAGTTTATGTTGTTGTAAATCAATATATTACCTGTTTTAAATGGTTGTAAATTTTAATATTTTAAAGTATTTGTTAGTATTTGATTTTATTTTTATGAATATGATAAATTTATCATCTGTTTCAATTTTCGAATTTTTTATAAAACCGCTTTAGATTTATTATATGTTTAAAATTATGAAATTCATAATAAATATTAAAAAGCCTTATTTATCAATGCATTAAGTAGATTTTAATCTTTTTGTAATATTAGATTTTAGTTTAAAAATTAACAAAATCAAGATAAAATTAACATTATTTAACAATCTTTGAAAAAGACTGTAAATAAAAGACTTAGCGCCTGTGTTAATTTAATTTTAAAATAATTTTAACACTTGCCGACCTCAAATTTGCGCGTTGAAGTCATTTCGAGATAACTTTGCGCAGTCAAAACAAATAAAAAAATGTTCAACATGATGAAAAGATTCATTCTAGTAATCATAATGATGATTTCAACACTTGGTATTTTCTCTTTTACTTACAAGAGTGATGCCACAGATGCTAAAACAAGTTTTGCATCGTACTACCACGATAAGTTTGAAGGTAGAAAAACAGCAAGCGGTGAGATTTTCGATAACGACGAATTTACTGCTGCTAACAGAACAATCCCGTTTGGGACAAAGGTGAAAATTACGAATCTCCGTAATGGTAAAAGTGTAGTGGTAAGAATTAATGATAGAGGTCCTTTTACAAAAGGTAGAGCGTTTGATATGTCGAGAGCAGCCTTTGAAGAGATTGGTAGCCTATCAGCAGGTCATCTTCCAATCGAATATGAAATTGTCGATTAAGATTAAAAATTTTAGTTAGTAAGAAAAAGCATCTGTAGCAACTTGGTTATGGATGCTTTTTTTATTTTTACAGAAATTATTAATATGGTCAGTATCGAAGACGAGTTCCAAGAATTCAAGCAAGAATTAGAAAAATTGAGTATTCAGGTTATTAAAATCCAAAAAGTTGGTAATGCTAGTATGTCTTTTCATGAAGTAATTTACAAATCGCCACGTTACGACGAAGAAAAAAAAGTTTTTGTAGAACGTCACAAACTTGACGAACTTTTAAACGATTTTAAAAAAGCTTATTCCTAAATCTTGATTTTGTTTTAATAAGGTATATTTTTGAATGCCATTTACCTTTTCCGATCCAGCAATAGCTCTACCTCTTGATAGATGGTTTTTCACATTTTTTTCATCTTTATTACATCTAAAATTTATAACAAACTAATATTTCTATCCGTAAAATAAAAGTCTTTTAAAAGCACAGATCGCTGGTAATGTCGGGACATCTCAAAAAAGATTTGCGCGTAATCATCAATGCTTAAAACTGCCGATTTGCGATTCCAATTAGTAAGTTGGGATTTGTAATCTTATTTTTGCGCCAAGTCAAAAAGGATTTTATTAAGTTATTTTCTGATTGATAAGGCATTTGCATCACCAATTGTCCAGCTTTATTTACTTTAGAAATAATTTTCGGAAACAACTTTTGATGGTTGCCCGACCATTGTAAAGGAGCATTAGACGTTGGTTCGCCTGTTCCACAACCCAAAGCGATGCCGGTCATCTTATATTGATCTTCAGTTAAATCCATCAAGTCAAAAAAAGGAAGATATCTAATATTTTTTGAACTGATTATAAACGTCAGGGTTCCAAGGATTTTTTTTAAATTAAACAAAGGATAAAAGATGGACAATCATAAATTTGTTTTAAACTTTATTAAATTTATAAAGAATTGCTGACTTTTACCGACATTTGTTCTGTAAATTTCAAGTATGAAAAACGCCATTCTCATCACCATCGGCGATGAAATCCTTTCTGGAAACACCATTGATACCAATTCTAACTTTATTGCAAAAGAACTAAAATCCATCGGCATTTCTGTGAAACAAATTTTCACGATTTCAGATGAAATTGAGGTCATTAAATCGATCTTGAGAGAGGCTTTTGATTTGGGCGATTTGGTGATAACAACAGGCGGTTTAGGACCGACCAGAGATGATAAAACCAAGAAAGCTTTTTTGGAATTTTTCGATGATGAATTAATTTCGGATGAAAAAACATTTAAGCATTTGTCAGATTATTTGATTTCCCGAAATCGACAAGATCTGTTGGCGTTAAATAAAAGTCAAGCCGATGTATTGTCGAAAGCTGTAGTTTTTCAGAATGACTTCGGAACGGCGCCTTGTCAGATGCTTAAGCGAAACGGAAAATTAGTTTTCTCGTTGCCAGGCGTTCCTTACGAAGTAAAACCCTTGATAAAAGATAAAATTCTCCCTTATTTAAAAGAAAAATTCGAGCTCGATTCTATTTTTACAAGAATTGTTTCAGTAGTCCACGTTCCAGAAAGTATTTTGGCTGAACGAATCGCAAATTGGGAAGATCATTTGCCATCGCACATTTCGTTATCTTATTTACCAGTTGGCAACCGCGTTAAATTGAGAATAACCGCTTCTGGAAAAGATTTTTCGCAATTAGAAAACGATGTCGAAACGCAAATTCATTCTTTGTTAAAAATTATTGGTGACAATGTCATTGCAACTTACGAAGATAAAATCGAGAAGATTTTAGGCGAAATTCTAACCGAGCGAAAACTTAGTATTTCAACAACCGAAAGTTGTACTGGTGGCGAAATTTCAAAATTGATAACATCGGTTTCTGGAAGTTCTAAGTATTTTCTGGGAGGGATTGTAACCTATGCAACCCAAAAGAAAATCGATATTTTAAAAGTTTCTAAGGAAAGCGTTGCCAAGCACAGCGTTGTAAGTGAAGAAGTCGCTCTAGAAATGGCTCGTGGTGGACAGAAGCTATTTGGGACAGATATTTGTCTTTCTACGACTGGCGTTGCGGGGCCAAGCAAAGGTGAAGATGGGAAAGATATTGGGACGGTTTTTTATTCAATTAGAATTAATGATGTCGAGAAAGTTTCGCATTTGTATTTGCCTTATATGGAGCGAACAGATTTTATGAATTTTGTTGCACAGCGCATTTTGCAAGATTTAGTGGCGATGTTGGTGCAGAATCATTGATATTTCTCATCGTCCAAGATTCTTCGTTAAATTTTATCTTTTGTAGCTTTGATAGGTTTTAATATTTAATCATGAAAAATGTAATTTTAATAGGAGCAGTCGCTTTTGCTTTGGTTTCTTGTGAAAAGAAAAATCTTGAAGTTAAACAGGCTTCCGAAATGGAATCTGGACTTAAAATCTCGGCAAAAGTGGTAAATGAAGAAGATCCTATCTGTCACATGAAAACCGCTGATCATCTTAGCGATACCTTGACTTATAAAGGTCAGGTTTATGGTTTTTGCAGTTCGATGTGTAAAGATGAATTCAAAAAAAATCCTGATTCTTATTTAAAATAAAATGTCAGCTACCGAAAATATCTCAACTTCAAAATCAAAGAAAATATGGATTCCCATTTTGGTAATTCTGTTGATTGCTGCGTTGGTTTTTGGTGTTCGACAATACATGAATTCGTCGCTTTTTACAGTGATGAAAGTCCCAGAATTTTCTTTAAAAAATCAACATGACAAAACGATTACCAACAAAGACATGCTGGGGAAAGTCTATTTGGTGGAGTTTTTCTTTAGTCGTTGTCCAACGATTTGCCCTGTGATGAATAATAATATGCGTCACATCGAAGAAGAAATCAACGATCCAAATTTTGGAATAATCTCCATAAGTATCGATCCAGAAAACGATACACCCGAAATTCTGAAAGAACACGCAAAAAAAATTGGTGCTAGATCGTCAAATTGGCATTTTTTGACAGGTGACAGAAATTATATTGGCGACATTGCAAAGAAATTTGATATTTACGTGGGAGATCAAAAAGATAAAGCGGAAAGTCTAAACCATAGCGGAGAAATTGCTTTGGTAGATAAAGATGGAAACATCCGTTGTCGTTTTGGGAAAGATGGCATGCCGATTTTGTATTATTCTGGACTTAATTACGTCGATGAAGCGGGAACTAAAACCAGTTTGGTGGGAAAATATCATCCCGACCGCGAAATTTTGATTGAAGACATCAAAAAACTTCTAAAATAGGTGTTAATTAATGTTAATGCTACTTTGTTAAAGGCATGAATAAAGTATCTTTAAGACAATTAAGTTAATGTTTAATCGAAAATTTTAAAAATGAAAGTATTAAAAATAGCAGCTGTCGGTTTCTTAATGGCTTCGAGTTTTATGTCAGCACAGTTTAAACAATCTACACTTCCTTATGCGTATAATGCGCTAGAAACTGCCGTAGATGCACAAACTATGGAAATTCATTACAGCAAACATGCGGCTGGATATACCGCAAACCTTAACAAAGCAATTGCGGGAACGCCGATGGAAAAGGAAAGTCTTTTCACTATTCTTTCTCATATTTCTAAAGAATCGCCTGCGGTAAGAAATAATGCTGGTGGACATTATAACCACGAGTTATTTTGGACGGTTTTAACACCTAAAAAAGACACAAAAGCGTCTGCAAAATTAGCCAAAGCAATTACAGATAATTTTGGAAGTATGGAGGCTTTCAAAGAGAAAATTGCAAAAGCTGCGGCTGACAGATTTGGTTCTGGATGGGCTTGGTTAATCGTAACACCAGACAAAAAGTTAGCTATTACCTCAACTGCAAATCAAGATAATCCGTTGATGGATGTGGCAGAAGTTAAAGGAACACCTATTTTTGCAATTGATGTTTGGGAACACGCTTATTATTTAAAATATCAAAACAAACGTGCAGATTATTTATCGGCTTTATGGAGCGTTGTTAATTGGGATGAAATCTCAAAACGTTACAATCTAACAATTAAATAATTTTTTTACGATAGAACAATAGCTCGCTTTTCGATTTTGAGAAGCGAGTTTTTTTATTGAAATTTTATTTTATTTTAACTTCAAATTAAATGGTTTTTCATGGTTCTTGTAAATCTCTACACATCAAAAATTAACAGGAAGCTGTGGGAAAATCAAGACAAATTTGTCAAACGGAAAATACAAAACGGTGGAGACGTGTAAAGTGGAGTAGTCGCCTCATTGTCTTCTGTGTCGCGCTGCTTTTTGGGGCTTTAGCGCTAATGATGAGGCTAGACAAAAATCCTCAACTTCCTTTTCATGGAGATTTCAAAGCTGTAATTTCGGCAAATAAAACTTTTTTGCAAGAGAACAAAAATTCTGAAGAATATCAAGGTTTTAGAGGTTTTATTCATGACAAAGCGATGAATACTACTGAAGACAAAATCACGCAAGCCAGAGAAGATCGTGTAAAAAATCAAAGTAAAAATTGGTGTCAATTACCTGCTGGGATTCGCTCTGCTTTCTATGTTGCGTGGGATCCGCAATCTTTGATGTCTTTAAAAAGAAATATCAAAAACCTAAATCTTGTCTTTCCAGAATGGTTTTTTATTGATGCTAAAACGGGCGATTTAAAAACGCAAATGGATCCCGAAGGTTACAAAATCATTAAAAGAACTGGAGTGGCTGCGATGCCAATTTTGAGTAACAACTCCAATCAGGAATTCCATTCAGAAGGTATTGGGAAGATTTTGGGCGATCCTGTAAAACGTATGGCTTTGATTGATAAAGTTGCGACACAATGTGTGAAAAATAATTTCAAAGGAATAAACATCGACTTCGAAGATTTAAATCTTAATTCAGACCAAGTTTTGGTAGATTTTATGAAAGATTTGAGGACGGTTTTCAAGAAAAATAATCTTTTAATTACGATGGATGTGATGACAGATAATGACGATTACAACATTCAAAAACTTGACCCTTACGTAGATTATTTTGTGTTGATGGCTTACGACGAATATTCTGCGGATAGCGATGCAGGGCCAGTTTCATCTCAAAAATGGATTGAAGCGCAAACCGATAAAATGATTAAAAAAACAAGTCCTCAAAAAGTTATTTTGGGACTCGGAGCTTATGGCTATGATTGGAGTTCTAACAAAGACCAAAACACCTCGGTAACTTACATGCAAGCTATTACAAAAGCCAATGCCAGTAAGGCTTCTATCAATTTTGATGACAATACTTTTAACCTCAATTATTCTTATCAAGACAGTCAAAAAAACACGCATACCGTTTATTTTAATGATGCGGCTTCGTTGTTTAATACAATGCGTTTCGCTTCGGAATATCCGTTGGCAGGAACGGCTTTGTGGCGTTTGGGAAGTGAAGACAGCAGAACTTGGTTGTATTACAATCAGGATTTAACTTATGACGGAATTCAGAAATTTAATGTTCAAAAACTTCAAAATGTAAAAGGGCAAACCATGGTCGATTACATCGGTGACGGCGAAGTTTTGGATGTTCTGAATACGCCACACGATGGTAAAATTAAGTTAGAAGTTGACCCTAACGAACAAATTATCACGGATGAAAATTATGTGACTTATCCAAGTTCATATGAGGTTAAAAAATATGGCGCAGCGCCACAAAAGCAATTGGTTTTAACCTTTGATGACGGTCCAGATGAGACTTATACACCTCAAATTTTGGATGTTTTATCAAAATATCATGTTCCAGCTGCTTTCTTTTTGGTCGGAATTAATGCCGAGAAAAATTTGCCACTCGTAAAACGTATTTACAAAGAAGGTCACGAAATCGGAAACCACACTTTCACGCACGAAAATATTGCAAAAGTCGCCCCAGAGCGCGCTTTAATGGAATTAAAATTAACGCGACTTCTTATAGAATGTGTGACTGGACATAGCACGATTTTGTTCCGTGCGCCTTATAATGCGGATTCCGAGCCTACAACGCCCGAGGAAATTATTCCGGTGGCTTTGGCGAGACAACAAAATTATTTGGATATAGGCGAAAATATCGACCCCGAAGATTGGGAACCAGGCGTAAAAGCGGACAAAATTGTTGCCCGAGTTTTGGATGGTTTAAAAAAAGAACGTGGAAACATTATTTTGCTTCATGACGCAGGTGGTGATTCGCGTGCGGAAACGGTGAAAGCTTTGAAAATTTTAATTCCGATGCTGCAAAAACAAGGTTATCATTTCACGAATTTGACAACAATTTTGCACAAAAGTAAAAGAGAATTAATGCCAGAAGTTCCAAAAACCAAAGCATATTATATTATGCAACTTAACTTGGTTTTGGCAACCGTTATTTATGGTGTAAGTCATTTCTTGGTGGCATTATTTGCGATTTTTATTGGCCTCGGAATCATCCGATTATTGCTCATGCTTTATTGGGCAATTCGCGAACATAAAAAAGAGAAAAAACTTGGTGGATTTCCAGTTTTGGAAGTTTATCCTAAAGTTTCGATTATCGTTCCAGCTTATAATGAAGAAGTGAATATTGTTTCATCACTTCGAAATTTATTGAATCAAACTTATCCTAATTTTGATATAGTATTTGTTGATGATGGCAGTAAAGATGCGACTTTGGAAAAGCTAAAAGAAGCTTTTTCCAGCGAATCTAAACTTAAAATTTTAACTAAAATAAATGGCGGAAAAGCAACTGCGCTCAACTATGGAATCTCGCAAACAGACGACGAATATGTGGTTTGTATCGATGCGGACACCAAATTGGAGCAAGATGCTGTAAAATATTTAATCGCTCGATTTTTAAATGCTAAAGAAGACGAAAATATCGCCGCTGTTGCAGGAAATGTAAAAGTCGGAAACCGCGTCAATTGGCTTACAAGATGGCAATCAATCGAATATACAACGAGTCAGAATTTCGATAGATTGGCTTATGCCAACATCAATGCCATTACGGTAATTCCAGGTGCGATTGGTGCTTTCAGAAAATCGGTGATTGATGAAGCCGGCGGTTATTCGTCGGATACTTTGGCGGAAGATTGTGATTTAACGGTTAAAATTTTAAAAAACGGCTACACGATTGCCAACGAAAATAAAGCCGTCGCAATTACCGAAGCACCAGAAAGCGTAAAACAGTTTCTGAAACAGCGTTTCCGTTGGACCTATGGTATTATGCAAATGTTTTGGAAGCAACGTCAAACTTTCCTCAATCCAAAATACAAAGGTTTGGGACTTTGGGCGATGCCGAATATTTTGTTGTTTCAATATATTATTCCGTTTTTCTCACCATTGGCAGATTTAATCATGTTTTTCGGAACTTTATCAGGAAATGGCAGCAAGATTTTCACTTACTATTTATTATTTTTGGTTGTAGATGCTGCTTTAGCTTTTATCGCATTCTTTATGCAAAAGGAAAAATGGACAGATTTATTCTACATTATTCCGCAAAGATTTGGTTACAGATGGTTAATGTACATCGTTTTGTTCCGAAGTTTAAGAAAAGCTTTACAAGGCGAATTACAAACTTGGGGCTTCCTTAAACGAACAGGAAACGTAAAAGATATTGCCACCAACCCGCAATAGAATTTTAAATTAAGTACAATATTAAAGTTGCGAAATTTTAATTTACTTCATGAAAGTACAGTTTGTTTATTTTTTTTAAATGAAGAAAATATTTCAAAAAAAATTACATTTGATTTCGTAACAAAAACAAAATTTGAACGACATATTTCAACAAATTATATTAAATGAAAAAACTTACAATCTCACTATTTTTGTTAGCAGGAGTTTGTTCACAGACTTTAGTTCATGCACAAAATAAAACCACGATGAGCCAAACAAAAGAAAACGGTTTAGACCTTTCTGCGATGGACAAGTCGGTTCGTCCACAGGATGATTTCTACAATTATGTAAATGGTTCTTGGATGAAAACAGCAAAGATCCCAGCAGATAAGCCAACTTGGGGAAGTTTTAATAAACTTGCTGAGGATACAGATAACAACTCGATGACGATTTTGAATTCACTTTTGAAGGATAAATTCGCTGACGGAAGTGAGGGTAAAAAAATCCAAGATTTGTACGCTACTTACATGAATATGGACAAGCGTAACGCTGACGGAATTAAGCCAATTCAAGCCAATTTGGATAGAATTGATGCTATCAAAAACATGGCTGACTTACAAAAATATATGATTTCTGTAACTAAAGAAGGAGAAAATACGTTGTATGGTTGGGGAGTGGATGCAGATTTGAAGGATTCTAAAATGAATGCTATCTATCTTGGCGACGCTTCTTTAGGTTTAGGAAGAGATTATTATCAAAAAGTGAACGAGAAAAACACAGAAACTTTAGCTGAGTATCAGAAATATGTTGCTTCGATGCTAAAAGAAATCGGTTACAAAAACGCTGACGAAGTTGCTAAAAAAATCGTTGATTTTGAAAAGCAAATCGCTAAAACTTATTTAACAAACGAGCAAAGCCGTGATAATACTTTAATGTATAATCCAAAAACAATGGCTGAACTTAAAACTTTGGTTAAAAATGTAGATCTTCCTGCTTATCTTAAAAGCGTTGGTGTAACAACTGATAAAGCAATTATTGGTGAATTGGGTTATTACAAGAGTTTTGATAAATTCTTTAACGACAAAAATTTACCTTTAATTAAAGATTATCTGAAGTTCCACATGATTCACGGAAGTGCTTCTTATTTAAGCCAAAAATTGGGCGATATGAGATTTGATTTCTATGGTAAATATCTAAGTGGGCAACAAGAGCAAAGAGCTTTGAACAAAAGAGGTTACCAGTTAATTAACGGTACTTTGGGTGAAGCTTTTGGTAAATTGTATGTTGAAAAATACTTCCCAGCTTCTGCAAAAGCACAAATGGTAGAATTGATTGATTATCTTAAAAAGAGTTTCGATGTACACATCAAAAATCTTTCTTGGATGTCTCAAACTACAAAAACTAAAGCTTTAGAAAAGTTAAATAAATTCACGGTTAAAGTAGCTTATCCAGACACTTGGAAAGATTATTCTAAACTGACAATCCTTTCTGAAAACCAAGGTGGCACATTGTACAAAAACCTACAAAACATCACAGAATGGCAATACAATAAAGATTTAGCAAAAATCGGAAAACCAGTTGATAAAACAGAGTGGGGAATGACGCCGCAAACGGTGAACGCTTACTATAACCCAGTAAACAACGAAATCGTTTTCCCAGCTGCAATTCTTCAGCCGCCTTTCTTCAATCCAAATGCTGATGCAGCGGTTAATTTCGGTGGAATTGGAGCGGTTATCGGTCACGAAATCACACACGGTTTCGATGATTCTGGAGCACAATTTGATGCTGACGGTAACTTAGTAGATTGGTGGACACCAGCTGACAAAGCTAACTTCGAAAAAGCTACAAAAGCTTTAGCAGCGCAGTATGACAAGTACGAGCCAGTAAAAGGAACTTTCGTAAACGGAACTTTCACAAATGGTGAAAACATCGCGGATTTAGGAGGAGTTAATATCGCTTTCGATGCTTTGCAGATGTATCTAAAAGATAAAGGAAACCCTGGAACAATCAGTGGTTATACACAAGACCAAAGATTCTTCTTGAGCTGGGCAACAGTATGGAGAACTTTATCAAGCGATAAATATATGACAATGCAGGTTAAAACAGACCCACATTCTCCAGGTTATTTCAGAAGTTTTGGACCGTTGGTTAATACCGATGCTTTCTACAAAGCTTTCGACGTTAAAGCAGGCGACAAATTGTATAAGAAACCAGAAGAAAGAATCAAAATTTGGTAATTTAATCTTTGTGGGAAATCATAAAGGCGCCGCATCGTAGATGCGGCGCCTCTTTTTCCTTCAATTCATAAATCTTTTAAAAATTAATTTTATCTTTGAAAAAGAAAAGCAAGACATTGCTAATCATAAAAATTTAAAATTATGAAACATTTAATTCTTACAATATCAGCAGCTGTTATGTTGGCATCATGTGCCGCGTCTAACTATTCTGTTAAAAAAGGCGGAAACCAAGTTGCATTAGAAGGCAGCTCTTGGTTTTTGGCAGAGCAAGTAAGCACCGAGCAGCCGACTTTGGTTGTAGAAGCAGGCAAGATTACAGGTAATACAGGATGTAACAATTATTTTTCTAACAACGTTGCTATCGATGCCAAAGCTGGGACATTTGCAGCAACCGAGCTAGGATCTACAAGAAAAGCTTGTATAAATATGAGTGTTGAGACAGGATTTCTTAACATGCTACAACAAGCTAACAGATATGTCGTAAATGGCGAAAGTCTAGAGCTGTACAAAGACAATCTATTGTTGCTAAAATTCAACAAAAAATAATAAAAAAACGGAACTCAATTTTGGGTTCCGTTTTCATTTTTTAATATCGATTTAGATTACTCTTCTTCTTCGTCATCGTATTTTGCTAACTCAGCATCGCAGAATTTGAAAGCCTCTTCAACTACTTTAGTAGCCTCATTAGCCAAAGTTTCTTCGTCATCACCTTCTAGATCATCCAACCACTCAACTTCTTCCTCTTCAACGTTAAGGATAAAACGAGGATATTCTGTATGTACTACAAAAAGATCTTCTGGAAAATCTGTGTTGTCTGCTAATAAAAACTTAGGTAAAGTCATATCTATAAAATTTAATAGTTTCTAATAATTTTTTTTAGGAGCAAGTCAATTTTCTCACACTTTAGACAATTTGTCCCGCTTTTTGTTACAATCTTTTTGCTCGGCAAAGCCTCTGGCAAAAAGGATTTCCACGTCAATCGGGGCTATCGATAACCATCCTCAGTTCTTAGTCCAAAGACTCAATCCCTGCATCAAAGATAACAAAAAATCTTATTCCGAAAACCGAAAATTAAGATTTCGGAGAAAATCATATTTTTTGAAATCCACAAGTTATTTCTTATCAAACTTCTGAAACTGGTTTCTCTTTATTTTTAGTTTAGAATCAACACGATAAGGCGTTAAGACTTTTGGATCCAAAGTATCTTTCGCCGAAAAAGTAGTATAAATCATCGGATTAACCGTACTAATAATTTCTGCGGAACGTACATTTCCGAGATCTTCTTCCGATTTTAACCAAAATTTTATCGTTCCTGTTTCTTTATTTTCGTTTTTTAGAAAAGTTTGTATTTCTTCACGGTTTTCCAAATAATTTCCTTTTGATAACCATGTAAAAGCAAATCCCGTTAGCAAACTTCCTACAGAAATTAAATAAGTCAAATTCCCCAAAACCGTCCATAATCTTCGAAAATAATACATCCAAATCGGAAGACCAAAAGGCGCTAACAATCGATAATCTATTGCGTTAACCGAATAAAAATATTGTACAAAATAAGAACAAACAATACCAACAAATCCTGTCCAAAGCAATAATAAATCAAAATCCGAATGTTTTGTTTTAATAACGAAATATAAAGTAAGACCAATATTGATTAAGCCAATACCATAGATCCCATAATTGACAATACCGCCAGACGGATCAGCAATATGTACAAAAGGATCAAAAGTCGTGGCAAGGCCTTGCCATAGTTCGGTTAGAAGTTTAGAAGTTGGTTTTAGTCCAATATTTAGAAAATCTCTGATATAATCTTCATTAAAGTAATCGACATACAACAACTTGAAAAGCACCACAAACAAAACTCCCAAAAGTGCCGATAAAACAAAGTATTTACCATAAGTTGTTTTTATTTTCAGTAGACCAAACCAGCCCAAACCAGCCATCAAGAACAAAGCGCTATATCTAATATTATAACAAATAATTAAAAACAAACTCAGTATCAAAACTGCTTTTAAACCTTTAAAATTTTCGGCTATAACTTGTTTAGAATAATAAAAAAGGAAAAAGACAAATGGCAAAATTGGTGCTTCGCTCATCGTGTAAGAAAACACCGACACAAAACTAAAAAGCGCCGAAATCATCAAGATTTCTTTGAAGTAGAATTTTTTTTTCCAAGCGAATACCAACATTGCTGTGTAGGCTAAAAGTCCAACAACTTTACTGCTCCAGAATTCGTCCAAGCCAAAATTAGTGCACAACCAAATCGCAAAAGGATAGCCTAATGGCGCTGTTGTATTGTCGATAACTGGCAACATGTGCGCTTGTCGCATATATCGAATCGAATCTGGATTGACGCGACCTTTTTCATTCAATAAAAATCGAATGACAATCATTGCATAAGTCGCAATAATCAGGAAAATATTGATACACTTGGTAAGATTTGGGTTATGTAGTTTTGTTGCAAAATTCATGTTTATTTTTCAATCTTAATCTTAGAAATACGTTGTCCGTTCTTTTCCAAAATGGTGTATTTTAGATCTTTTATTTTAAATTCGTCATCCACTTGTGGTAGATTGTTGGTATTGTTGATTATGTAACCAGCCACGGTGTTGTATTGGTTGTTGATGTGCTCTTCTTCCTCTTCTTTATTGAAATAATCTAGGAAGTCATAAATATCCATTCCTGCATCTACAATCCAGGTGTCATTATCTAATTTGTTAATCTCTGGATTTTTTTCTTCATCATGCATCGTATCACCAACTAGCTCATCGATGAGGTCATTTAAAGTGATGATTCCTTTTACGCTTCCATATTCGTCGATTACAATTCCGTAATGGATTTTTGTTTTTTTGAACTGATTAAGTACTTGATAAGCTTTTGCAGCTTCATTGAAATATAAAGGCTCTTTTATATAATTTGAAACTTTAAAATCTGGCGTATTTGAGGCTAAAAACAAGTCTTTTAAAATTACAATTCCTAAAATATTATCTACGTTGTTGTTTTCGCAAACGGGATAAGCAGAATGTTTTCCGTCTTGTATTTTATACCGAATGTCGTCCCAAGAATCTTGAGTATCAAAAATAATCATATCACTTTTCGGCGTGTACAAAGCGCTCGCTTTTCTGTCCCCAAGCTCAAAAACACGTTCTACAATATCTTGTTCTATATTTAAGATTTCGCCGCCTTGCGCACTTTCTTTCACCATAGAAACGATTTCTTCCTCAGAAATAGTGTTGTCGTTTTTATCATCAATTCTAAATATTTTAGATAAAAAATCATTAGAAATCGATAACAACCAAACGAATGGCGAAGCAATTTTAGATAGTAAATTCATCGGTCTAGCCAACATAACGGCGATGGATTCTGGGAAAGTCATTCCAAGTCTTTTCGGGAATAATTCGCCAACAACAATAGAAAAATAGGTAATGATAATTACACTTCCCGAAATTGCAATTTTATTGGCGTAAGGCGCAAGAACTTCTACTTTTAGAAGTAGATTTTTTAAATCTTTTGTAATACTTTCACCACTGAAAATACCTAACAAAACCCCAATTAGCGTAATCCCAATTTGTACGGTTGACAAAAATCGGGTAGGGTTGTCCATTAGCTTGAGAGCGGTTTTAGCAGCGGGACTTCCTTTCTTTTTCAAACTTTCTAGCTTGAATTTTCTAGAAGAAACCAACGCCATTTCAGACATTGCAAAAACGCCGTTCAGTAATATTAAGGCAATTAGGATAATGAGTTCCATGTGAAATTTTTCAATCCTAAAAATACAATGTTTTTACTGTTTATCCACTATTGCAAACAAAAAAGCTTCAGAAGAACTGAAGCTTTTTTTAAATTTTATTAAAGTCCAAATTGTTTGACAAACAAATCCGGATAAACACCTAGACTTATAATGGCCAAGATAATAACAACCGCAACAATGTTGTAAGTGATGCTTACTTTTTCTGAAGTTTTGAAAGTACTTTCTTTATAGAAAAACATCGCAATGATTAATCGTAAATAATAAGCGATACTCAATGCAGAACCGAAAACTGCGATTAATACTAAGAATTCGAAACCACCTTTAATTGCTTGGTTGAACAGTGAAAACTTAGCCATAAATCCCGCTGTTAAAGGAATACCCGCCATTGATATCATCGAAACTGCAGCAGCAATTGCCAACAATGGATGTCTTTTTCCTAAACCGTTAAAGGCATTGAAAGAGGTTTCTCTTTTCACTTTTTCTACCCAGATTAATGCCATGAAAACACCAACCGTAGATAACGAATAAGCGAATAAATAGAATGCTAAGTTGTAAGGTGAAAGGCTATTCATGCCGAAGAAGATTAGCGTCACATAACCAGCATGAGAAACACTCGAGTAAGCCAACATACGTTTTGCGTTGGTTTGTACCAGTCCCATTACGTTTGCTAGAAGTAAAGTCACGATTAATAATACGCCAACAATGTTAATCCATTCTCCTACGATTCCTCCAAATGCCATGGTCATTAATTTTAAGAACGCATAGAAACCTGCAATTTTAACAACTGTTGCCATGAAAGCTGTAATCAATGATGGTGCACCTTGGTATACGTCTGGACTCCACATGTGGAAAGGCGCTAACGAGACTTTGAAAGCCATTGCGGATAACATAAAAATTGATCCAACAATTAGCATCATATTCTTAGGATCGTTAATCGCGAACGAACTTATTTGATAAAGATCAAAACTACCAGCCGATCCGTAAACTAATGCCACACCGAATAATAAAAACCCTGTTGCAAAAGCTCCCATTAAGAAATACTTCATTGAGGCTTCTGTAGAGCGAAGGTCAGTTTTGTTACTTCCTGCCATTACATATAATGGGATAGAAAGAATTTCGATACCGATGAATAATGTTACTAAATTTTGATAACCAAAAAGTACAATTCCTCCAGATAATGACATCAACATCAAAGCATACAACTCCGACTGGTGGCTTCTATGATTACTAAATGCAAATCCTCCGATAAAGAAAATTAGCAAAGTCGTTACGATAGATATTTTGGTAAACAAAGCAGCATTAGTACTGTAATCGAACATCGTTTTGTAGGCTGCGAAAAAATCGCAATCTGGAAGATAACTTACATATAAAGCTACTAACAATCCTGCAATGCCGATGTATCTTGAATATTTGCCTTGTTCGAAAACACCAGCAAATAATGCTAAAACTGCGGTAATGAATAATACTATAAAAACACTCATTTTTTATATATCAAATTAACTTATCATTGATAAGAATATAAACTTCAACGAACTACCCACCATTTCGATAATAACTTGCGGGAAAATACCCATAAGAATTACAAAAACAGATAAACTTGCAAGAACTGAAAACTCTGCAGTCGAAAGATCTTTTGCGGTTGATAATAACATGTCATCTGTCTTACCAAACATTGCTTTTCCGTACAATCTCAACATGTACACGGCACACAAGATTACTGTTAATCCTGATAAAACTCCCATGATTAGGTTATAATCAAAAACTGATTTAAGAAGGATAAATTCTCCGATAAATCCGTTAGTTAATGGCACTGCCATAGAACCAAGTAAGATAATCATGAAAAGAATTGCAAACTTAGGTGCGATTTTTGCCAAACCACCCATTTGTCTAATATCTCTTGTTTTAAATCTTTTATAAAGAATATCAGCACAGTAGAATAAACCTACAACATTGATACCGTGTGCAAATGTCTGTACCAAAGCACCTTCTGCGCCTTCGATAACCAAAGACGCTGCATTAGCAAGTCGCACTGTCAAAATTGCAGAAGCAAAAATCCCTGCAACCATCAACCCAACGTGAGAAAGGGAAGAGTAAGCTATAATTCTTTTAGAATCGTTGTTGACAATGGCGATTAATGCACCATAGATAACACCAACAACTGCAAGAATAACAACAATATCTCCCGAAATTCCGCCAATTGCTAAAGGTGTAATCGGTAATAAATATCTTAAAACTCCATAAGCAGCCATTTTTAGCATGATACCTGATAACAACATCGAACCTTGTGTCGGCGAATAAGTGTACGTATCGGGTTGCCAAGTATGGAACGGAAATACTGGTAATTTAACTGCAAATGCAAAGAAAATAAACCAAAATATAACCGTTTGCTGATTAAGATTAAGCGCTGCATTGTACATGTCTGTTACTGCAAACGACGCCGAATAGTTGTAAATGTAGATGAAACCAAGTAACATAAATAAAGACCCAACAAAAGTGTAAACAAAGAATTTTGTTGTGAATTTAATACGTTTGTCTTCTTGTCCCCAAACTCCTGCGATTAGCCATATCGGAATCAAAGTTACTTCCCAGAAGATGTAGAATAACAAACCATCCAATGCTGTGAAAACACCAATTAATCCAAATTGCATTAACAAGATTAACGCATAGAAATTGTTGTTGTAAGGCTTGTTTTCGTTGTATGAAGAAAGTATGATTAATGGTACTAAAATATTAGTTAGTATCACCAAAAGCATACTCATCCCATCTATCCCGAAATGAAGTGTACTGTTAATAAACTGAAACCACGGATATTGGATTTCGTATTGTAATCTAGAATCTACCGTTGGTCCAAAATCAAAATTGGATAACATGTAGAATGCTAAAAACATTTGTATAAACGCAATTGCCAGCGCAAGATGCTTGCTAGAAGAATTTCTCCATGCAAAAACCAATCCCGAACCTACAAGAGGTAATAGTAATAGTGTTGCTAAATATGACATTACTATTTCAATAAAAAGTTAATAATTAAAATTATTCCGATTGCTAAAGACATGATCAAAACATAGTTTTCGACCTTACCATTTTGCAATCTTTTCGCTGCTCTACCAGAGTCTGCTGCGCCTAGTCCAATGAAAGTTACAATCGGGTCAAGTACAGATCTATCGAACATTGACGCTGCTTTACCAAGTCCTTCAACTGGTTTTACAACACAAGCTTGATATATTTCGTCGATAAACAACTTCTTTGCAGAAAGTCTTTCCCAACCAGTATATTCGTCCTCTGGAAGTGCCACTTTCTTTTTGATAACGTAGATATTTTTAACAACGAAGAAGATAACAGCAACCATAATAATGGTTAGCGCTAACAAAATCATTTCGATATTAAACGGAATCTCAGCCGCAGCTTGTGGATATTTGTAAACTTTACTTAACCACGCTGCCAAGTTTTGATATTCGCCATGTCCAATAAAATGCGGAAGATTGATGAAACCACCAACTACTGAAAGAATCGCTAAAACAACTAATGGAATTGTCATAGAAGCTGGACTTTCGTGGATGTGTTTCTTTTGTTCTTCAGTTCCGCGGAAATCTCCGAAGAAGGTTAAGAACAATAATCTGAACATATAGATCGCTGTCATTGCAGCACTAAATAATGTCAATGCCCAAAGAATAGGACTTTTCTCGTAAATCGTTACTAAAATCTCATCTTTAGAAATCATACCTGACAAAGGTGGAACACCACAAATTGCCAAAGTACCGATTAAGAAAGTCCAATAGGTTACTGGGATTTTCTTTCTAAGTCCTCCCATAAAGCGCATATCTTGTTCGCCACTCATTGCGTGGATTACAGATCCTGCACCTAAGAATAATAAAGCTTTGAAGAAGGCATGCGTCATAACGTGGAACATACCAGTTGTATAAGCGCCTGCACCCAAAGCAATAAACATGAAGCCTAACTGCGAAACAGTCGAGTAGGCCAATACTTTTTTGATATCGTTTTGTCTTAAACCAATGAAAGCGGCAACCAAAGATGTTGCTAAACCGATTAACAAAATAACATTAAGTGTTGTCGGTGCTAAAGTGAATAAGAAATTTGATCTTACGACTAAATAAATACCCGCAGTTACCATCGTTGCAGCGTGGATTAAAGCTGAAACTGGCGTCGGTCCAGCCATCGCATCTGGCAACCAAGTGAAAAGCGGAAGCTGAGCAGATTTACCAACAGCCCCAACGAATAAACATATTGTGATGAAGATAATCGCATTGCCGTCCAATTCAAAAACTGTTGAATTTTCTGCAACGCTCAAGAAGTCGATGGCGTTAAGGTGATGTGCTAAAGCAAAAATACCTAACAATAATCCTAAGTCACCAATACGGTTCATGATAAAGGCTTTACGAGCTGCTTTACCATATTCAACATTGTCGTACCAGAAGCCAATCAATAGGTAAGAACAAAGTCCTACACCTTCCCAACCGATAAATAGGATAAGATAATTGCTTCCCAATACCAACAATAACATCGAGAAGATGAAAAGATTTAGGTATGTAAAAAACTTATAAAAACCTTTGTCATGGCTCATATAGCCAATAGAATAAAGGTGAATTAACGACCCGATTCCTGTAATAATCATCACCATCATAATTGATAGTTGATCAACTTGGAACCCGAAGTTAACCTGCATCCCATTAACTGTGAACCACTCAAATGCTTTTACAATAACAGGTGCGCTGTCTTTCGACATTCCCATAAAAATGCTAACAGCAATAAGGAAAGATCCAAAAACAACCAAAGTTGCTAATCCACCAACAAGAGCTTTAGGAAGATTCTTTCCAAACAAACCATTGATGAGGAAACCTGCTAATGGTAAAAGAATAATTGCGTAAACTAAATTTTCCATTCCTAATTATCCTCTTAATTTATTAAATATACTTACGTCTACAGATTTAGTATTTCTGTACATCATAGCGATAATTGCAAGTCCAACTGCTACTTCGGCAGCTGCTACAACCATGATAAAGAATACTAATAATTGTCCATGCGCATCACCTTTGTATGCAGAAAAAGCTGCTAACAAAAGATTGACCGAGTTAAGCATTAACTCCACACAACCCAAAATGATAATCGCATTTTTACGAATTAGAACGCCCAAAACGCCTAAACAAAACAAAATGGTACTTAGAATAATAAAATACTCCTTAGGTACAGATTGTATAAAACTGTTAACTTCTCCCATTTTTATATTTCTTTTTTACCAATTAATACCGCACTAACAATACCTGCAAATATCAGGACTGATGCTAGCTCGAACGGTAAAACATATTCGTTAAATAATAGTCTTCCTAAGTTTTTTGTCAATCCAACGCCTCTGTCCACTGTTGCCGCTGCTGTGGTGTTACCAGTAAGACCTTTGTAAGCGCCTAACATCCCAATAAACAAAATACAAACCGTGAAAATCCCAATGAATTTTGGAAGGTTTTTCTTTTTACTTTCGTCTTTCGCATTAAGGTTTAACATCATTAATACGTAAAGGAAAAGCACCATAATAGCTCCAGCGTAAACAATGATTTGTACAATTCCTAAAAACTGAGCATTAAGAAGAATATACATCGCAGCAATACTGAAAAATGTTACGATAAGAGACAAAACACTGTATAATGGATTTCTTGCAAATACAAAATACACAGCACTAAGAATTGCAATAAAAGCAACTGTGAAAAATAATATCTGATCCATTCTTAATAAGTTTTCTTTTGACGTTCACTAATATCGATACGTTGTTCGATTTTCTCAACTAACTTGTCTTTACCATAGACAAAATTTTGTCTTATCATTTCAACATCTACAAGACGATCTGTAAGGAAGATGGCTTGCTTTGGACAAGCTTCCTCGCACATACCACAGAAGATACAACGTAGCATATCGATTTCGTAGATTTCGGCGTATTTTTCTTCTCTATAAAGATGTTTTTCGTCTTTAGTACGTTCTGCCGCTGTCATTGTAATCGCTTCTGCGGGACAAGCTACAGCACACAATCCACAAGCAGTACAACGCTCTCTACCTTCGTCATCACGTTTTAACACATGTTGTCCACGCCAGATAATAGCGCGAGGTCTTTGCTCTTCAGGATATTGTACGGATGGTACGCCTTTAACAAGATTTCGTACAGCATGTTTCAAAGTAATCCCCATACCTTGTGCAATTGCAGGCAAGTACAGTTTTTCCTTCAAACTCATTTTCTTGTTAGAAACAACTTTTGATCTGTTTGTTAGTTTCATTTAATTATAGATATTAGATGTTAGACGTTAGATGTTAAAAGATAAATTCTATCTGATAGCACATCTTACATCATCATATTATCACTTTTTTAATGTCCGAATAACAAGATTAATGCGCCTGTTATTAATAGATTAACCAATGCTAATGGAATTAAAGTTTTCCATCCTAAATGCATCAATTGATCGTATCGAAATCTCGGTAACGTCCATCTTATCCACATAAATAAGATAATACCGAATATTGTTTTACTTAAAAATGCTACAACACTCAAGATACCAGCAACGTTTTCGCCCCAGTTCTGAGTAACCCAATCTATTCCTGGATAGTTGAAACCCCCAAAGAATAAAACGGTAATTAAAGCATTAGAAATAAACATGTTAACATATTCTCCAAACATGAATAATCCTAACTTCATCGAAGAATATTCTGTTGAGTAACCTGTTACAAGTTCAGACTCACATTCTGGTAAGTCGAATGGGTGACGGTTGGTTTCTGCCAAAGCTGCAATTAAGAAAATAATAAATGCAACGGGTTGGTAGAAGATGTTCCAGTTCATCCCAGAAATTTCAGGAATTATGCCCCAAAGCTTACCATGCGTTTGAGATTCAGTAATAACTTTTAAATCTAAAGAACCAGCCATCATAATAATTGCAAGCAACGAAAGTCCCATTGCCAATTCGTAAGAAATCATTTGTGAAGACGCTCTAACCGCACTTATCAAAGAGTACTTGTTGTTAGAAGCCCAACCTCCAATCATGATCCCGTACACACCGATTGATACCATCCCGATAAGATAAAGTACACCAACATCCACGTTAGCAACTTGAAGGTCAAAAGACTGTCCACCAATGTTAAGGCTTTTTCCCCAAGGGATAACCGCACCTGTAATTAATGAAATAAACATCACCAAGGCAGGTCCAATTACGAATAGGAATTTTTCGGCATTCGCAGGTGTAAAGTCTTCTTTGAAGAAGAATTTTCCACCATCTGCCAAAGGTTGTAAAAGTCCAAAAGGTCCCGCACGGTTAGGTCCAATACGGTCTTGCATAATTGCTGCCACTTTACGTTCTGCCCAAGTCGAGTAGGCTGCTACCGTAAGTGCTAGCAAGAATAAAGCTAAGACTAATATTAGTTTAAAAGTTAATAGTTCCATATTTTTGATTTGAAATTTGAAATTCGATTCAGAATAAAATCCTTCGGCAAACTCTCAAATTATCTAATTTTCAAATTAATTATTGTTCTCGATTTTCTCCTCGTCTTTTTTAGCAATTTCTTTAGCGTCAGGATTATCCAATTGTCTGTAATAATCTTGTGGCTTTTCGTAATGGTTAAGAGAGATAACAGAATGTCTGTCGATATGTCTAGGACCTTCGATGCTCCAATATTTAGGATCTTTTCTTTCGAAACGACATTCGTTACAGATCCAATCTTGCACTTCGTCGTACTGATCTTTTCTAGCAGTTACACGTACAATCTCGTCACCTTTCATCCACAACACTGCTTTACCACTGCATTTTTCGCACTTACAAGTTGCGTTAACAGGTTTAGTAAACCAAACTCTACTTGCAAAACGCGCCGTTCTGTCTGTTAAAGCGCCTACTGGACAAACATCGATAACGTTTCCGATAAAGTCATTGTCCAAAGCTTTGTTAAGATAAGTCGAAATCTCAGCATGATCTCCTCTGAACAAAATACCGTGCTCGCGCTTTTCAGTCAACTGATTAGCTGCCAAGACACATCTTGCACAAAGGATACAACGGTTCATATTTAATTTAATATAAGGACCGATATCATCAGCATCATAAGTATTTCTTTCGAACTCCGTTCTAGTGCCTTCAACGCCGTGCTCGTAACCCAAATCCTGAAGATGACATTCTCCAGCTTGGTCACAAATAGGGCAGTCCAAAGGGTGATTGATTAATAAAAATTCGGTTACCGCTTTGCGACCTTCTTGTGCTTTTTCCGAAGTTAAATTTTTAACTTCCATACCGTCCATAACAGCAGTTCTACAACTAGCGACCAATTTTGGCATTGGACGAGGATCAGCTTCAGAACCTTTTGACACTTCTACCAAACATGTTCTGCAACGGCCACCACTGGTTTCCAACTTGCTATAGTAACACATCGCAGGCGGAACAGATTTGCCTCCGATTTGTCTAGCAGCTTCCAAAATAGAAGTACCTGGCAAAACTTCGGTTGTTTGTCCGTCGATGGTTACTTTGAATTTTTTAATTTCTTCGCTCATTATCTTATTGTTATAAGCTTATCATTAAGGCAAAAGCCTGTTAATTTTTCTTTTTTAAACCGAAAATATATCCGATTCCTAAATTAGCCTGCGCAAACATAAAATCTTGCGACGCTTTATCAGACTTATTATTTAATGTCGTTTTGATATCTGGCATATTGATGTAACCAATTTTACCTTCTAATCTCAACATAATATGATTTGCAAAAATAGCATTGAAACTCGCTCTCGCATCAGCTCCAAATCCCGCTAAATGAAATCTGTCGCTTCTTTCGTTTCCAAATAATTTAACATTACTTTTCGGAAACAGAGCGCCAACACCAGCTCCGTAAGCAAATTCTACATCGAATCCTTTTTTGTTAAGGATATTTTGGTATTTTTCAACACCAACGTTGATGTAGTTAAGTCCATCGGTATGTTCGAAAGTTAAAAACTGCTCATTCGTAAGATTAACAGCCGAACCTGACTGGATCATATTGGCATAAGTCGGATCCGAAATGTGACCTTCGAAGCCAACAGTTTGGTTTTGATCCATCACATATTTCATGTGGTCAAGACCTAAAACAACTGCAACATTATCTTTTACAAAATATCCAATTCTAGCATTAGTCTGTGGAATTGTCCAACTGTCTGGCGCAAAATAATCTTTAAAAGTAAATGGTGTAATTCTATCATGAGCGCTTACACTTTTCAATGTAAAATCATAACCATTTCCTTTAAAATGAATATCTGAGTCACTATAAGCTGCAGTATTCCAACCCCAGAATAAAAATATTTTTCCTTTTTTAGTTAAAGAACTATGCTCTTGGGAAGTTTGCGATTGTGCAAAACCTAAAGTTGTTGACAAGGCACAAAGTCCAGCTACAATTAATTTTTTCATTTTAGTTTCCTGCAACTACAGGAATTGGGTCGGCATAATTAGCCAGGCCGTAATTTTGAGTTAAACATAATTCCGGATTGTTAACGTGCCATTCGAACTCATCACGGAAGTGGCGAATTGCCGCTGCAACTGGCCAAGCCGCTGCATCTCCTAATGGACAAATGGTGTTACCTTCAATTTTTCTTTGGATGTCCCAAAGTAGGTCGATGTCTGCTAAAGTTCCTTTTCCAGAATTGATTTTCTTTAAGATTTTGTACATCCATCCTGTACCTTCGCGGCAAGGTGTGCATTGTCCGCAGCTTTCGTGGTTGTAGAATCTAGCCAAAGTCATTGTATGTTCAACAATGCATTGGTCTTCATCCAAAACTTCGAAACCTCCAGAACCCATCATTGTTCCTGTTGCGAAACCACCATCTGCAAGAGATTCGTAGTTCATCAAACGAGGTTCACCATTTATGGTTTTTAAAAGTAAATTCGCTGGTAAAATCGGCACCGAAGAACCTCCAGGAATACAAGCTTTTAATTTTTTACCATTCGGGATTCCACCACAATAATCTTCAGAATAGATAAACTCTTCCACAGAAATTGTCATATCAATTTCGTAAACGCCTGGTTTGTTGATGTTACCACAAGCCGAAATTAATTTAGTTCCCGTTGAGCGTCCAACACCAATTTTGGCATATTCAGCGCCAGTAATATTGATAATCGGGACAACTGCCGCAATTGTTTCTACATTGTTAACCACGGTTGGTCTTTCCCAAAGTCCTTTAACAGCAGGGAAAGGTGGTTTAAGACGAGGATTTCCTCTTTTACCTTCAAGAGATTCTAGCAAAGCAGTTTCTTCTCCACAGATATAAGCACCAGCACCACGTTGAACATATATTTCTAAATCGAAACCACTTCCTAAGATATTTTTACCTAAGAAACCAGCTTTTTTAGCTTCGTCAATTGCTTCTTCTAGAATGTCAGGAATCCAAGAATATTCGCCACGGATATAGATGTAAGAAGTGTTTGCACCTAAAGTGTAAGATGAAATAATCATCCCTTCTATCAAAAGATGCGGAATAAACTCCATCAAGTATCTATCCTTGAAAGTCCCAGGCTCCGACTCATCGGCGTTAACCACCAAGTGTCTTGGTACGCCTTCTGGTTTTGCTAAGAAACTCCACTTCATACCAGTTGGGAAACCTGCACCACCACGACCACGAAGTCCAGAAGTTTTAACCTCTTCCAAAACTTCATCAGTTGTCATCTTCAAAGCTTTTTCAACAGCCTCATAGCCACCTTGCTTTCGATACACATCGAAATATCTAATACCTTCTACGTGGGCGTCTTTAAGTAAAAGTTTTTTACTCATTTTTATTTACTTATTGCAATTGGCTTTTACACTTTGATAATCTCTGTGTGTTAGCTTTTTGCATTTTAATATTAATTATCTAGGTTTGATTTAATTCAAAAAAAAAATCAAATCTTTTAAAACTTTATTAACCCAAATCAACTTGACCTTGTCTGCAGAGCTCCAAGATTTCGTCAACTTTCTCTATGGTTAAATTTTCATGATAAAACTTACCAAGTTGTAGCATTGGCGCATAACCACAAGCACCAAGACACTCCGCTGGTTTTAATGTGAACAACCCGTCAGCCGTTGTTTCGCCATCTTTAATATTTAAAGTTGTGCGAATGTGATCAAGGATTTTTTCACTACCTCTAACCATACAAGGTCCTGTTCTACAAACTTCCAAAACATATTTTCCAACTGGCTTCATGTTGAACATTGTGTAGAATGTCGCAACTTCATAAACCTCAATTGGTGTGATGCTAAGAACTTGTGCAACGTAATCCATAACTGGTACGTCTAACCAACCTCCAAATTCCTTTTGAGCAATATGCAAAACAGGAATAAGAGCCGATTTTTGACGACCTTCTGGATATCTAGCGATAATTTTATTAACCTGTTCTAAAGTTTCAGGTTTAAAAGCTATAGTTTCGCTCATTTTTATTTCTTGTAAAATGTACAATGTACAATGTACAGCGTACTTTAATAATATTTAAATTTTTTACATTTTACTTTGTACTTCGTACAAATTACGCGTCTAGCTCGCCTGCAATCACATTCATGCTACACATCGTTACAATCGCATCAGAAATTACAGATCCTGTAATCATCTCTGGGTAAGCTTGATAATAAATAAAGCAAGGTCTACGGAAGTGCAATCTGTATGGACTTCTTCCGCCGTCGCTTACTAAATAAAATCCCAACTCGCCGTTTCCGCCTTCTACAGCGTGATAAACTTCACCACGAGGCACTTCAGTTTCTCCCATTACGATTTTGAAATGGTAAATCAAAGCTTCCATTTTGGTGTAAACGTCTGGTTTTTCTGGTAAATAGAAATCCGGAACATCTGCATGGAAAGGTCCTTCGGGTAAGTTTTCGTAAGCTTGTTTTATAATTTTAATCGATTCCCAAACTTCTTGCTGACGTACCATGAAACGGTCATAAGTGTCACCAGCTGTACCAATTGGAATATCGAAATCAAAATCTTGGTAAGATGAATAAGGTTGAGCTACCCGAACGTCGTAGTCAATACCTGTAGCTCTTAGATTAGGTCCTGTGAAACCATAACTCAAAGCACGTTCTGCAGAGATACCTCCAACACCGATGGTTCTGTCCATAAAGATTCTGTTTCTTTCTAATAGATTACAGAACTCTTGGAAGCGTGGTGGGAAGGTTTTAAGGAAATCTTTTAATAATTCATGGAATTTTGGAGAAAAGTCTCTTTCGAAACCACCAATTCTACCCATGTTAGTTGTCATACGAGCGCCACAAATTTGCTCATACATATCATAAATACGCTCTCTCTCGATGAACATATAAGTTAGGCCAGTAATGGCTCCGGCATCCATACCTGTAACACCGTTACAGATAAGGTGGTCGCCAATTCTTGCAAGTTCCATCAAGATAACGCGCATATAATCTACACGTTTCGGAACTTCGCAACCGATTAACTTTTCAACTGTCATGTGCCAGCCTAGATTATTAATAGGTGCAGAACAGTAATTCATACGGTCAGTAAGTGTTGTAATTTGCGAGAAATTTCTTCTTTCGGAGATTTTTTCAAAAGCTCTGTGGATGTATCCAACTGTTTGTTCAGCATGAAGAATACGCTCGCCATCCATGGTTAACACGTTTTGGAAAATACCATGCGTTGCAGGGTGGGTTGGTCCAAGGTTGAGGGTGTATAGTTGCCCGTCAATCTGCTCTTTTGACTCGTATTGGTTAAGTATGTTTGATAATTCGTTGTCTTTCATAATATTAATGCTTTAGGCTTTAGGCTCTAGGCGTTAAGCTGGTAGCTTATTGCTTATGGCTTCTTGCATTATTTTTTATCTTCCGAACATGCTGTCGTTCTTATCCGTTCTTGTTCCGTCTTCCAGTCGATATTCTTTTAACATTGGGTGATAACCAAGATCGTCCATATTAAGAATTGGTCTTAGGTCAGGATGTCCTTTAAAGTTAATACCATAGAAATCGTAAGTCTCGCGCTCCATCCAGTTAGCGCCTGCAAATAATTCTGTTAAAGAATCTATTTCAGCATTTTCTCTTGGCATAAAAGCTTTAAGACGTAATCTGAAATTCGCCATCATATTTTGTAAATGATATATAACGCCGATTTCTTTGTCTGGTGTTTCTGGATAATGAATACCACAGATATCTGTTAAAAAATTAAATTCTAAAGAAGAATCTCTTAAATAATGGATCATCTTTTTAGTATCTTCTTTTTTAACCTCTATGGTTAACATGCCATAAGGCTCCGATGATGCAAGGATAGAATCAGGAAATTCTCTTGTTAAAGCTTCTAATACAAATTCGTTTGTCATTGTTTCCTGATTTATTTAATTCCGTAAGATTCTAACAAAGCTTTGTATTCTGGCAAGTCTCTTCTTCTAAGACTTTCGGTTTGTGCTAGTTCTTGCACTTGCATTACACCTTCTATAATTTGTTCTGGTCTTGGAGGACATCCCGGAACATACACGTCCACTGGGATAATCTTGTCAATACCTTGAAGTACAGAATAAGTGTCAAAAATACCGCCACTAGAAGCACAAGCACCAACAGCTACAACCCATTTTGGTTCTGCCATTTGTGAGTAAACTTGCTTAAGAACTGGGCCTAATTTTTTAGAAATAGTTCCGCAAACCATCAACATATCAGCTTGACGAGGTGAGAAGGAGTTACGCTCCATCCCGAATCTTGCTGCATCATAGTTAGGGTTAAGTGTCGCCATAAATTCGATACCGCAACAAGATGTTGCAAATGGTAATGGCCAAAGCGAATAACTTCTGGCAAGACCAATAACGCTACTTAATTTTGTCGCAAAAAATCCTTCTCCTTCATAACCAGCAGGAGCAGGGTTGTTCATGTTAACGACTGGTTTATTATCTGACATTTTTGTTTATGATTTAAATATTTAAAGATTTAATGTTTTTAAAGTTTGAAACAAAATTCAATTATTTAAGGTTTAAATCTTTTAATGTTAAAAATTATTTATCCCAATCCAAAGCGCCTCTTTTAAGAACATAAAAGAAACCAAGGAAAAAGATGGATACAAAAGTTACTATAGCTAAAAAGCCATCAACACCCAACTCGCGGAAGTTAACAGCGTAAGGGTAGAAGAATACGATTTCGATATCGAATAAAACAAATAGAATAGCAGTTAGGAAATATTTCACCGAAAACGGCGTTCTCGCATTACCCACACTTTCCACACCACATTCCCAACTTTGGTCTTTAACTTCACTTTTTACTTTTGGTCCCAAAAAGTGAGCACCTAATAAAGAAACTATCACAAATCCAAGGCCTACAGCTGCTTGGATGAGTATCGGAATATAATTTTCTGGTAAATTCATTATTGTACCTAATTTATGCACCTGCAAAAATACAAAATTAAGATCGAATAATTGAAAAAACCTAGGCTTTAAGTCTTTTTAGAATGGCGTAAAAAAGCTAATTTAGAATTGTTAAAAATAAGTTGATTCTTATTTTTTCTTGGCCATTTTTTTTAATATAACAAATGCGATGTATGCAATGTAAAGGAATAGAATGCTTGCGAAAACTATGTTAATCAATGTGTTAGTTTTCGGATCTTTAATTGGATCAATAAAGTTGAAAGCTAAAAATATGATGATAAGAATTGCGTATATGATAATTTGAGTCTTCATTATTCTGTGATTTTCCTTTTTAGATAAAACTTACCGTTCGCCAATATTTTAGACTTCTTTGCTATAAGTGCGTCTTCTTTTGTGATTAATAGGATTGTAATCTTGCCACAAAAGTTGGATGTTTTTGTTCTCTTCCAATTCTGGATTAGTTTCTAAAAACTTAACACCTTTTTTCTTAAAAGTCTCATAGATTTCTTTAAAAATAATTGCCGTTACCCCACGTCGTTGGTATTCTGGATGGATGCCAATTAGATAAAAGTTAGCGCGATCGTTTTTTTTGCCCGCTTTTAAAAGATGCCACCAGCCAAAAGGGAAGAGTTTTCCGTTGGCTTTTTGAAGCGCACGAGAATACGAAGGCATTGTAATCGCAAAGGATACTAAATTGCGATTTTCATCTTCAATACAAATAATATAATCTTTATCGATAAAACCGAAGTATTTCTCTTTATAATGTTTGATTTGCTCGTCAGTAATCGGTGTATAGGTAGAAAGTCCTTTGTAAGTCTCGTCCAAAAGCTTGAACATTGGTTCGACAAGTGGAAGAATTTCTTTTTTTGATTTAAATTCTAACACTTTCAGTTTATATTTTTCTTTGATTAAATTATTGAATTTCACCACTTTTTCTGGTAAAACCTCAGGGAAAATAATCTCGAATTCTACCCATTCTTTTTCTTTTACAAGTCCAAGATTCTCCAAATGTTTTGGATAGTAAGCTTCGTTGTAAATGCCAATCATGGTAGCAAGCTTATCAAATCCAAGTGTTAGCATCCCAGCTTTGTCGAGGTTGGTAATGCCCATTGGACCTTCGATTTTTGTTATGTTGTTAGCTTTAGCATATTTAATAGCTTCATCAATCAAAGCTTTAGAGACTGCTTGATCATCAACAAAATCTAACCAACCGAATCTCACTTTCTTGATGCCTAAATCTTTTTCTTCCTTATGATTGATCATTACAGCAATACGACCAACGATTTTATCACCTTTAAAAGCTAAAAATTGTTGTGCATCGGCATACTCTAAAGCAGGGTTTTCTTTAGGATTCCAAATATTAAGTTCGTCGTTGGTTAAAGGCGGAACGTAGTTATCATTATTACGATATAAGTCATTCGGGAATTGGACAAAATCTGCCAAGTCTTTTTTAGTTTCAACCTTTTTTATAATGATCTGTGCCATAATTTTCAAAATTAGACAAATATAAGCGCAAATGGCAGTTATTACAATACTTTGGCATACTTTTTACTCAAATTTATTCAAAGTAAAAGTTATAAAAATATATAAAAATGACGGGTTATTATTTAATTATTGGTCTTACGATGTTAGCGAGTTGGATTGTGTCCAATCGGTTGAAATCGAAGTTCCAATATTATTCGCAAGTCCACTTAAGGAACGGGATGTCCGGAAAAGAAGTGGCAGAAAAGATGTTGAGAGATAATGGCATCAACGACGTACAAGTTATTTCGGTGCCAGGACAATTGACGGATCATTACAATCCTGCTGATAAAACAGTTAACCTTTCGGAGGCTGTGTATATGCAAAGAAATGCAGCGGCTGCGGCAGTTGCAGCGCACGAGGTTGGACATGCAGTTCAACATGCTGTTGGTTATTCGATGTTGCAACTAAGATCGAAATTGGTGCCGATGGTCAACATTAGTTCTACCTTATCTCAATTCGTAATTATGGCGGGTATTGGTGTCATGTTCGCGTCTAGAACGATTGACAATCCGCAAGGTAACACTTGGATTTTAGCAATCGGTGTAGCTCTTTTTGCAGTGACAACTTTGTTCGCATTTGTGACGTTACCAGTGGAATATGATGCAAGCAATCGCGCAATGAAGTGGTTAAAATCTACTGGAACTGTAACCGAAGAAGAATATGTTGGCGTAGAAGATAGTCTAAAATGGGCGGCAAGAACTTATGTTGTCGCTGCGATTGGCTCTCTTGGACAGCTTCTCTACTGGGCATCGATGCTCTTGGGAGGCCGTCGCGACTAACAAATATTATAAATCGATAATTTCGAAATCTAGAAGCATCTCCGCCAATTGGTTGGAGATGTTTTCTTTTTGAGACGTTTTTATCCGAGCATCAATCGTGCAAATCTGCTGCGCGTCGAAGTTCAGAATCTGCGCGCCGTTTTTATTTAATAACGAAAAAATAATATTTTGCTGACTGAATTTAAAACTCAATTTTAAGTTGCTTTCCAATTCTTTAGTGATGATTTTTGCAGATTCTAAAGTGTATTTTGCTGTTTCTTTATAAGTTTTAACCAAGCCCGAAACTCCTAATTTTGTTCCTCCATAATATCGAATAACAACAACCAGAATATTGGTCAATTGGTGCGCAAGAAGTTGATTGTATATTGGTAAACCAGCAGTTCCACTAGGTTCGCCGTCGTCATTTGCTCTGTAATTTTCACCAGAAAGTCCCACTCGAAAAGCATAACAATGATGCGTGGCTTTTGGATGTTCTTCGTATAGTTTTTGCAAGCAAGATTTTACCTCTTCTTCAGAAACAACAGGATATGCAAATCCAATAAATTTGCTACCTTTTTCCTTTATTAAAACATCTTCAACTGCTTTTTCTATACTTTGATATTCGAACATTTTCTATATAAAATTGTTTTCTGGATTAATGTAATACTCGATGTCATTGTCGCGAAAATCTATTCTTTCTTCGGTTTCAAAATTAAAATATGGCGCTTTTGTACCATTTTGTAATTTTAGATCAGGGCTTTTTAAAACAAACGCTTCGTCCCAGATATTAGCATTGATAAATTGTTGCAACGTAAAGCTTCCGCCTTCTACCAAAACCGATTGTATATTTAGCTCGAATAATTTTTCCATTAAATTCTGAATGAAATTTTCTTTTTCAATCTTAATAAATTGAATATTATTTTTGACTTCATTTTTTACAGAATTAAAAACAATTGTTTCTGCTTCTTCGTTGAAGATGGTAAAATTTTCAGGAACTTCCAATTTAAAATCGATTAAAATTCTGATAGGATTTCTTCCTGTAACTTCTCGCGTTGTCAAACTCGGGTTGTCATGCAAAGCCGTGTTTTTTCCTACTAAAATTGCATGTTCTTCGCTTCTCATTTTATGAACAAATTGCTTACAAAGACTATTGCTAATTTGGGTTGGTTGGAAGTTTTTGTCCATAAATCCATCAGAAGATTCTGCCCATTTCAGAATGATGTAAGGTCTTCTTTTTTGATGAAAAGTGAAAAATCTTTTATTAAGCGCCAAGCTTTCTTGTTCGAGAATCCCTGATTCTACAGAGATACCAGCATCTTCAATTATTTTGATACCTTTTCCGCTGACTTTATCGTGACTGTCGATAATCCCAATCACCACTTTTTTGAAACCAATTTCTTTAATTTTTAAAGCGCAAGGTGGTGTTTTCCCGAAATGTGCGCAAGGTTCTAAAGAAACATAAATCGCAGATTCTTTTAATAGATCAAAATCTTCGTCTTTAACAGAATTAATAGCGTTGATTTCTGCATGTGCTTCGCCTGCCTTTTTGTGATAACCTTCGCCGATTATTTTGTCGTTATGGACGATAACTGCACCAACCATGGGATTAGGATAAGTTTTGCCAATCGCTTTTTCTGCTAATTGTATGCAGCGTTGAAGATAAAATTTGTCTGTCATATTAATAAAAAACACTTAAGCAAAGTTAAGTGTTTTGAAATTTTTATTAAGTTGTTTATGCTTATTTAGCAAGAACTTTAATTGTTGGCATTGGAGCTGTGATCATATAATCCAGTAATTTGTTGCGTTGCTTATTGATGTATTTGGAAGCACTTCTAAAATCGGAACCATACAATCTTTTTGAATAAGAAAAAATTAATAGTCCATTTTGATCACCGTTTTTAGTTGGGCGAAATCGATCAATATTATATTCTGCATAAGCTTCTCCATCATCTTCTTTTGGAACAATCGTTACCAAGTAATCTACGATCAACTCATTGCCATCAGGACTTTCAATAACATCGATAAACGAATAATTGTCATTAAGATCTGTCTTTCTTTTTGTAATGTTATCTACTTTTTTCTTAACAGCGTCATCGATATCAATCTCTTTATTAAAAAAAGAAATATTAACTAATTCTTCGTAGTTGTCATAGTTATCATCACTTCTCAAATATTTTTGTTGAAACCATGTTGCCGAATTTTTTTTACTCCAATATAGAAAAAACTCAGAATCTCCGATTTTTAAAGGTCCTGGAACCGAAATATAATCTGCAACATCGCGACCTTCGATTTTTGTATCTTCTTGCGCACTTAGCTGTAGAAATACAAAAACGAAAATCAAAAGGAATGATAATTTTCTCAACATGATATTTAGATTTTAGTTATCGTTGCTGGTAATAATGTTGTGAAGCGTTTGTTTTAAACTTTCTAATTGCTCTTTTTTTTCATCCAATTTTTGATAAGTGTCTTTTAATAATGGATTTTCTCGCGACGCATTACTAAAGAACGAAATATTGTTATCCAATTTAACAACTTCAGCTTCTAGATCAGAAATTTGATTTTTAATTTTTCTTGCTTTATCTGTTAATTGATTTTCTGTTAGATTTTCTTCATTTAAGTCAAACTCATTAATTTTGTTAAGTTTAAGCTTATCTCTCAACGTTTTGTTAAACTCTGTATTGATGCCTAATTTATCTTTCGGAACTTTACCGATGGCATTCCATTGGTTTTTGATTTGCTCAATTTTTTCGATGCTACCTTCTTCGTTAGAAATCGTTTTTAATTGATCTAAAAGTGCACGTTTATTTTTGAAATTGTCTTTCCAATTGTCAGTTGTTGCGTTGTTTTTGTCACGGAAGTTTTTGAAAAACGTGTTACAAGCCTCACGGAATTCGTCCCAAACTTTATTGGCTTGTGATCTTGGTACATGTCCAACATGCTTCCAATCTTCTTGTAGTTTTTTGAAAAGCGGGACAATAGTTTCCCAATCTTCCGATAACATATTGTCTTGCGCCGTTTTTATTAAAGCTAATTTCGTTTCCAAATTTTTAATTTGAGAATCTTTTAAGTTTTTATAAAAACTATTTTTAGCAGTGTTAAAAGCACGAAGATTTTGTTTGAAATCTGTCCAAGTTTGATTAGAGACTTTCTTTGGAACACTTCCCGTTTTTAAAAATTCAAGACGAAGATTTTCAACAGTTTTAATGGCGTTTTGCCAATAATTGTGGTTGACGTTTTGGTTTGGTGAAGCAAGTTTTTTTAATTCTTCGATAATCTCGGTTTTCTTCGCAAGATTAGCTTCTTGATCTTTTTCTAAATTAGCAAAAAGTTCAGATTTTCTTTCGTGGATTTTTTGCGAAATATCTTTGAATTCTTCCCAAGTTTTTTCACGGAATTCTTCTGCAACTGGCTCTGCTTCTTCTTTCCAAAGTTTGTGAAGATATTGTAACTCGTTAAGTGCTTTTTGTACCAAAGGCTCATTAAGAAGCTCTTTGGCGCGATCAATAATATGATTTCGTTTTTCCAGATTGTGGCTGTACTCTTGCTCAAGATATTCTTTGTTAAGATCTAACATCTCGTTGAACATCTTTAGATGGTGGAAATAGTTGTTATTCAGGTTTTTAAATTCTGATTTTGCAACTTGTCCAGCATTAGACCAAGCTTCTTTAATCTCACGAATCGCTTTGAAAAGGTTAGTGCCTGCCTCGGTATTGGTGTAAAGATTTTTTAATCTTTCGATGATATCGTGACGTTCTGCTAAGTTTTTAGAATGTTCTTCTTCTTGCTTTTTGTGGAAGTCATCCATTTTTTCCTTATAAATGTTGACTAAAGCAGAAAGGCGCGACGCCTTTGGATGTTGATAACTGAAGTTGGTCTCGTCGTTACCTTCTTCTGTGTATTGATGTTTTTTCTCTTCAATTTCGTCATGAATATGAAGATTAGCAGCATCTCTCAGTTGTTGGAATTTTCTCGAATGAGAGCCAGCGTCTTTTAGGTTGACAATTTTCTCCAACTCGTCCAATATTTGATCCAAAGACAAGGATTCTATCGGATTTTCTTCGGGCAAAGCTTCTATTTCTGCTTCGTAATCGATATCATCGTGATGATGATTTTGCTCCGAATTGTTTTGAGATTCATCTAAAGATACTTTGTTTTCTTCATTTTCAGGATTTCCAGTCTCTGTTATCATAACCCAACTTTTTATTAGAATAAGAACTTTTTATCGTACTAAATTAATTTTTTTTTATGGAAATAGCCAACTTTTAAGGCTTTTTTATTAAATCCTTGATATTTGAAACGATTTTTAAAAGCTATTTTGTCCAAATTGACCAAGCTTTTTCCGCTTGTTGTTCTAGCATATAATAGCCATTCATGGTTGTAGCGCCTTGTTTTCTAGCGTTTTTAATGAAAGACGTTTCGGTCGGATTGTATATCAAATCAATAATATAATGTTGATTAGTTAAAGCCTCGAAAGGGAATTTTATACAGTCATCAACATTAGGAAAAGTGCCAACTGGCGTACATTGTACAATTAAAAAATGTTCTGAAACAATGTCCGATGTGAGGTTTTCAAAATTTAATTCAGATTTTCGAGAGACCGTTTTGTACTCGATGTTATGTTTTTCAAGAATAAATTTAACGGCTTTTGCAGCACCGCCATCACCCAAAATAAGAGCTTTGGTATGATGTGGTTTTTTATGAATTAAAAGACTTTTTTCAAATCCAAAAGCATCGGTATTAAAACCAATTTTTTTGTCAGCAATAATTTTGACACAGTTAACGGCGCCAATTTTTTCGGCTTCCTCACTTAATTCATCCAAGAAAGGAATAATCGCTTCTTTATAAGGAATTGTTACGTTGAAACCTTTTAGCGCTGATGTTTTAAATAAATCGCTGATTTTATTTAAATCTTGAACATCAAAAAAGTTGTACGAATGATTTTGTAAGAATAATTTTTTGAATTTTTCTTCAAAATATTTTTTTGAGAAAGAGTAGGAGATGTTTTTTCCTAAAAGTCCAAATTGCTGCGCTTGATTCATAGAGTAAAGTTATAAAAAAAGACCGAAGAAATCTCCGGTCTTTAGTATGATTATTTTCAATATTATTCAACAATAAATTTAATTGAAGAAGTTGAAGTTTTTAAAATGTACATTCCTTTTGGCAATTTGTTCAAGTTAAGTTTTTGCTTGTTTTTAACTTGGTTAAAGTTTTGAACTTTTTGACCGTTAAGGTTGTAGATTTCTATATTTTCTGAAGCTTTGATACCTTCAACAAAAATCTCTTGGTTTTTAACAGGGTTAGGATAAACTTTAATTTTGTTATCAGCGTTTTTCACTTCGTCTGTTGCCATTTTAGTATAACAAGTCCAAGATAAGTTGTCAAGGGACACGCGATTACTTGCGCTTAGGTTTTGATCAAGAATTTCTAATTCTACATTTCCTTCAATATTAATATTAGAAATAGTGTAAGTTTTTTTGCTTGTAGAATAATCGATTGTTCCTACTTTTTGACCATTAACTAAAACACTAAGACTTCCAGCTTTATCTGTCCCGAAAGGCAAATAGGTTTTAAGAGAAAGACTTCCGATACCTCCAGTAATTCCTGTTGCTTTTAGATGTCCAGCATTAGTACCACCAGTTTTGATGTTGATTGCTTTGTTAGTATCACCATCGATATAGATTTGTTTGTCAGTTCTTGCATTAGTTGCTTCGTAGATAACGCCATTAGTCGACCATTCTCTTAATGAATAAGCTGATGCAGGTGGTTGACTAGGAACTGGGATGTTGTCGAAAGTTTCGGTACCACAAGTTGTTCCTGTGTTGCCACCATCGCCGTCGCCATTTCCGTTAGATTTTGTTGTTACTTCTATTGTATTACTGGCACCAGATACGTTACCCGCGGCATCTTTAGCTTTAACAAAGAAAGTATAAGTTGTTTCTGGCGCTAGACCTGTAATGTTGATGCTGTTATTAGAAGCAGTTTGTACATATTCATTATTCATGAAAACTGTATAGTTAGCTACACCAACGTTGTCTGTAGAAGCTGTCCAAGTTAAATTAGCGGCAGTTGATGTAATATTGCTAGCTGCCAAATTAGTAGGAACAGTCGGCGCTTGTGTATCGGTAGATGTTCCACCGTTAAAAGAATCTGGCCAAGTATTTTGTGCATCTGGACCTCCCCAAATAACTGTTGCTAAATAAGGATTATCGATGAAAGGATTTCTGTTTCCTTGTTTGTTAGCAACGATGTTGTTACGTTGTACTTCGAAAGCCGAAACTGGATCTTCGATGTTCCATTTTAATAAAATATCTGGAAAGTCTGAAGAGTAAGTGCTAGGTCCCATTGTGATGTTAAGTGGCTTACATCTATCTTCGTAGCGCACATACATATACATAAGGATTCTTGCAACATCGCCTTTCCACTCGTCGCCTGGATACCAACCTCCACGATTAGACTTTTGCGCCATTGCGCCCACACCATCATCGAAAGAAAGATTTCCTCTTGTGCTATTAAGCGATATGTCAGCTGGACGTAAGTGGTGACCATCAGCACCAGGACCAGAAGTGCCTAAGTTAGGTGTACCTTTAGATTTAGCATATACGTGTTCTCTATTCCAAGATCCGTTGATGCTTCTACTTCTTTGGTGTGTGCCAGTACTTTGAGATCCGTAGATCAATAAAAGATTACCAGCCACATCTTTGTCAACGTCACTCACTTTTAAAAGGTCTTGAAGTTGAGAGTAAGTGATCGTTGTCGTGTGAGTACTGGTGATAGTTGTTGCTAACTGGCTTTTCATTTGATTACCAGTTGCCTTAAAATCGACCTGGTTATAATAAGCAGGTGCCGATTGCGCATTTACTACAAAAGTAATAATGGATGCTAAAAAAGATAGCTTTAGTTTCATAAACTCGATTCTTATTTTAAGCTTGTTATATTGTTGCGATAATATTATTGTTGTTGAAGATATTAACCGAATCATTAAAAATTGCCTTTTCAATCTCTTTTTCAAATTCTAAAAAAATAATTTCTTTAAATAGATAAAGCTTTGCGTCTAGAATATCTTTAGTTGATTGATTTTCAATTTTAATACTAATTGGTGGATCGACTAACACGTCGTTTTTCCATTTTAAATCTGATTGAGAAAATTTAAAAACTTTCGCAAATAAACCTGGATGATGGCGGCCAGCACCAGCAAAAATTCTGTTCTCAGACTTGTCGATAGCGATAACGTAAAGAGGTTCTTTTGCACCACCTATTTGATTAACGCCTTTTCTTTGACCGATTTTAAAATGTTCGATACCATCATGACCTCCAATCAAAATGCCGTCAAATAATGAATACTTAGGATTTTCTGCTTCCCACGTAAGCTCAACTTCTTTACTTTGGAATTCAGGTTTCTGAAGTCTATAAAGTGTCGAGTTTACAGGGATTTCGACAATTTGACCTTTAATATTCATTTCGATTTCAATATTTTTTTTGAAAGGGCATCAAAGATAAACAATATTTTTTATTTGTAAAATGCAGAATGTTATGGTTTTGTGAATTTTTAAAACACAATTATTTTTTATTTTTATTAAATCTGCAAAGATGATAGATGAAGTTAAACAATAGCTTAATAACAAAATAAAAAAGCATCCAGAAAACTCTGAATGCTTTCGAAATATTATTTAAAAAAGAATTATTCTACGATGAATTTTGTATTTAATTCTCTCGTTTTTAAAATATAAATTCCTTTTGGTAAATTTTTAAGTTGGATTGTATTTCCATTTTTGAATGGTTGATCAATCTCTTGTACGCGTTGTCCTACCATATTGTAGATCCAAGCTTTGTCATATTGCTTTAGATCATTACCTTGAACAGTAATTATAGAGCTAGATTTAACTGGGTTAGGGTAGATTTTGTATTTATTAGAAAAACCAGCATCTTCAACAGCAAGCGGCGAAATTCCCCAAACTCTAGTTACAAACTCTGGATTGTCGATGTACGGGTTTCTGTTGTTTTGATATAAATATGTAGCATTGTTACGATCTAGCTCAAATTGAGATACTGGATCTTGTTGGTGCCATAAAAGAAGTGTGTTAAGCTCCCATGTTTGTAATCCAGGGAATTTTGTAGTTGACAAAATTTGATTTGCTTTGAAGCCAGATAATTTATCTTCATATCGCGTTGCAAAGTATAAAACCATTCTTGCAACATCACCTTTGAACTCGTTGATAGGCTCAGCCACAGTTCCTGAGTAACCTGGAGATGTAGTAGATCCTACTTTTGTGCCATTTTTAGAAGTATAAGATGCGTTTCCAACTTTTCCAAAAGGATAATTGCTGCGCATTCCGTTTACTTTACCATCCGTTGGACGGATGTGGTGCATATCAGAAACCATTGGTGAAGCTTCGCTAAAAATACTTTGCGGCACAACGTGCTCTCTGTTGTAGCAATCGCCTTCAACGGAATAACTTCCACATTTTTTCTGCCCGTGATTATAGTTGTACGGATCTTTCCCGTTAGGGTCTTCAGAATACATGTCTAGAACAGTGCCATCATTTTCGTAACCAGCAGCCGAATATTTGTCAGTATCTGTTGATGGATAACCGTTATACAAGTTGTCATAACTTTTAGTAACATAACCAGCACTAATGATAGCACTTAATTTTGTTTTAAGAGCGGCTCCAGATAATCCATCTGTACCATTGTAATATCCTGCTGGGATTTGCGCTGATGCAAATCCAAATGCAGCTAATCCTAATAAAAGAGAGATTTTTTTCATTATCAATAAAATTGGGCGGTAAAGGTACAGAATATTTTAAATTAACAACTTAAATTTTCATTAAAATTTAGCGTTTTAGCTTTCTAGAAAATATGTAAGCAACTAATAATCCGAAAGATAAACCAACTGCGGAAACAATTGCATAGTTGAAAAGAGTAATCTTGACAGGGAAAGGGAGATTCTCGCCAGCCATAAAGAAGTTAGTTTGTATCTGTACAAAACATAAAATTGTCCCCACAGCCAGACCTAAAATTACACCAATAACTACAATTAGTAGACCTGTGTTAAAATATGTTGTATTAAGATCTTTTTGCGTAAAACCTAACGAGCGAAGTGTTTTGGCTTGTGGCGCTTTATCTAGTTGCAAAATAATAACAGCTCCAGCCAAATTAAATGTTGTAATGAAAATCACCAATGAGAATATCAAGTAGATCATCAATTTTTCGGTGTTAATCATTTTCCAAAAAGCTGCATTCTCTTCAGATTTTGTACTTATTTCGACTGTATTTTTCAGTTGATTTAATAAGCTTAATTTAACTTGGTCTGCTAATTCTGGATTTTTAAGTTTAATAACAACTTCATAAGCGGCGTCTTTTGGAAGATTTAATAACTGTTGAGATAATTCAATTGGCGCAATAATATAATTGTTGAGTTGATCATTGCTCGGGAAAATCCCAGTAACATAAATTTCTTTTCTGTTAAAAATGTCATCCTCTTGCTGGATAATACCTTTCCCAGCTTTCGGCATATAGATGGTCGCAAAATCTTGCGAAGAGTTAACTGGTATCGCCAGACGATTGTCAAGTTGACCTTCCATCAAAACTTCGTTAGAATATTCAAAACTTGGATAAGTCCCGTATAACACTGTTTTGTTGATAGGATTTACGAGTGTATAAGCCGAATCTACACCACGCAGATAGGCTATTTCACCATTATCTTTGTAATTGATGTAGACTTTTTCTTCTATTAGTTTAGAAAAACTTTCGACATTAGTATTCGATTTTAGAAGACGATTAATGTCTTTAATGTTTGTAAGCGTTTTTCCGTTTTTACTTTTAATAGTGAGATCCGCATGTAGATTTGCAATCATATCGCTGTTAATATCTTCTAATGCAGAAAATACAGAGACAATTACAAACATCGACGCCACCGCAATCATCATCGCAAAAGCAGCAAGCCAAGTGATGAAAGTTACAGCATGACTACCTTTTTTAGCAGTAATGTAACGCGATGCGATATAAAGCGGATTATTTCTCACAAATCTTACAAAATAGGATTGTCGCCTTCGCCTTTTAGTTCCTTTTCGATACGTTCTACATCGTCAAGACTTGTGTCAAGATAGAATGATAAATTAGGAATAATACGCACCTGTTTGCCCATTTTTTGCCCAATAAAATTACGATACTGGGTTTTATTTTCCTCAATCTCCTTCATAATTGGTTTGCGCAATTCCGCAGGGAAGATGCTCAAATATATCTTAGCAATACTAAGGTCGGTAGTCACTTTAACGTCGCTAACGCTAATTAGAAAATTCTGGTTACTATCTGCAGATTGTTTTCTAAAAAGCTCAGCAAAATCCTCTTGTATAATTTGTGCGACTTTTCTTTGTCTATTACTTTCGTTCATGGCGCAAATTTAATACTTTTGTTTGATATAATATGGGCGTGCCCCGTTGTTTTTCCAAAGCAAAGCCAGAAGCTTGCCTAGGCCAAAAACAATCGGGTCGGTCTGCGTGCAGTCGCTTTCCCCAATGGAGGCGGAGCCGCCACTGGGGAAGAGCTCCAACAATGCACTTCGCCCTCACGCAAACATAATAAGATCTAAAACATGAAAATAGAACATCTCGGCATCGCCGTCAAATCCTTAGGATTATCCGACGACGTATTCTCAAAACTATTAGGAAAAAACTCTTACAAGCAAGAAAGTGTAGAACGCGAAGGCGTTGTAACCTCTTTCTATCAAGTAGGTGATTCCAAAATAGAACTCTTGGAAGCTTCAAAAGAAGAAAGTCCCATTTCAAAATTCATTGAAAAGAAAGGAGAGGGGATTCATCACATTGCGTTTGGCGTTGACGACATCCATTCCGAAATTGAAAGATTAAAAAACGCGGGCTTCCAATTTATATCAGAAGAACCTAAAGATGGTGCTGATAATAAAATAGTTGTCTTTCTACATCCAAAATCTACAAATGGAGTCTTGGTAGAATTATGCCAAGAAAAGCCATAAAAAATTTGCATAGCACAGAAAAATTAGTATTTTTGCACTCACAAAATTTAACCAAATTTTGAGGCCCTATAACTCAGTTGGTTAGAGTAGCTGACTCATAATCAGCAAGTCCTTGGTTCGAGCCCAAGTGGGGCCACATATTTTAAATCAAGCACTTACAGAAATGTAGGTGCTTTTTTTTGTCCTGAATTTTTTATTTTTGACTAATTTAATAAGGGATTAAATAAAAATACCTCCTAAAATAGGAGGCATTTATTTGTTGATAAAATTATAATAAAATAGAGTTTAGTTATTAATTTTAACCATGTTGTACCATTACAACCTTCGAAGTTTTTATTGACAATATCGTAACGAATTGTTCCTTCGTTATCAACATTACAAGTCGAAGAGGAACCTAACTTTACAGAGCCATTAACTTATAACTGAGCATCTGCTTTTGTGGTTTCAAAATTTGAGATATTAACACCAATCTTTGCATTTTTCAAAACCACAAGAGCGTTAGATTTTGCTAAAGAGTTTCCATTTCCAACTGTTAATAATCGTTCTGAGGTTGCAGTAGAATTTTTAGCAGTATTGTAACGTCCCATTGCGGTTTATACTTGATCATAAGCAATTGTATAAGAACCCTCCGACGTTGATGATACGCCTCGAGCTTCTGTGTAGTATCCCATCGCTGTTGCATACTCAGCTAGTGTTTTATTTCGCGCTCCCATTGCAATACTGTAGAGTGCTGTCATTGGTGTGCCTGCAACGCCTGACTCGTTGTAACCCCCTAATGCGGCAGAATAGTTTGCGTCTGATTTATTCATTAAACCTAATGAAGTGGATGCAGTTCCATTGGCTTCTCCGGTATTTCCAGCAATAAAACTGTCATTACCTACTGATTTATTTTTTGTACCGAATGATACGGATGAGTTACCAGATGCTATTGATGCATAACCGTAAGCAAATGAATATCGTCCTGATGCTGTAGATACATCGGGAGAAATTTTAAGACACCTATTGCTGTAGCATATGAATCAGATATCTTGTTGTTATATCCAGCCGTAAAAGTATAGCTATATCCTCCAGATGCAATGTTTCTTTCTCCTGCAATAAGGGATGTGTTTCCTGTAAGCTCATTATCGACACCAAGCACAGCATTTCAACTACTATTTGATAGAATTTTGTTTCGAGTTCCGTTGACAAAATTGGTACCTCTTTGGCCATCTGCTCCAGTTAAATCATTTGCATATCCATTCACAAGGCTTAAAATATGATTAACTTTATTATTTTCGCCGAAAACAGTTGTTAAAAATCCACTTGTATTTACAGATTCAGTACCCACTATATTGTCTTTTCCTCCAACCAAGGGATATTGTCCATTTGTTGTATTGCCGCCACCAAAAGCCGCAGAATTTATATTTCTTGCAATGTTTCGATTTCCCACTGCAATACAGTTTTGGCCAACTACCGCTATACTATTAGCACTTCCGACTCTTATTGAACCAGCAATATCTAGATCAGCACCGTTTGTAGTTTTGATTTTTTTTATTGCAACTGTTCCTTTTTGATAAATGTTTTGCGTATTCTCGATTGCAGATGTTGTTGTGTTTTTAATGTTCCATGGTTCTTGATATGGCAAGGTTGTGTTTGAATTAATTATTCTAATCCATTGACCATTAGTACTTTTTGTTTTGTCAAAATAGTAATAACCAATTTTTGTTACATTAGCGGTTTTATCGGTAGTTGCCGTCAAAGCTTCAGTAACATAAACGATTGCCGCATCTTGAGCATTTGTATATAAAGCGTCTTTTGCTTTTAAGTGTTCACCAGTTAATCGTGGTGCAATAAATCCATCTATCCGTGTAGTAATTGTTGGAGATGCGATAACGTCTAATGTTGCGGCAGGTGATGTGGTGTTAATACCTACACGCCCTTCTTGAGCAAATGTAAAAGTTGAAATTACGATGGATGATATAAGTAGAATATTTGATTTCATTTTGTTTTTTTTTAATTGAATAATTTGGCGAAATTACTTGTCATAGTAAAATATACTACAATAAAGGAGGTGGTCTTATATTAATGTTATTAAAGCAAAAACATTTGAAAACATTATCATTTATGTCATTTTTGAGACTTAAGTTTTTTAATAAAAATTTTGTAATTAATGGAAATACAAAAAATAATAGTCCAAGTAGAGTTTGAGTTGTAATCAATATTAACTGCCATTTTTCATTAAAAGCTCCCATTGAAGCAGTTGACTCAATGGGAGATAAATTAATTTTTGAAACCACTAATTTTTTTTAATCCCTTTTGGGATTTAGATTTGGAAATGGCTTCTATTGGGTTTTTGTGTTTTCTAGGTAATTTCTTTTCTTGAGCTTCCTTTCTAGTTACGAATGTATTGGCCGTTTCAGGATTTACATTTATACTCACAACGGCGCCATCAGTTGTAGTAATCTTAACATCTCCTGTTAAATAAATTTGTGCGCTACTTGGCGTTGAAAATAAAACCAAAAGGAAACATGTTAATATACACCTTGTTATTAAACAAAGTGAAAACATAGATTCTTTATTTTTAATGCTTTTCATCATTTGCGGCTTAGCTTCTTAATTTTTTACGCTGCAAAAAGATGAATTCTCTTCCTATAATAAAAGGAAAATAGTGCTGTTTAAGCGATTAAACAGCAATGAATAAATGATTGAAAAAAAAAGTTATTGTATTGATATTCAGTATTTATAAATTGTAAAATAGAATTTAATGCGTAATAATGGAAATGTTTTTCATCAATCTTCTAAATCTAACTTATCATTCAAATTATCAAGATGATAGTTAAGATCACTGACAGGAATTTGATGATGTTGCAAAGTTTTTATTAATTCCAATTTGACATATTTTTTGTAATCTTCATGAATAAAATCCAAATGCAGTCGAAACCAAGGATATTTTTCATTAATCGTTTGAAAAGCGTCCTCAAAGTTCTCGTATTCTGTGACAAAATCGCTCAAGATCTCATCAGCAATAGGATCGTATTCGTTGTGATAATAAAGAAATTTTTCTACTTGATTATGGTTTTCTCTTTCGATTTTTAAGCTTCCACCTTCGGATAATAATTTAAATACAAGTTCTTTCATATAAGCTAATTTTAGTTCCAGATGTAAAACTATTCATTTAAAAATAATAATTTATAATTGAGAAATTTGCATTATATAGCTTTAGCTGATTTTCAGCTTGTTAAATATTTTTTTTTTTAAAACTAAAATCAGATTTTTTATTTTCAATAAAGTCGAAAGAAAGAATAATGGTAAAAGTTGAAATATTAATCATATTACTCAAAATGAAAATGATTTTAAATTTAATTTAGAATAAGTTTTTAATTTTTTAATAAATACAAAACTGACAATTGTCATAGAATTTATTTATAATTATTTAACATTCTATTATTTGTATCTATAATCTTTAAGTTTTATTTTTGCATAAAATATCTGTAACAGCAGCTTATGAAACTGAGTAGAATATTCAAATTCTTTATTTTCTCACTATTATTTGCGACAATCAGTGTTTTTGGAAATTCTAATGTCTCCAAAACACCTGATTCGATTCTTTATGCTGAAGATACTATCGTTCCTGAGTTTTGTCAACATAGCGACAACGAGCAAGATATTTTTTCGGGCAACCGCACGGTTCCAAAAGTTTCAAAAAAGATAATTTATCTTGAAAATTTCTATTTTGACTTTTTAGAAGTTGAAAGTGATTACAACTTAACTTTTCTGACAAATGATAGTCCGCGACTTCATTGTGGCGTAAAATCTTTTCTCCATCTTTTACAGCTTTATTAGGAACTGTTTTTAATTCAATCTTAGATTATTTTAAAAGTATTTTAACCTAATTAAATTTCAATGCAAATTAAATATTGGATAATAGGCCTTGTTGCGCTATTGTCTGTAAGCTCTTGTGGCAAAGAAAATGCTGCAAAAAAAGATGATGTAAAAGCAGTTCCTGTGCTTACCATCAAAGAAAAAGATACACTTGTTAGCAACCAATTTGTTGCTGATATTCAAGCTAAAAAGAACATCGAGATCCACTCGCGTATGTCGGGAATTATGCAACACGTCTATGCGCACGAAGGTCAATTTGTGAAGCGCGGTCAACTGTTGTTCAAGATTAGCGATGCCGAATTACAAATAGATTTATTAAAAGCCAACGCAACTTTAAAACAAGCTCAAGCCGATGTAAGAATCGCTGAAGTTGAGGTTAGTCAATTGCAATCTTTGTTTAATAAAAATTTCGTTGCTAAAAACGAATTAGACATGATGAAGGCTAAACTTTCTGCGGCGCAAGCAAGACGTTCTTATGCTGATGCGGAACGTAAAGCGGTTCTTCAAAAAGTGAGTTTTACCAATATTACAGCACCTTTCGATGGTGTTATCGACGTTATTCCTTTTAAAGATGGAAGTTTGGTTGAGAATGGCTCGCTGTTGACGACTTTGTCTTATCTAGATCAGATTTACGCTTATTTCTCAATTCCTGAAAATTTATATTTTGAACTTCAAAAAAATGATAAATTAAACAACTCTAACAAAATTGAATTGGTGCTTCCAAATGGTGCTAAGTATGATTTTAATGGTGTTCTTAAAACCGCAGAAGGTGAAATCGACCAAGCAACAGGTTCCATCCGTTATAAAGTGGAATTCCCGAATGCAGATCGTTTAATTAAACACGGAACTTCGGGTAAATTGGTGATTTCAGATTTCCAACCGAAATCAATTATCATTCCTCAAAAAGCGACGTTTTCTATACAAGATAAAGTCTATGTTTTTGTCGTAGATGCAGCCAACAAAGTGAAAATGAAAAACATTACGATTGCCAACACGTTGCGCGATTCTTATATGGTAGAATCTGGACTTAAAACGGGTGATAGAATCGTTCTGGAGGGGACACAAGCGCTTCGTGACGGACAAACAATTCGAGTTAAAAAATAATAAACATTCAAAAATAAATTATTATGGTAGAAATGTTTATTAGACGAAAAGTTCTTTCGTTGGTGATTTCGATTGTTATTGTGTTGATGGGGATTTTGGCTTTAATGAAGCTTCCTATCACTCAATTCCCAGATATTGTTCCACCGTCGGTGACGGTTACTGCAAAATATACAGGTGCGAATGCCGAAGTGTCCGCAAACGCCGTGGCTTTACCGCTGGAACGTGCTATCAATGGTGTTCCGGGGATGACGTATATGTCAACCGTGACGTCCAATGATGGTTTAACTTTAATTCAGGTTTTCTTTGAAGTTGGTATCGATCCCGATGTGGCGGCGGTTAACGTACAAAACCGTGTGACGACTATTTTAGACGAACTTCCCGAAGAAGTTATTCGTGCGGGTGTAACCACGGAAAAGGAGGTGAACAGTATGTTGATGTATCTTAATATTACATCAACGGACGAAAGTCAGGACGAGCAATTTATTTACAACTTTACGGATATCAACGTTCTTCAGGAACTAAAGCGTATTGACGGTGTTGGACGTGCCGAAATTATGGGGCAAAAAGAATATTCGATGAGAGTTTGGCTAGATCCTCAAAAGATGACGGCTTACAAAGTTTCGGCGGAAGATGTGGTGAAAGCTTTACAGAAGCAAAATATCTCTGCAGCTCCTGGAAAAGTTGGTGAAACTTCGGGTAAAACTAATAGTCAACTTCAATATGTTATTAAATATACAGGAAAATTTTTCCAACCAGAACAGTATAAAGAAATTCCGATTCGGTCGGATGCGAGCGGAACGATTTTAAAATTAAAAGACATTGCGAACGTGGAATTCGGTGCGATGAACTACGGAATGGTATCTAAAACCGATGGTCGTCCGTCGGCGTCGATTATGATGAAGCAACGTCCAGGTTCCAACGCGTCGGAAGTTATTAAAAATGTTAAAGACAAAATGGCGGAGCTAAAAGAAACCTCTTTCCCACCAGGAATGGAATTTAACATGGCTTACGACGTTTCACGTTTCTTGGATGCGTCGATTAGTGCGGTTTTAATCACTTTAATTGAAGCCTTTATTTTGGTAGGAATCGTGGTGTTTATTTTCCTGCAAGATTGGCGTTCGACTTTAATTCCTGTTTTAGCCGTTCCAGTCGCACTTATCGGAACTTTCGCGTTTATGCAAATGTTGGATTTCTCCATTAATCTTTTGACTTTATTTGCTTTAGTATTAGCCATCGGAATTGTCGTCGATAACGCGATTGTCGTCGTAGAAGCCGTCCATGTAAAAATGGAAGAAGGTATGGCACCACTTCATGCAACTATCGAGGCTACAAAAGAAATTGCAGGAGCTGTTATCGCAATTACGATTGTTATGTCGGCGGTGTTTATCCCAGTGGCGTTTTTGGATGGTCCAGTCGGCGTATTCTATCGACAATTTTCATTGACTTTAGCAATTAGTATCGTGATTTCAGGGATTAATGCTTTGACCTTGACACCAGCTCTGTGTGCGATTATTCTTAAACCTCACAAGCATGAGAAAAAGAAAAACATCGTTGACAAATCCTTTGCAAAATTCAATCAAGCTTTTGATAAACTAACGAATGATTACACAAATATTCTTTCAAAATTTGCAACAAGAACGAGTGTTACTTTTGGTGTTTTATTTCTTTTTATAGGTTTAATGGTGGTTACGGCTAAGTTTTTACCATCAGGATTTATTCCAATGGAAGACCAAGGTATGGCTTATGTAAGTGTTACAACGCCGCAAGGTGCAACCGTTGAGCGTACCGAGAAAGTATTGGATGAAGTCACAACGATCGCAAAAAAAATTGAAGGTGTGGAAAACGTAACGACTTTGGCGGGTTACAGTATCGTTACCGAAATCGCAGGTTCTAGCTACGGAATGGCGATGATTAACCTTAAAGATTGGAAAGAAAGAAATATTTCTGTAAACGACCTTATTGCCGAGCTTTCCGAGAAAACAAAAGATATCTCGGATGCTCAAATTGAAGTTTTTGCGCCGCCAACCGTTCCAGGATTTGGAAATACGAGTGGTTACGAACTTCGTTTGTTGGATAAAAGTGGTGGTAGCATCGAGAGTACTGATAAAATAACGAAAGATTTTGTGAAAAAATTAAATGAAGCGCCAGAGCTTCAAAACAACTTTACGAGTTTTGATGCTACTTTTCCGCAATATTTAATCACAATGGATTACGATATGGCAGCGAAAAAAGGCGTTTCGGTAGACAATGCCATGTCAACTTTGCAGACTTTGTTGGGGTCATACTACGCAACCAATTTTATCCGATTTAGTCAGATGTACAAAGTGATGGTGCAGGCAAGTCCAGACCAAAGAGATACACCAGAAAGTATTCTGCAATTATTTGTTAAAAATGATACGGGCGAAATGGTGCCGTTTTCAACCTTTATTAATATTGAAAAAGTTTATGGTCCCGAAGTTTTGACGCGCTACAATATGTACATGTCCGCTATGATTAATGGTGAACCTGCCAATGGATACAGCTCTGGAGACGCTATCGCAGCAGTTGAAAGAATTGCAAAGGAAAGTTTGCCACGTGGTTTCGATGTCGAATGGTCGGGAATGACACGTGAAGAAATTCTTTCAGGAAATCAAACTTTTTACATTTTTATCATTTGTTTAATTTTCGTGTACTTACTTCTGGCTGCGCAATACGAAAGTTTCTTGTTGCCGCTACCAGTTTTATTAAGCTTGCCAACAGGGATTTTTGGTTCGTACATCGCTTTGATGTCTGTTGGTTTAGATAATAATATTTATGCCCAAGTTGCCTTGGTGATGTTGATTGGACTTTTAGCGAAAAATGCTATTTTAATTGTAGAATTCGCCATCCAGAGAAATAAAGAAGGTTTTGACATTATTCCCGCCGCCATCGAAGGTGCAAGACAAAGACTTCGCCCGATTTTGATGACCTCTTTTGCTTTTATCGCAGGACTTATACCATTGGTAATTGCTTCTGGAGCAGGTGCTATCGGTAACCGTTCGATTGGTACAGCCGCAGCGGGAGGTATGTTTGTCGGGACCGTTTTCGGATTGGTAATTATCCCAGGACTTTACATCTTTTTTGCAAAACTAGAACAAAGAAAAGAACGAAATGAACAACGAACTAAATAAATATTTAAAAATAGGAATCTTATCGCTTGTTGTGATGTCGTGTGCTACACCGCAAGTTGCTGAGGTTAAAAAAGCAAAGGAAATTCCCGTCAATACAATTTTTGATACTGATGTTAAATTAGATTTGAATCAGCAAGTTGGACTCCGAACTTATTTTAACGACCCCGAATTGTTGAATCTTTTTGATGAGGTGGTAAAAGCTAATCCAGATTTTCAAATTGCACAACAACGCATGGACATTGCGAACAGCTTTTTGCAACGTTCCAAAATGGCACTTCTGCCATCTTTAGAAGTTGGAGCTGTTGTAAGTGGTGACCATTACGGAAAATATACGATGGATGGTGTCGGCAATTACGATACCAATTTGTCTGGAAACATCACGGAAGACCAAAAAATCAACAGAAATGTAACGCCAAATTATTGGTTGGGCGCGAGAAGTTCTTGGGAAATCGATGCTTGGGGAAAACTTAAAAATCAAAAATTAGCTGCTCAAAAAAAATATCTGGCATCAGAAGAAGGTTTAAAATTGATTCAGGTTGAGTTATTTACAGAAATCGCCAACTTGTATTATCAATTGGTTTCACTTGATACCAGATTGGATATTTATCAAGAAAATTTCAAACTTCAACAACGCGCTTACGAAATTGTTTCAGCGCAGCGCGAAGTCGGGAAGGCGACAGAATTGGCGGTTCAACAATTTCGTGCCCAAAATAACAACTGGCTTGCTGAGATTGAACACATAAAAGCCGAAATTGTTTCTGTAGAACAAGCGATTACGACTTTAACAGGTCGCTACGGTGGCGAAGTTAAACGTAGCAAAGAGCTTCTAGCAACCAATTTAACCTTGTTGAATAAGTCGATGGATGTCAATTCGATTATCCATTCTAGACCAGACGTTATTTCCAATTATTATGTTTTGGAAGCAACGCAAGCAGATGCAAAGGCGGCTCGAGCGGCATTTTATCCAAAAATAGATTTGGGTGCACATGTTGGATTGAATTCATTTTCAGTGGATAAGCTATTTAATCCCGCTTCGTTGGCTGGTCAATTATTGGGAGGTTTGATGGTTCCGATTTTTAATAAAGGACAATTGAAACACGATTTTAATGTCGCTAATAAAGAGCAAGAAATTGCATTTATCACGTATCAAAAAAGTGTGACTACGGCTTACAACGAATTGCAATCTATACTAAAACAAACCGAAATTTTTCAAAAAGTTTTAAAACTAAAAAGCGATGAGGTTAAATTCTTGGACAACGCGATTGAGGTTTCCAACGATTTGTATCTCACGGGTTATGCCAATTATATGGAATTAATCAATTCGCAACGAAGCAAGCTCAATGCGGAACTGAATTTATTAGAATTTCAGTTCCAGAATACAAGAAATAACGTTCTTCTATTTAAAGCCCTTGGCGGAAAATTAGATCGTTAATATGTGATGTGGTGGGGCTGTCCGAGAGGGCAGTCTTTTTTGTTTAAAATTTTCCTATTAGCATAGATCAATTGATATGTTATTGTTTTAATTTAATTTTGAATAAAAAAATAAATGAAACCAGAATTTGAAAATATTCCGTTAGTAGAAATGGATAAACAATACGAAATAGAAATTGATGGTGCTAAAGCTTTCATCGTATATAGAGAAAGTGACGCAACGATTACGTTAATACATAGCGAAGTGGAAGATGCTCTGCAAGGTCGTGGCGCGTCAACTGCGATTATTGAAAAAACGCTTGCAGCGATAGAAGCGAGCGGTAAAAACTAAAAGCACTTTGCCCTTTGGTTGTCAAATACATTAAGAACCATCCGGAGTGGAACAGAATTGTAGCTTAAATTTAAATAAAAAATAATATGTCAAATATTGGAATCATCATCCCAGAACGTGCCGCAGATATCGGAAATTTTATGGTTGGACGACTTTTACCTTTTATTGAAAAAAGATCCGTTGGACCATTTGTTTTTATCGATCACATGGGACCTGCAGAGCTTAAAGATTATCAGAATATAGATGTTCCGCCGCATCCGCATATTGGCTTGTCCACATTAACTTATCTTTTTGAAGGTGCGATTTTTCATCGTGACAGCATTGGTTCGGCAGTTGAGATTCAGCCCGGAGCGGTTAACTGGATGACGGCTGGTAAAGGTGTTGCGCATTCTGAGAGAACACCCGAGAATCTTCGTCATACTGATAAAAAATTACATGGTTTACAGATTTGGGTTGCCTTGCCAAAACATTTGGAAGAGTCTGAGCCGACTTTCCATCACATCGAAGCTAAAGATATCCCTGCTTGGGAAGAAGATGGTCTTAAAATAAAATTAATTGCAGGTAAAGCTTTTGGTAAAGAATCGCCTGTGCCAGTGCATACTCCGCTTTATTTTATTGAAATTATCAACGATTCTGATGAGTCTAAAACGGTAAATATCGGTGAGCATCTTTATGGTGAAAGCGCGCTTTATATTTTGGAAGGTCAAATTAAAAATGACGGAAATGCTTATGATTCAAAACAGATTTTGATTGCGAAAGATACCAAATTATGCTCTTTCGAAATGGCTGCAAATACCACAGTTTATATTTTTGGTGGTGAAGCTTTTCCTGAAGAACGTTACATCCACTGGAATTTTGTGAGCTCTAGTAAAGAATTAATCGAACAAGCTAAGCATGATTGGAAGGATCAAAAATTTCCCAAAGTTCCTGGTGAGACCGAATTTGTGCCTTTACCAGCGACTTCTCTTAAATAATTTTTAAAAATGAAAAATAGAAAGCTGCCCTTTGTTAAGCAGCTTTTTTTATGTTTTAAAATTTAATTTCAGAATTTAATCCATAATGAGGTGTTCTGTGCCTGATATCAGGACTTGGATGAATTTCTGATTTTGCGCGAATGCCAATTTCTTTTTTTAACGCATCGAAAGATTTTGCATCTTCGATATCAACATTTTTAAAATAGTAAGATTTTTTTGCATCTAATTTTTTTAAAATTTCTTCGCCTTTGTTTTTCTGTTGGTCATTGTTAGCAGAGATACTTGCCCAAAAACTGTCGTTTTCTCCATTATTACGATAAATAATGTAATCGGAATCTCGAAATCCTGATTCCTCTAACTCAAATCTAAGATTTTGATAATCATTTTGTTGAGACATAAGCCCTACGATAATATTTCCCATAACACTTATTTTTGATATTTAAAATTAGTATTTTTTTTAATACAAATTCAAAATCTTTTTATAATTTGTGTAAGAATACATTTATGATGAAAAACTACGCATTATTACTAGCTTTTGTCATTGTTGGGCTTAACTCTTGTACAACGCAAAAGACTAAAAATATTAACGCCAATATCATTATCCTTCGCGATAGTTATTGCAAAGCGCCAACCAATTATGACTACGAGAAGGTTAATCTTCATGTTAATTCGGATTCGTTACTTAATGAAAAACAACATCTTAGATCCGTTTTTAACCAACAAAGTATTTTGATTCTTAATGCCTTAAACTCACTTGATGATGTTGAAAAAATTTTAGAATTAAAAAAAGATACAAGCATCGAGTCACAACTTAAAATCATGAAAATTAAGGATAAAATAGATGGCAAAATTACATTAGCGCTAGGTGAAGTAGATGCTGTTGCTGCCGAATTTGACTGCGAAGGCGAACGCGTTGCACAAATGGCAAATTATGTGAGTAGTCTTAATAGCAAGAAAAATAACAAAATGATAGTCTATTCTATCGCTGTTGGAGCGCTTGGTTCTTTAGCTGGTGGATTTGTAAAAAGTGATGGTTGGGACAAAGCTATTGATATTGGTGGCGGTCTTATTGGTGCAGGTTTTGGTCTTGCTCTACTCAATCCGAAAGGTAAGAAAGTCGAGTTTATCCATGCTCGAAATATCCTTCGTGATATTTGGCAAGAGAAACTACAGTCGCGAAATTTTCCTCCTTTTATTTGGTATATGTATACTGAGAAAAAATTTTCGAATCTTAATGAACACTCGATTATACAGAATATGAAGCAACGCTGGATTATGTATCAATTCGAGGGTGATGTGGATGCGGCCAATGCTTCTCCGATCTTTAATGATGGCGGAAAGTACGACAACGAGGCACTTAACAATCGTGCGGCGATGCTTAACCAAATGCAATCGGCAACCAGAACGATTAACCAAAATATCAATTATCTTCTCATCGACCTTAACAAGTTGACGCGATAATTTTTTATTTTTTAAATTAAATGAAGAAAAGCTTATTTCTATTTTTGATTCCGCTACTTTTTAGCTGCCAAAATGAGAAAGTGCTTTCAAAATATCGTGCAAATATTGGCGATATGGAATTCGATGCTAAAACTGATAATCCAAATTTCGAACTTTGTTTGCCGCAACTGATGTTTCAATATTTTAATTATGGTAATGAGTTAGAAAACTTAAAAGGTGAAAAGTCTATTTCGATAGCATCGAAAATTTATAATTTTTATAAACCAAAAAGGAACGTTACAATCAACGCTCCTTTTTTATTTTTAAATGTGATTTAAATAAAATTATTTTTCAAAAACCAAGTAATCATAAGCTTTTAATGCAAGTCGGCTACCATCCATTAAGGCTTGTGGCGATTGTGTAAAGACATTTTTGTACTGGCCTTCAATTTCTTTCCCATGAATATTAAACTCTACATTATCAGCCGACATATTTAGTAAAACCAAAACTTCACGATTGCCATTTTTACGTTGGTAGGCAAGGATTTTGTCGTTAGCGGAAGTCTCGATCCAGTAGGTTGTAACATTGGAATCGCCACCGCGAAGCGCAGGATTTTCTGATTTTAAATTTAACAAAGTTTTATAAAAATCATTCAAAGCGTTTTGCCCAGTCCATGGGATTGTATCTTTTTCGAAAAACTCAAGACGTTTTGTTTTTAAAGGTAATTCTTGCCCGTTGTACAACAACGGAACGCCATTCCAAGTTGCTGAAAAAACAGCAAGGGCAGGAGCAAGGTCGCCATATTTTTCGTATTCGGTACCATTCCAAGTATTTTCATCATGATTGGTCGTGAACCACGCGCGCATCGAATTGTCGCCAATGTTAGAATATTGTTGCAGTAAGTTTTTAAGATCCTGAAGTGGTAATTTTTTCTGATAATAATCTTTAGTTAGATGCATCCACTTCCAAGAATAGCTGGCGTCAAAGACTTTTCCGTATTCTGGTGTGTCCAACTCATCAAATTCGCCCAACCAAAAAAGTGGTTTTAATTTTTCAACTTCAGGACGTGCTTGTTGCCAAAAGTCAACTTCTACCCAACTAGCAAGGTCGCAACGGAATCCATCAATATTGGTTTCTTTAACCCAATATTTCATCGCGTCGATCATCGCTTGACGCATGTTTGGATTTTTAAAATCGAGTTCGATAATATCGTCCATACCTTCCGCAATATGGAATTTTCCGTCAGGATCTTTTAGATAAAAATCAGGATTAGATTTGGTCCAAACGTGATCCCAACCTGTGTGATTTGCCACCCAATCGATAATGACATTTAATCCCAAACTATGCGCTTTGTTAACCACATCTTTGAAATCTTGTAAAGTCCCAAACTCAGGATTAATACTTGTATAATCTTGCGCTGCATAAGGACTACCAAGAGTCCCTTTTTTGTTCTGTTGAGCGATTGGCGTAATCGGCATAAACCAAATGGTTTTAACACCCATCGCTTTTAGTCGTGGAAGATCTTTTTCAACCGCTTTGAAAGTCCCTTCCTTCGAATATTGTCGCGTGTTGATTTCGTAGATATTGGTTGTATGTTTCCACTCTTGGGGTTGTGTCATCTGTGTTTTTGTTTTGGTTTGAGTTGTGCAAGCAATTGCTGATAAGGCAATACCAAGCAATAAAATCTTCTTCATTAAATTTTTATTTATTCAAAAATAAACAAAATAAAAAAGCCTGACTCAACATCAGGCTAATTATTTATTTCGATTTTTGATTAATCTTCGTCATCTTCGAAGATATCGTCATTGTATCCTTCTTCTTCCTCGTCATCATCTCCGAATTCGTCTGCGTCATCGAAGTTAGCTGATTTGAAATCATCTTCGAACCCAAAATCATCATCCATAAAAGGTATTGCAGATTTTTTTGAAGATCCTCCAGAAACGCCATTTTTGCTAGGTGCTTTTAAAGGAACATTTCCGAATCTGTACACAGTAATTGGGTAATTAACAGCAGGTTTTTCTTCGGTAACGTCAATCAATTCACAGAAAAATTCCCAAAGATCTAAGAATCCGTATTGGAATCTCATCTTGTCACCTTTTTGTGTGAATCCTTCGTTGACATACACGTCAGACATAATCTCGCCATCGCCTTCTTCGCTCATATCTTCCAATGGTACGGCTCTACCTTCGGACCACTCTTCATCAGAAAAATAAAAGCTAGAAAGTTCTTCCCCCGAAAGACTGAAAGCACTTTTGATTCCTAAGTGCAAATTCCATAAAGTTTGTTTGTCCTTGATCTCGATGTCTCTAAAGATGCTCTCTTTTGCATCTAAAATAACTCTTATCTTGTAAACCATTTTTTTCTCTTCTAAAATCTACTTTTACAATTATTTTGCTGCAAATATATGACAATTGAGAAAGGATAAAAGCCAAAAAAAATACTTTTTTTAATAAAATATTTTATTAAATTTTAGCCCTTCTCAACCTTCAAATTTTTGCAAGTATTTCTGCTCTAAAACTAATATTTTTTTTGATATTACAAAGAAGATTTTTCTAATCTAAATTTAAATTTTGTTCCACTAAGATAAGCGCTTTCTACAGTAATGTTCTGGTGATGTGCTTCCAAGATGTGTTTCACAATTGCTAGTCCAAGTCCAGATCCGCCATCTTTACGATTACGGCTGGCTTCGACACGATAGAAACGTTCAAAAATCCTTGTAAGATTTTCTGGTTTTATTCCCATCCCATTGTCTTCCACGGTGATAGAGATAAATTTGGCTTCCTCTTTGGTCGTTACAATAATTCTTGCGCCTTCGCGGTTTGCATATTTTATAGCGTTAGAGACAAGGTTGGTAAAGACTTGCGATATTTTATTTTTGTCCGCGTGTACCAATAGCTTTTTCTGAGTGCTTTGTAATTCAAGCTTCATAAGATGTCTATTGGCTTCTAGATCAAGGAGATCGAACACTTCTTCCACCAATTCGTTGATGTCAAAACTGATAAGATTTAATTCAATTTGGCCAGCTTCGAAGCGGTTAATCATATCCAAATCTTTAACAATGTTAAGAAGCCGCTCTACAGAACTGTCGATGCGTTGCAGATATTTGTCTCGGATATTAAGATCTTCTACACCGCCGTCTAGCAAAGTCGACACATAACCTTGGATGGAGAATAAAGGCGTTTTTAACTCATGAGAAACGTTCCCGACATATTCTTTTCGGAAGTTTTCCATTTCCTTCATCATATCCATTTCGAAGTCGTTTTGCGTGCTCATCAAGGTTACACGTTCTCCGAATTCTTTCAAACTAAGATCGGGTTCATGATCGAGGATAAAGTTGTCTGGAAGTATCTTTTTGATACGTCGAATTTGTTTTTTACTATTATAATTAAATAAAAACTCGAGGATGTAATAATTAAGAATCATCACCAAAGTCAAGGTGAAAACAATGAAGATATTAAAATCTCTAGTTTTGAAATATTGGTCGTGGGTTTTAGCTTGAAAAATCGAAATAACTGTGCCGATTATGGCAACCAACACAAATGAGGCTAAAGCCGAAACCCAGTTCAGTTTGAAGTTCCTTTTTGGAGTAGAATACATGAGATAAATTTATAAAAAAAGATTTTCGTTAGAAAATCTTATAGCTTATTTACATTTTAATAAAAATAATTGTCTACACAACCAATTTATATCCAATTCCTTTTAGAGTTTGTATGCTGTTGATACCTAACTTTTCGCGAAGTCTTCGGATGTGTACATCAATTGTACGTTCGCCCACGATAACGTCGTTACCCCAAACTTTCTCAAGAATTTCTTCTCTTTTAAAAACTTTGTCCGTATTAGAAGCTAATAAAAATAAAAGGTCAAACTCTTTTTTAGGAAGTAAAAACTCTTCGTTAGCCTTCGTTACTTTGAAGTTATCTTTATCGATGATTAAATCGCCAAGCTCGATATAATTGGTATTTTCGTTAGCTTTTGCACCTAGTTGAAGAAGCGCAGCCACTTTTGATACCAAAACTTTTGGTTTAATAACTTTAATAATATAATCGTTGGCACCAGCTTGGTAACCTGCAAGTTGAGAAAATTCTTCACTTCTTGCTGATAAGAAAACGATTAAAGTTTTTTGTAATTCTTTTATTTGACGCATTTCTTGACAAGTTTCGATGCCGTCTTTTTCTGGCATCATTACGTCTAGAAGTATAAGATCTGGGATGATTTCTTTTGCTTTGGAGATGCCTTCCTGCCCATTGGACGCGGTGTGGACTTGGTAACCTTCTTTTTCTAAGTTGTATGATAACATTTCAAGAATGTCCTGTTCATCATCAACCAAAAGGATTTTTTTACGATTCATTTTTAGATTTTATGTTTCTCAAAATTAATAAAAATTGAATTGAATTTTAAGTAGTTTACATAAAATTAATATCTATCCTAATTTATTATGCTTATTATTAAATAGATGTTAATTTAAAATTAAATCAGGAATTGGACTTTAAGCGATTCTAAATACAATCGAAGTATCGATATAGCAAGTTTTATCACTAAAAGTCTTAAATTTGCTTTCTCATTATACAACTTTATGGAAGAAGAAAAAAAATCACTTAACTTTTTAGAGCAAATTATTGAAGATGATTTGGCTAATGGTTTAGGAAAGGACAAGTTGAGATTCCGTTTTCCGCCAGAGCCTAACGGTTATCTTCATATTGGCCATACAAAAGCGATTTGTATCAATTTTGGTCTTGGATTGCGTTATGGCGCACCAGTTAATTTAAGATTTGATGACACTAACCCAGAGAAAGAAGAACAAGAATTCGTAGATTCTATCAGAGAAGATGTGAAGTGGCTTGGCTTCAATTGGGCAGAAGAGCGCTATGCCTCTGACTACTTCCAGCAATTGTATGATTGGGCTGTAACTTTGATCAAAGAAGGGAAAGCTTATGTTGATGAGCAATCATCAGAAGATATTACGGCGCAAAGAAAGACACCTTTCGAAGACGGTGTAGAATCACCTTATCGTAATCGTCCAGTTGAAGAAAGTCTTGATCTTTTCGAGCGTATGAAGAATGGCGAATTCGAGGAAGGCGCGATGAGTCTTCGTGCAAAAATCGATATGAATTCTCCTAACATGAACATGCGCGATCCTGTTATGTATCGTATCCTAAAACGTGCGCATCACCGTACTAGAGATACTTGGAAGATCTATCCAATGTACGATTGGGCACATGGTGAAAGTGATTATCTAGAGCAAGTTTCGCATTCGTTATGTTCTTTAGAATTCGAAAATCACCGTCCACTTTACGAATGGTATTTGGATCAAGTATATGATGCTTCTAAAGTTGCACCAAAACAACGTGAGTTTGCACGTATGAATGTGTCATACATGATTACATCAAAACGTAAATTACAAAGATTAGTAGCAGAAGGCGTTACCACTGGTTGGGATGATCCAAGAATGCCAACTATTTCTGGACTTCGTAGAAAAGGTTATACAGCAAATGCGATTCGTAACTTTATTGATAGAGTAGGTGTTGCAAAACGTGAAAACCTTATCGAAATTCAGTTGTTAGAATTCTTCGTTAGAGAAGATCTTAACAAAGTAGCAACCCGTGTTATGGCGGTTGTTGATCCTGTGAAATTGGTGATAGAAAACTATCCTGAAGATAAAGAAGAGTTTTTAGAAACTGAAAATAATCCTGAAGACGAAAACGCTGGAACACGTCAAGTGCCTTTCTCAAGAGAAATCTACATCGAGCGTGAAGATTTTATGGAAGAAGCACCAAAGAAATTCTTTAGATTAAGCCTAGGTAACGAAGTTCGTCTGAAAGCAGCTTACATCATCAAAGCGAATCGCGTGGAGAAAGATGCTGATGGTAACATCACAACAATCTTTGCAACTTACGACGAAGATAGCCGTTCTGGAAGCGGAACCGAAGCTAGTCAAAGAAAAGTAAAAGGTACTTTACATTGGGTTTCTGGAAAACATGCGTTACCAATTAAAGTGAATATCTACGATAGATTGTTTACGGTTGAGCAACCTGATGCGGAGAAAGATGTTGATTTCCTTAACTTTATCAATCCAGAATCTTTGAAGGTTCAAAATGGTTTTGGAGAGCCAAGTCTGAAAGATGCAACAACTGAAGATCATTTCCAGTTCCAAAGAATTGGTTACTTTATTAAAGATAAAACATCTACCGATGGGCAATTGGTGTTTAACAGAACGGTGACACTTAAAGACAGTTACAAACCGCAATAATTTGTGGATTAGATACAAGAAAAGCTTCTCAATTGAGAAGCTTTTTTATTTTAAGTTTAATTTTAAAAACTATTTTTTAACACCGACTTTTTGCCAAGTGCTCATAATGTAGATCACGATAATACCAATAAGTGAAGCTGCAATGGAGAAAATAAACTTAGAATTTTCTTCATCCAAAACGCCAACGCTCCAATTAATTCCGTAGATGTTAATACCGATAAATATCACAAATAAGGCTAAGAATATTTTATAAAACAGCTGCATAATATTATTTTTTAAAAATGTACGTAATTCTGAATAAGCTGTGCAAAGTTAGCAGTAAATAATTTAATAGAGATTGCTAAAAGGATAATTCCGAAAACTTTTTGTAAAATTTGTAGTGATCCTTCACCCATTTTCTTTTCGATCCAAGGTGCAATTCTCAAAACGATGTATACCAAAATCGTGTTAAGGATAATTCCTAAAATGATATTAATCTCGTGGAACTCTGCTTTTAGAGAAAGTGTTGTCGTCAATGTTCCTGCGCCTGCAACCAACGGGAAAGCAATTGGTACAATCGATGCGGCATTAGCTTGTGACGATTTTTGGATTTCGATGCCCAAGATCATTTCAAGAGCGATAATAAAGATGACAAAAGCACCAGCAATCGCGAACGAGTTGAGGTCAACGCCAATAAATCTTAGAATCTCTTTTCCGATAAACAAAAACGCAATCATGATAAGTCCCGCAACAATAGAAGCTTTTTCGGCTTCTATCTTACCAAACTTTTGACGTAACGAAACGATAATTGGTACCGATCCGATGATGTCGATAACCGCAAACAAAACCATGAAACACGTAAAGGTTTCTTTCCAAGAGATATGTTCAAAAAAATTCACAGGTGTATAAATTTAATTTTTCGCAAAATTATGAAATATTTTTGTTTAATTTTCAATTGCTGAAAAAACCTCTTTACTTTGTACCAAAATATAATCTAATTTTTCTCCGTTAATGATTGGCGAATACTTCTCAGTGTTAAGAGAGTCTTTTAGTAAAGTATATTTTTGGTATAAATTTTCATTTGTCTGTTTTAAATGATGAGCGTATGGATGCCCAAATTTATGATTTGATTTAACATCAACTTCTGCTTCTAGATTTGCAAACTCAGTAAAAAATTCCGAATATTTTTTTTGAATTAATAGATTTTCAAGATAATTAAAGTGACTTGTCAAGTTAAGAGAAGATTTACTTCTTAATAAAGCTTCAGTCTCTTCGATTGTTGTAATCTTTGGTCTCGATTTCAGTTGCTCTTCTTTAATAATACTTGCTAATTTTTTCTTTTGATAACGATTTCTAACCAAATAGATTACCATTCCCATCGCGCCTATTAAAGCTAAATTTCCGAAAATAACTTGCCAGTTCATGCCTTTATTTTCGGATAGTTTTAATGTTTCTGTTTGCAAAACTGGCGTGTTAACTTTATCCAAAACAGTGTTGGTATATTCGTTAACTTTTTGCATTGTAGATTTAGCATTTTCTATTTCTAAAGATGTCATTGCACGTATTACAATTGACTTTTCGCCAAGGTCTTTATAAAGCTTTTTCTCAGGATTAAAGAAAGCCATTTTTTCGGTTTTAATGGCAATATTTCCTGCTTTTTTAGGGACAATAACATAATGCGCTTCGATGTCACCAACGATGCCTTCTTTCTCAACTTTTAGATTTTTCACCAACTTTGGAGGGAAAACATCATAGTCTTCCGTCGGAATAATTTTCGGCATATTATGCGCCGATAGATTTCCGCGACCGATAAGTTTTACAACAATATCAAGAGGTTTGTTAATTTCTATTGGTTGAGGTAGACTTTCGACATTTGTCATATCGATGCTGAAGTTACCAACAAAATTGTTGAAATCTTCTGGAGCGCCGGCTGGTAAATGTTTAACAGAGATATTGGTTCTGTTGGATGTAAGTCTTGTAGCACCCTGATCCACAATCTCTGCCGTAAAAGCAGGCACTTCTACAGACCCAGCTTCTTTTGGGAAAATAATATAAATACCAACAATTTGCGATAACAGACCAGATTTTGAATCTTGTTCAATATCAGAACGTGTTAAGCTGATTGGTTGCACTAGGATATTACCGCTCTTCGGCGTTTGTATATTTTTAACTTTTCTAAAATTATCGACGTCACGAGTAATTACTGACAAAGTTGCAACAACAGGTTGATTTTTATAGACTTCGTGATCGTCAAGTTTTACATTAAGGTAAGTTTGATTATTTTGGCTAGCAAGATTACGAGTGTTGTCTGGTATACGTTTAGAAACGTCTCTTACCAAAATGTCAAATGGCTCAGATTTGTACATTTTGCCATTGACCTTAACCAGAGCTGAACCAATTTTGATAGAACCAGATTGTTTTGGTTGTAGTAAAAATTGATAAACCATTTGGTTAACCCTAACTTTTCTAACAGGATCAATAATTGTATTTTGTTCAGAATTGTAATCTAAAACATCGAATCTTTGGAAGTCCGGAAGTTTGATTGGCGATTCTTGTACTTGGTCTTCACCACTTATTTCTACCGCAATCGTGAGGCTGATAACATCATTGGTAGTGGTTTCTTTAACATTGGTTTCGGACGAAATATAGACTTGACCATAACAAGTTATGGTCGAGAAAATACTTAAAACAAACGAAAACCAAATGTGCTTCATTACCAATCTTTCTCGTTGGACTGTGGGATAGAGTTTGCATCCTTGTTAAGGATTCGTCGTGCAGTTTCTTTCTCTCTGTCCTGTACTTTATTTAAAATAGCGTTTTCTATATCTTTCGGAATTTTGTTTCCGTTTTCTTTTGGTTCTTGCGTAGATTGTTTGTCGCCTGCACCTTCACCTTTTTCTTGTTGATCTTTAGATGATCCATTTGGCTGATTGCCTTTTTGGTCACCTTTGTTATTTTGTCCGCCTTGTTGTTTTTGATCTTGCTGATCGCCGCCTTTATTATCTTGGTTTTGATCTTTTTTCTTGTCTTTTTCTTTTTCTTTCAGCTTTGCAATCTCATAATTTTTACGAATGCTTTCGTTGTAAGGATCATTTTTTAAAGCTTTTTTATACATTTCAGCAGCTTGATCCATTTTCTCGGTTTGCATCATTGCATTACCAAGATTATATTGTGCTGCAGCTTTATCATTTTTATTCTTTGCATTCTGTTCCGCTTTTTGAAACTCAGCTTTAGCTTCTTCATACATTTTCTTTTTGTACAAAGCATTACCAAGGTTGTAATGTGCGTCGAAGTTTTTGTCGTCTAGTTTAGCGGCCTCCAGGAATTTGGAAGAAGAAGCATCATAGTTTTTTTTGTCGAATTGTCTATTGCCTTCATATACAAGTGTTTTGTAACCTTCCTGAGCCATACCAAATTGGCCAAGAATTATAAAAAACAAAAGACTGAGAATCAACTTCATATTCATAACTGCAAAATTATTTCTTTAATTGTTAAAAACCCATTCTTAAAACGTTAAAATGGGTTAAATATGCCGATAAATAGTATATTTTGGGAGAATTGTTAGTTTGCTATTTAGACTTGTTCTAGCTAAGAGGCGAAATACCGTTTTTAAATATTTAAATCTCGCTTTGGATTAAATAAATAAATGAGTAAAAACAGCGCAATCGAAACGCCTAAAAAGTATTGATAATAATGTTCTGCAGATTGAGAACTTATATATGAAGTGTTAGAATTTGTTGACTTTTTCAAAACATCAGAAAGTTTGGCAACCGCAGACTCTAAGTCGTTGCCATCGATATAACTTCCGTCTGTGCTGGATGCAAGATTTTTTAAAGCTTTTGTTTCCAATTTGGTCATGACGGTTTCACCCGACATATTGGTTTTGTAACCCATCAATTGTCCGTAGTAATATTCCGGAATTGGCGCACCTTGTTCGCCGCCAATACCAATTGTCGAAACGATAATGCCTTCTTGGTTAGCCAGTTTTATAGCTGCAGATTCATTTTCTTCATTGTTTTCGCCATCGCTGATCATTACAACTTTTCTCGCACCTTTTGGTATGGATTTGAATTTTTTAACCGCCATTTGCATCGCCTTCAAAAAGTCGGTGCCTTGTGTTTGTACAACGCTGGTTTCGATGCCCGTGATGTAAGATTCAGCAGCGTTATAATCGGTTGTTAAAGGCATAATCGAGTTAGCTTCACCCGCAAAAACAATAATCCCAACACGATCATTATTCATTTTCGGAAAACTATTAATGATAATATCTTTGCCTTGTTGTAGACGGCTCGGTTGGATGTCTTGCGCATTCATCGAGTTGGAAACGTCGAGCAAAAATATAACATTGTTCATTTTTTGCTGCGTTTTTATTTCTTGTTTACCTCCTAGAAGATCAATCATTGCAAAAATTAAAAATAAAATCGCCAAGAAAAATAAACCTGGAAATAGCTTCGAAAATCTACTTGTTTTAGCAAATAATTGATCTCTGAATTGAGCTTCTGCAAAAAGTTCGCGTTTCTTTTTTTTCCATTTAATAAAGCTAAACAGCAATAATCCAATCACTGGAAGTAAAAGGAAAAGTAGAACGTACCAATAATTATCTAAATAAAAATCCATCTGTCTAGCTCAATATTTTGTACAAAAACCATCTCAAAATAATATCGAACAATAAAATCCCTAAAGCAATCCAAAGGAAAATTCGGAAATATTCTTGATATTGATAAAGTTTTGAAGTTTTAATATCTGATTTTTCTAAACCATTAATGTCGTTATAAATCTCTTGTAGACTGTCATTCGAGGTTGCTCGGAAATATTTTCCGCCAGTTCGATTTGCAATTTCTTTTAGGAGATTTTCATCCAAATCAGTTTCTTTTTCAGTGAAAACAATATCGCCGAAAATATCTGTAGCTGTTGGGAAAAGCGCATAACCACGACTTCCGATACCAATGGTGTAGACTTTAATACCATTGTTTATAGCAAGTTCTGCCGCGATTTCTGGCGGTGTCGCATTCGTGACATTATTCTCGCCATCGGTCATCAAAATAATGATCTTGCTTTTCGCTTTCGACTCTTTTAAATGGTTAACAGCTACAACCAATCCTTCGCCAATCGCCGTTCCGGGCTGTAATTCGGTGGGACTAAGTTCGGATATTTCGTCATTAACAACTTGATGATCGGTCGTCATCGGGACTTTTGTATAAGCTTCGCCAGAATAAGCAACCAAACCAATACGGTCATTCGGACGTTGATTAACAAAGTTTTTAGCTATCTTTTTTAAAGCTTCAAGTCGGTCAGGATCTAAGTCTTTTGCTAACATACTTAACGAAACATCTACTGTTAGCATAATATCTAAGCCTTTGGTCTCGTCGCGGTCGTCGGTTATGGTGAAAGTCCGTGGACGTGCCATTGCAATAATCAAGGCTGACAAAATCAAATATTTTGAAAATCTTAAAAATGCCATAATCAATCCTAAACCACCTGCCGGACGCATCGCTTGCGTTGTTGGAACTTTGATGCCTTTCGGTTTTTTTCGTCCAAAATCTAGAATGATTAAGGGTACAAAAACCAAAAAAAGTAACAACAGCCAAGGGCTATAAAATTCAAAATTGAAATTCATTATTCTAAAGTCGCTTGCGCAGTTAGTTCATAGTTCTTAGTTGTTCGGCTTCCACATCTTTGGTAGAGCGTTGCACCATTGTTTTAATATCATTAAAATCTTTCTCCATCATGTCGCTATTTGGGATTGTTTTAGCGAATTTTACCAAGTCGCCACGTTGGAAAATATCTTCAATAATTTTTTCGTTTTGTTCCGAAATAATATTGCTAGTTTTCATATAATCGATAAGATCATCGGTTAGCAAAACATTGGCTGGGATTTTATATTGTTTGGTCAAAAACTCTCGTGTAATGTCGATTAACTCTACATAATACATTCTGTAATTGCCATTTTGGATGTAGTTTTTCTTTTTGAGACGGTCAAGATCTTTAAGCGTTTGGTTGGTCAACACTTTCGGACTGCCTTTTACTTTTCGTCCATATTTAATATAATAAACAATCAAGAAAATAATCCCAATAACGACCAAAGCCGCAAGAATATAGAATTTGTATAGCTCCCAATAATCTTTAATGCCAAGATCAACTTGTTTGTTTTTCATAATGTCGTTGATGACATCGTCTTTTTTTGCGGTGTTGATGACTTCGATTTCGTAAGGAATCGTCTTCTGAATTTGATCACCGATTTTAATGTCTAAAGCAGGAATTTTGAAAGTTCCTTCATCAAAAATTTGAAATTTTACAACTCGAAAATACTCGTTTTGCTGTTTCGAAATACTGTCGCTAACCACTTCAAAATGAAAAGGAAGCAATTCGTTTTTAGGTGCTACGACGACTTCTTTACCTTGTAGATTATCGATTTTTAATTTGTATTCGCCAACTTCTCCCAAAGCTAAAGTCGTGTTGCTAAGATTAGAGGAAAGCGTTTGTCCAAATAAAATTTGACTTAAAAAAGCTAAAATCGTGATATATGAAAACTTGAAATATTTCAAGGCCTAAAATTCTGTTTTGAGGTTAAACTATTTTTTCTGAAAATATTGATACAAAAATTTGCTATAATCTTCGTTGGTTGTCATGTTGATCAAGCTAGCAGCGCTGTTCTCAAATGATTCCTGCAAATGTCTGAATTTTTGTTTTTGATGTTCTGCAAACTCATACCGCCAGCGAGAATTGGAAGTGTTGACCCAAACGTCTTGTCCCGTTTCCGAATCCTGCAATAACGCATAACCGACATTTGGTATTTCTTGATCTTTCTGGTCATAAATTCTTAATCCTAAAAGCTGATGTTTTTTCGAAGCAACTGACAAAACACGTTGATCGAATTCATCTTGAAAATCGGAAAACAAAAACAAAAAAGATTTCCTTTTAAAAACGCCCATCATATAATTGAGCGCACCATCCAAATCGGATTTTGAGGGTACATAATCGGCGGTCAAAATATGACTTATAATTGAAAGAACATGTTTGCGACCTTTCTTTGGAGGGACCACTTTGTAAACTTTATCTGCGAAAAGGATTAATCCAACTTTATCATTATTACCAACTGCGGAAAAAGCAAGTGAAGCCGCAACTTCAGCAACAAAGTCACGCTTTAGTCCATGTTGCGTTCCGTAATCCATGGAAGCCGAAATGTCAACCATGATTATCATTGTCAACTCCCGTTCTTCTTCCATAACCTTGATAAAAGGCTCGCGGAAACGTGCCGTTTTATTCCAGTCGATTCGGCGGATATCATCACCAAATTGGTAAGGTCTAACCTCCGAAAATGTCATCCCTTGACCTTTGAAATTGCTGTGATATTGCCCCATAAGACTCGCTTCCGTCTTCTTGCGAGTACGGATTTCGATTTGTTTTACCTTTTTGACAATATCTTTTATTTCCATTTTTTTGTTAATGTAGCAGTGATTCGTAAATCCTAAATCTAAAATCTAAAATCTAAAATCTAAAATCGAGTTAGGGCGCTTGTATTTTAGCTAAAATTCTGTCAACAATCTCGTCTTGCGACACTTCCTCAGCTTCCGCTTCGAAACTCAAACCAATACGATGTCTTAACACATCTTTCGCAATAGATTTAACATCTTCAGGAATTACAAAAGCTCTTCCTTTAATGAAAGCATTAGCGCGCGAAGCGATAGCAAGGTTGATACTTGCTCTTGGCGAAGCACCGAAATTGATAAGATTTTTAAGATCTGCTAAACCATATTTTTCTGGATAACGCGTTGCAAAAACCATGTCCAAAATATACTTTTCGATTTTCTCGTCAAGGTAGATTTGGTTGATTAATTTTTTAGCTTCCACAATTTGGTCTAAAGAAACAACTGGACGAATTGTCGGAATATCTTGAGTGGAAATCATACGCATGATTTTTCGCTCGTCTTCTAATTCGGGATAATCGACTTTACACTTTAGCATAAAACGGTCGGTTTGCGCTTCTGGTAAAAGATAAGTTCCTTCTTGATCGATTGGGTTTTGTGTTGCTAAAACTAAAAAAGGTTTTGGTAATTGCATCGTCTCATCGCCGATGGTTACTTGCTTTTCTTGCATCACTTCCAAAAGTGCTGATTGTACTTTTGCTGGCGCACGGTTAATCTCATCCGCCAAAACGAAATTCGCAAAAACAGGTCCTTTTTTTATCGAAAAATCATTTTCTTTAACATTATAAATCATCGTCCCAACAACATCTGCGGGTAACAAATCTGGCGTGAATTGTATTCTCGAGAATTGTCCGTGCACCGCTTCGGCAAGGGTTTTTATCGCTAAAGTTTTTGCAAGTCCTGGCACACCTTCTAGAAGGACATGGCCATTGCCAAGTAATCCGATTAATAGACGGTCTACCATATATTCTTGCCCGATAATAGCGCGATTGATTTCTTGTTTTAGTAGGTTGAAAAAGTAATTTTGTTCTTTTACTTTTTCCATTAAATTTTTAATATCTTCTGATTGGTTCAGTTCTGACATAATTCGTTTAAATTATTCGGTAAAGGTCTCATAAATCCGAGCATTAGTCAACATAAGAAATGCCAATTATGAGTTAAATATTTGTTAAAAATATTTATTGCAAAAATCTTCGAGATTCTTGTAAAGATTTATGTTATAAAAGAATATTAAAAAAAAAGTGTTTTAAATCTTAAAATACAGGTCTAAATCCTTTATTTTTAGATGCTTCTCATTTGTCACATTCGTATAATTGAAGTAATTTTGAAATTTAAAAAATTGACTTAAAATGAATTATCATTTTTCGGCGCATCGTCAGGTTAGAAAAAACCTTTTAGAAATATTACAAGACACGCCAAAGGAAGATTTATTATTGATTCCGGATGGTTTTAACAATAATATCTATTGGAATATTGCGCATTGCGTGGCAACACAGCAACTACTTCATTATTATTTGAGTGGTAATGCTTTCCGTATCGATAAATATTGGGTTGAACAATATAAAAAGGGGACTTTTGCAAAGATGGATGTGGAAAATACAGAAATGGAAGATTTATCATTTCTTTTAATTGAAACTTCAAAGGTTTTGGTGAAAGATTATGACGCTGAATTTTTTACAGATTACACGCCATACTCAACAAGTTTTGGCATTGATATAAAAACAATTCAAGATGCGATCATATTTAACAACATGCACGAAAGTTTGCATTACGGCTATATTTTGGCGCAAAAACGTGCGGTGCTTGGTGAAAGATTGAGCTAAAACCATGAGGGCGATTCTTTACATTTTCACAATGGTTTTGTTGATATTGAGTAGTCAGTCATGGACGATTGTGAGAGAAAAAGAGAAGACGCCAGAACGTTTCAAATATTATCAAGCATTTGGTAAAAAGAGCGAAACGCTAGAAGTCATCTGTTTGACTTGGCCGGATAAAAAGCTTCCGAATTTTGTGCGAGTGGAGGATTTTAAAAAATATGGAAATTCCGATGAGTTGATAGGATATTGCTTCTATGTAGACTCCAAGAAAAAGTTAGGACCAGATTTTTCGGAAGATGTTCGAGACAAATTTGTGAAGAAAATTCCTGTTAAACTTAAAGGGAAATTCTTTGTTACAAAACAATTTGACGATAATTTTCCAACTAGAGATTTTGAAGAATTACGCCGAGTGAAAGAACTCGGATTCAATACAGAAAATGACGAATACAAAGTATTTGTTATTGATTAAAAACTATTTTTTTATTAAATGAAAGACGATTTTATATTTGGGCTAAGGCCAGTGATAGAAGCCATCGAAGCGGGCAAAACGATTGATAAAGTTTTTGTACAGAATGCTTTGCAAGGTCCAATTTATGCAGAACTAAAAACATTGTTAGCGAAGCATAAGATTCGTCCTAATTATGTCCCAATCGAAAAGCTAAACCGTTTTACGAGAAAAAACCACCAAGGTGTTGTGGCTTTTATTTCGGATGTTCCTTTCCATAGTATCGAAGATGTTTTACCTCAAATTTTTGAAGAGGGAAGAGTGCCATTTATTTTGATTTTGGACAGATTAACTGATGTCAGAAATTTTGGCGCCATCTGTAGAACTGCAGAATGTGTAGGTGTTGATGCGGTTGTAATCCCAGAGAAAGGTGCGGCTCCAATTAACTCTGATGCTATCAAAACTTCGGCTGGTGCGATCTATAATATTAAAATTTGTAAAGAAAAAAATCTGGCGCATACCGTTGATTATCTGCAACAAAGCGGTGTAGCAGTATTTGCAGCAACAGAAAAGGCTCAGAAATTGCTCTATGATGTGGACTTTACAGAACCTTGCGCAATTGTAATGGGTAACGAAGAAACAGGAATTTCGAAAGAAGTTCTGCATCATAGCGATGAAAAAATAAAACTTCCTATCGAAGGTAAAACACAGTCGCTTAATGTTTCAGTGGCTTGTGGTGCGATGTTGTACGAAGCGATGAGACAAAAATTAACAAAAACATTATAAACACGAACTTTATTTAGTTCAAAAAATAAATTGATGAAAAAGATATTAGGAATAGCTTTGTTTACAGTTGCACTAGTAGCTTGTAAAAAAGAAAATACTAAAACAATTACTAAAGTTAATCCAGAAACAGGAAAAACTGAAACTGTAACGGTGGAAGTGCCCGCAGAGGAGGAAATCAAAGCAGCAATTGTCGATAGTGCTGGGATTTTTAAACAAAAATTCTATTTAGAAACAGGAAAAACTTATCCGTTAATAGCATACCAAAGAGACATCCAAAATGTGTCAACACCAGATGGTAAAGCAGTTTCTGGTACATCAGAATCTACAGACGAGATGACAATTACGGTTAACGATTTTAAAGATAATGTTTATGATCTTTCGGTTAATCTTGTTGCTAAAAGAAATAGTACAAGTGCTAACGGAAAAACGGTTGTGTCGGATACTAAAGCTGCTGCCCCAAAAGAGGAGCAACTAAAAGGGATGTACACGATTAACAAAGCGATTACAGGGAATAAACTGGCAATGAAAATGGATGTTAACGGAAAAATAATTTCGGTGACAGGTTTTGATCCAATTTATACTAAAATTTCGACAGCTTTGTCTGGTCTCGTTAAAGATGCAAAACAACGTACTGAGATTGTTGGCAATTTCAAAAAAGGATTTAACGAAGCAACTATTAAAGAACAATTTGAGAAGAATCTTAAAATAATCCCATCAAAAGGTGTCAAAATAGGAGAGAAGTGGACGGCTTCGGAAGATATTATCCCAGGTGGTGATTTGAAACTAACATCAACTTACGCTTTAATTAAAGTTGAAGGCGGAAAGGCGGAGATTTCTGTTAACGGAAATATTCCGACTAAATCAGACAAGCAATCTAAAGATGGCATCACGCATATGATGACTTTGGGCGGTTCGCAAACAGGGAAAATTATTTTTGATAGTAATACTGGTTGGATTTTGCATGAGAATATCAGCATTAAAACCAATCAAAAGGAATCGATTTCTGATGGTAAGAAAAGTCAAAGCATGTCGCAGACTTCTATATCATCAATTATCATTAATCCTTCATATAAGTAAGTTTGACCAGGCTTAGGCTTGGTCTTTTTTAGTAAAGTTAAATGTGTATTTTTTAATATTATGAAGTTTGTAATAGAATTGGTTTTAGGAACCATTATATTTTTCTTTGTATGGAATATTTTAAAAAGAATTTTTTTTAATTCCTTTTACAAAAATTTTCCAACGCTCAATCCTCGTAATCAACAGCAAAGTCAGCAGTCGAATCGCGAAGAGAAAAAGCTAAAAGAAAAAGTAAACTGGGACGCCGAAACCGTAGATTTTGAAGAAGTAAAAGAAGAAAAGAAATAAAAACAACGACCAATTTCAAATTATATATGAAAAATAAGAATTTGATTTTTGCGGCGGTTAGTCTCGTCATTTTTGTGCTAATTGCTGTATTGTACGCCAACCCAATAATGTCAGGCAAGGAGATGATTCAGCCTGATATTGTGCATTATAAAGGAGGTGCTAAAGAATTATTGGACTATCGCGCTGAGCATGGACAAGAAACCTATTGGAGTGATGCGATGTTTGGGGGGATGCCAACTTATCAAACCGGAGCGCAGTTCCGTGGAGACGTCATCAAAAAGTTAGACGATGTTTTTATGTTTTTGCCAAAGCCAGCCAACTATATATTTTTGCTGTTTGCAGGCTTTTTCTTTCTAGGAATTGTGGCAACACGCAACTGGAAGTATGCACTTTTGGGAGCAACGTTCTTCGGATTGTCAACCTATTTTTATATTATTATTGCGGCTGGGCATAACGGTAAAGTCCACACCATCGCTTATTTCGCACCTCTTTTGGCAGGAATATTATTAGTCTATGTTCGCAAAAAATATTTGCTAGGCTTTATTGTGACGTCCATTTTTATGGGCTTACAAGTCAGTGCGAATCACCCACAAATGACCTATTATTTATTCTTGGCTTTAGGATTTTTGTTCCTTTCGGAATTGGTGAGAGCGTACCAACATAAAATTACGTGGAAGCATTTTGGGATTTCTTCCGGAGTTTTAGCTTTGGCGTTTGTGTTAGGTGTTGGGATGAATTCTCAACGTATCATGGCGAATGCTGAATACGTAAAAGAAACTGTTAGAGGAAAACAAATCTTAGATTCTGACAGACATACTTCTGGAAAATCTGGAATGGATCGCGAAAGCATCACAGCTTGGAGTTATGGTAAACTAGAAACCTTGAACTTATTTATCCCAAGACTAATGGGAGGTGCAAGTCAAGAAGAAGGCTCTGACAAGGTGATGGCTTACATCCAAGAATGGTATCAATCTAACGTGACAAGCGAAGCACAACATAATCAATTTATGAAAGGTTTTGTAAGTCCAACTTATTGGGGCGACCAACCAGGAACTTCTGGTCCCGCATATCAAGGGGCAGTTGTCTGTTTCTTAGCATTACTAGGTTTTTTCTTCGCTTGGAAAAAGTATAGATATTGGATTTTTGGCGCTTCCGTTTTAACAATTCTATTAGCTTGGGGAAGTAATTTTGGATTCTTGACAGATTTATTTATCGATTATGTTCCGATGTATAATAAATTCCGTGCACCGTCTTCGATATTAGTCGTTGTCGAATTATTGTTTCCGTTAATTGCAATTGTTGGTTTGTATCGATTCTTCACCGATGAAAAACTCACCGACGAATACAAACAAAAAGTCTTAATGTATACGACTGGAGGCGTTTTGGGCGTAACTTTAATTTTGTTATTTGCAGGTAAGGCAATTTTAGGATTTCATACCGATAATGAAAAAGTATATTTACAACCAGATTTATTAAGTTATTTGGTTGACGAACGTTTCAAAATGTTCCAAACGGATGCGCTTAAAGCCATGCTTTATGTTGCTATAACAGCTGGAGCAATGTATTTAAGTTTCAAAAAGAAATTGGCGGTTAATGTCACTTTAATTATTATTGGTTTAGTAAGTTTCTTCGACTTGTGGACGGTTAACAAACGTTATCTGAATGACGGAAACTTCGCTGATAAGACATTTGCTCAAAATCCTTTCCAAACCGAAAATTCGGAATATCTAATGGATAAAGCTGGGGATAATCCTTACATCCAAGGACTTCTTCAACAAGATAAAGTCAATAAAGTTTTAGAAACAATTGCAGCAAAAGATCAATCACATTTCAGAATTTTTAATACAACTTTAGGGACGTTTAGCGAAACCAATACATCGTATTTCAAATCTTCTGTTGGCGGTTATCACGCGGTTAAATTAAGACGCTACGATGATTTGATCAATGCTTATTTTTATCAAACAGATAGCATCAGAATGCCGCGCGTTCTTAATATGCTGAATGCAAAATACTTTGTTGGTGGTGACCAAAATCAACCAATCAGTTATCCAAATCCAGATGCGAATGGTAACGCTTGGTTTGTGTCGGACATCAAAGTTGCGAATTCTCCAAACGAAGAATTAAAATCGATTGGCGATATCGATACCAAAAAGATTGCAATCATCGGAAAAGAAGATCAGTCTTATCTTAGCGGGAAAAATTTACAAGCAGATTCTACGGCTTTTATCCAGTTAAAAACTTATGAAGCCAACGCTTTAGAGTTTGAAGCTCAGACCAAAACACCTCAGTTGGCGGTTTTCTCAGAAGTCTATTATCCGCATGGTTGGAAGGTGATGATCGACGGGACCGAGGTCCCATACATCAAAGCTAATTACCTTCTGAGAGCGGTTTATGTTCCCGCGGGCAAGCACCAAATCAGCATGAAATTCGAGCCAGAAGTCATCGAAAAAGGCAAAATGTTCTCGTATGCGAGTGTTGGCATTTTTGCGATTCTGAGTTTGTTAGGTATTGGATGGTTTTATAAGAACAAAAAATCTCAAAATGTAGTTGAGTAATCAACTATAAAAACATAAAATAAGGAGCTGTTTCTTCGGAAGCAGCTTTTTTATTTGGGCACCATTTCCGGCTGTCACTAGTCGCTGCGCCGCGCCACCACATTTGCCCGCGCCTGCGGCGCGAGCTCCAACATGCCGTTCCATCCGGGGCGCGATTTGTGACCATTATTTTGTATTTTTAAATGTTATTTAATCTTTGACTATATCTTTTGGGATAGTAATTTTTATTTCCAAATTTGGATTATCTTTTATTTTATCAACAAGTTCTAAAAACTCTGAATAAACTTCAATTGTTCTTTTTTCCTCAGCAAATTTTAGTAATTCTAAAAACTCTATCGTTATCATAAAATATGATTGTTATTTCTGAAATACAAAAAATATCTTTTAAAAGCAATATTTGTTTAGTATTATGTTTTTTGAATTATTACTGGAAAACTAAGGTCTTATGTAATTTAATCATAGAAAAAATCCTTTCGATCGATAGGATTTTTTGTTTTGTAATTATTTTTGGGGGTTAGTAGTCGCGGCCGGGATAGTAAGGGCGCGACCGCAGGGAGTGGTCTGAAGAAAAGCATGGCAAAAGCTTTGGCTTCTGAAGACGAAACCCCTGAATAGCCCGAGATGCCGCCCAAATAAAAAAGCTAAGTCTTACGACCTAGCTTTTAATGTATATTTTGATAAAACTATCTTGCGATGTTAACCGCTCTCGTTTCTCGAATCACCGTAACTCTCACTTGACCTGGATAAGTCAATTCGTTTTGGATTTTCTCCGAGATATCGTAAGATAATTGATGCGCCACTTCGTCATTGACTTTTGCACTTTCCACCATCACACGAAGCTCTCTACCAGCTTGGATCGCATAAGCGCTAGACACACCGTCAAAGCTAAGTGCTGCAGCTTCTAGATCTTTCAGTCTTTGGATATAAGATTCTAAAACTTGGCGTCTTGCACCAGGTCTTGCTCCAGAAATAGCATCCGCAACTTGGATAATCGGCGATAGAAGAGATGTCATTTCGATCTCGTCGTGGTGCGCTCCGATGGCGTTGATAACCTCTGCGTTTTCACCATATTTTTCTGCCCATTGCATACCCAATAATGCGTGAGGAAGTTCTGATTCTTGCTCAGGAACTTTTCCGATATCGTGTAATAGACCAGCTCTTTTGGCTAGTTTGACATTAAGACCAAGTTCGGCAGCCATTGTTGCTGCAATGTTTGCAACCTCACGAGAGTGTTGAAGCAAGTTCTGTCCGTAAGAAGAACGGAACTTCATACGTCCAACGATTTTTACCAACTCTGGGTGAAGCCCGTGGATACCAAGATCGATGATGGTTCTTTTACCAACTTCGATGATCTCTTCTTCGATTTGTTTTTGCGTTTTTTGTACCACTTCTTCGATACGAGCAGGGTGGATTCTGCCGTCAGTTACCAATCTGTGAAGTGAAAGTCTTGCAACTTCTCTTCTTACAGGATCGAAACATGATAATAGAATCGCTTCTGGCGTGTCATCAACGATAATCTCAACACCTGTCGCAGCTTCTAGCGCACGGATGTTACGACCTTCGCGTCCGATGATTCTACCTTTAATTTCGTCCGATTCGATGTTGAATACAGAAACTGAATTTTCGATAGCTTGCTCGGTTCCGATTCTTTGGATGGTTTGAATGACGATTTTTTTAGCTTCGGTTTTGGCGTTAAGCTGGGCTTCTTCCATAATGTTTTGGACGTAAGCTTGTGCTCTTGTTTTAGCCTCAGCACGCATGGCTTCTACCAATTCTTCTTTAGCTTCTTCTGCTGTATAGTTAGATATTTTTTCTAACATTTCAACCTTTTGAGCTGTTGCAGCGTCTAGCTCTTGTTGTTTACGTTCTACGATTTCTTGCTTTTTCGAGTAGTCAGCAAGTTGTTTTTCAAGGTCTTTTTCTTGACGACCAACTTTGCTAAGTTCTTCGTTTAGTTTGTGTTCTTTATCCTTGATTCTTTTCTCAATCTCTTGCATTTTCTTTTCGCGAGATTGGATGTTAGAGTCGTGCTCCGATTTTAGTTCCAAGAATTTTTCTTTGGCTTGTAGGTGTTTTTCTTTTTTAATAGTTTCAGCCTGTGTGTTAGCTTTTTCTATGATAGTTTCGGCACTTTTTTTGGCATCTTCTAGGATGAATTTTCCTTTAGAATTTAGTGAGCTTTTAGAATACATAATTCCTAAAACCGCACCTATGACCAAAGCAACTATACCGATAGTAATGTAGGTTGCAATCATAATTTATAGTGAGTTATTTAATTTATTTTTAAATTTTTAAACATAAAAAAACCTACAACAATCCATTATTAAGAGTAAACTCCTAATCAACACGATTTGAACTGTTTTTCATTATCTGTAATCTGCGACAAGGCAGCGCGCCATCTAATGAACATTCGTTCGGCAATTGTTTAGCGTTGAGTTTACCTGCTGTGTTAGAATTATTGTAGGCAGCTTGTATATTTGGAAGATTTTAGTCCTCCAATTCTTCCAATAACTGGTTGATTTTTGTCAAACGGTCATTGGTATTTGTTAAATTCTTTTCATTATTGTTTAAGTGCACTTCGGCGTTGGTTCCTAATTTTAATGCGCACATGGCTAAAGCATCTTGCTTGTCGCGCACATCAAAATTCGCCTCAAATTCCTTAATCATCGTTTCAATTTGTTTCCCGACTTTACGTAGGGTTTCTTCTTCGGCAGCGGGGACGTTAAGAGGATAGACTCTTCCAGCTATGTTGATGGTAATTCTTCTAATATCCATATCTTATAATCCACTGTTTCGTAACTCTGCAATACAAAAATCTACCTCTTTTATCAATTTATTTAGGTGATTTTTCATCAATTTATTATGATCTGCATTTCCGCTTATAGCTGAATAAAGTTTTAAATCTTTTTGCTCTTCTGCTAAAACTCGATTTCTTTTTTTCTCTTCATCAAATTCCTCCTGCAATTGCTTATAGTCCTTAGAAAGCTCTGCATATTTGTCTAATAGACTGATATGTTTCTTGTGCAACTTAAGGATTTTCTTTTCTAATTGCACGAAATTATTTTCTAATTCTGATAGCATCGAGTTTGATAAATTCTAACTATTACAAAAATATAAAAAAACTTAACAAAAAGAAAGATTTTTAGCTTTTATTTAATGTTTCAAATAAGAGCTTTTAATTGCTTGTTAATTAATTATTTAATGATATGATTTTATTTAAAATAAAAAACTTTCACCAATTGATGAAAGTTTTATGTTGTTAAAATGGATATCCAAATGCAAAATTAAGAGTTGGTCGAAGAAGCTTATTTTTCATCATCACCCAACGCTCGCCAATTGGTTGGTTAGGATCGTACATTTTGTAAGCTAAATCTAATCGGAACTTGATGTAAGCAACGTTTAATCTAAGACCAAATCCACTACCAACACCCATTTGGCTTATAAATTTATTAAATTTAAACTGATCGCCAAATCCGTTATCTTTTAGTCCCCAAATGTTACCAGCATCTGTAAAAAGTGCGGCTTCTAACATATTGTTTATCGGTAATCGATATTCGACACTTGTCGTTAATTTTACATTGTCCATTGCATAAGATCTTACACGTTCGTCAAGTTGCGAATCTGCTGGACCAAGACCTCCAAAAGCTACCCATGCTCTAATGTCGTTGGATCCACCATTGAAATAAGAACGGATGAATGGCATATTGTTAGAGTTGCCATACGGAATACCAATCCCAATAAATTGTCGAATCGCCAAAGTATGTGGCTGCGCCTTGTCTTGGAAGAATGTGAAGTATTTTCTAAAATCAAAATCAAATTTTACAAATTGAGAATAAGGGATTTTAAAAATAGTTTTGGTATCATCTCCAATAACGCCATCTTGCGTAAAGTTTTTTGCAAATAAGCCCAAAACATTACCCGCTACCTCAAATTTTCCATTAAAATAAAATGGATTTTTGTAAGCTTTTTGACCAATTTCATTATACAAGAAGTTGTAAATAATCGAAGAAATTACAACGTCTTGAGTCTGTCTGTCTTTGTTGGCAAGAGATTGTCGATAAGAGTTAAATGTGTCTGTCTGTGTTTGGTCTAATCCGCTTTGGAAATTATTATCACGAATAATAATTCTGGAAACGTCATCAATACCAATTTGACCATTGTTATATTGGGCTGCAATATTTGGATGTTGTACAAAATACCAATCGAAAACTTGTTGTCTAATATCGTTGTCCGCTAAGAAAAGTTGATAATAGTTTTCTTTATTTTGTGTAAAACTAAATTGGGTATTAAACAAAGTCAATTTATGCGAAACAATATCATTAACATTGGCATAATAGCTAAGACCAGTATTAAAATTGATACGTCCAAGTCCAATATTATTTTGGATCGCCGCGCCTAAAAATATACTCGATGTTGGTGAGTATCTTTTTGGGATTACTTTCCAATAACGTTTGAAAGGCACCCACAATCGAGGAATTTGCAACGACGCTTGTGTTGACAATTCGTAAGCATTAAATAATGCCTTATCTTTTTTCGGATCTTTTGTTGTACCAATAATACCGGAAAAACTAATGTTTAAGTTTTCTGCACCTTTAAAAACATTACGAGAGGTTAATTCTAAAGATGGAGAAAAACCAAAGTTTAAAATTTCAGAATAGTGTAAATCCATTCCGACTTTAAAATCATATTTTGGCATCGGCTTTAGAATATATCGAACATCAATTAAGCTATCGTTTTGCTTATTTGTGCCTTCATTACGTAGACCATCAATGGCTTGTAGAATCGTAAAGTTATTCATAGCCATTAGGTTACGTTTGGTTACATCAAAATCACGTTGCTGATAATTATCGCCAGGTTTGTATATGATTGGAAGCCAAAGCGATTGGAGTTTGTAAGATGTCGTGTCAGCTCTATAAATATTGATGCCACGCAAGCTGTCTTTATGAATACTTTTTTCTTCGTATTCTTTAATGTTGTCGACAACAGCAATGTCTATGTTGCCAATTTTAGGTTTAATAAATCCACCATCCAACGTGTCTTTGTGGATATCCATTGTCACAGGCACATCTTTGCGACTAGAAAGTGTATCAGCTGTAAAATAAATTTGTTCTCCAGACGCATTGAATTTATAATAACCTTCGTCCTTCATCAATTGCGTGATGCGTTTTACTTCATCTTCAAGAACGGTTTGATCGAGAATATTTCCTTTTTTAATAAGACTTTTTTTAATGTCTCTTTCGTAAATGTTTCTAACGCCCGAATCGGTGATATTGTAATAATAATCTTTAATAAAAGTCGGATCTCTGTGGATGATGTTATATTTAACCTCCGCTTTTTTAGCAGCCGAATCTCTTTTTACAGAGTGTGTAACTTCAGAATCCCAATAACCTTTGTAGACTAAGAAGTTTTGGATATTCTCAACACTAGCTTTAGTTTTACCATCGCTATAGATAACTGGTTTTTCGCCAACTGTGTGCCAAAATCTGTTCCAAAATAGATTTCTGCCAACATACTCTGGATGATTATATTTTATGAAAAGAGAATCACGAAGTTTTTGATTTCTCATTTCATTAGGATAAGTCATATACTCGTTAAGAATACTGTCGTATTTAAAATTGGCCGCATTGTAGGCAAGAAGACCTAAAGGAAACAAGAAAAAAGTTTTCTTATTAGGTTTTTGTGCTGCAAAACTTGGAATTTTATCACTTAGGATTTTCCCATCTTGGTATTTGAATTCATTTTTGGTCAACAAGTATTCGCCGTCTGGGACCTTCTTTGTTGTGCTACATGCATACAGCAATAACAACATCAGACTTGCTGATAAACAAAATATATAATACTTTTGGGAATATTTTCGAAAATGCTTACTTCTCATAAAATAAAAATAATACAATCTCTCGACAAAAAGAAATTTAGACAAAAATACAATTTGTTTTTGGTTGAGAGTAACAAGATTATTAAAGAACTTGCGAATTCTCGTGTTAAAATTTTAGAAATTTATTCTACAAAGCCTGAAGAATTGAAAAGTTTATTCAAAAATGTCGATATTTTTGAAATTAATGAAAGAGAACTTAGGAGGATAAGTTTTTTACAAAACCCTAAAGACTCCATAGCGGTCTGCTTACTAGAAACTGCAAAAATCGACGATTCTAAAGACCGACAAATAATATTAGATGGTGTCCAAGATCCTGGAAATTTGGGCACAATTATCCGATTGGCGGATTGGTTTGGTATCGAACAAATCGTTTGTAGTCAAGATACTGTGGATCTTCATAACCCGAAAGTTTTAATGTCAACCATGGGTTCTTTCACTAGAGTTAATGTGTGTTATGTGGAGTTGGAAGATTATCTTAAAACCTATCAACATTCAATTATCGGGACCGATATGCAGGGTGAAAGTATCTATAAAAAAAAATTCCCATCAAAATTTAGTTTGGTACTAGGTAATGAAGGGAATGGTATGCGTCCTAATGTTGAACAATTACTGACTGATGTTGTCACCATCCCAAGATTCGGCAAGCAACAATCTACCGAAAGTCTTAATGTATCGATGGCGACAGGAATTATTCTCGGTCAAATATTTTCGCAGCAAGTTTAAATTTAATTTAAAACTAAATCAATTTTTCAAGGCTAGAAGTGGTTTTGTGACGTTGATAATCTTCTAGTTTCTCTCTAATAAATTTAAGAGCGAAAGGCGCAACGTAGACTAAAGCTAGACCAATTATTTTTTTGTTCCAGTTAGAGTTATTAAGATTTTTGCGGGCATAATTACCAACTAGAGTTACAGCTCCTAGACGAACTGCAGTTTCCAAAAGTCCAGAATCTACGGTATTGTTGGCTAATCCTACTAAACTTTTTGGGGAAGTTGTTTCTCGAATACCTTCCGATACTTCGCGCATAATGTTTTTGGTATTGAGGCTAAGCGTTTGGTTGCCTTCATCATCTTCGGACTCCTTCAGATATTTATCTGTAATGCCGTTAGTCAGCACGCTCAAACTTTCTTTTTTGTTTTTAAAAGTTAAAAGCTCTTCCATGTTTTTGATATCATCTCTTAGAAGTGCCTTTTTTCTTCTCAACTCATCTAGATTATTGTATTGGTGTGACATAATTAACGGTTTAAAAAGTTAAGTACATTATTAGCAACGCTTTTTATGATTTTTTTTCTCATAATAAGCACGATAATCATAATAAAAAGATAGAATCCTGCAACGATTAAAAATCCGTACGAAAAATTATCTAATGCTTGCCCAATAAGGAATGCAATTCCAAAATTAAATAAAATAATAAAGAACGCAAATACAATAACCATCGTCATAATAAAGGTGATAATACCTGTTGACAAGGACGATTTTTCTACCAACTCAAGCCTTGCAAGGTCGATTCTTTTATTAATATATTCCTTAAGTAGATCTATCATAATAGATGTTTTAGTAAAGTTACAAAAATTTACAAAAAAAAAGAACTTAGTGGACTAAGTTCCTTTATAATTCACTCTAGATTTAGGATTATTTCATTCCGTCTAGTTCTGTCTCTACATCTTTAACAACGTCAGTTGCTTTAGATACCATTTGATCCTTATACTTATCATAACCTTCTTTAACCGAAGATGCAATGTTGTTAGCAGTATCTTTAACTTGAGAAGAGATTGTGTTGTATTTGTCTTTCACTTGGTCAGAAACGTTTCCGTATTGCTCTTTAACTTTTTCTGAGGTTTTGTGATATTGTTCGTTAGCTTGGTCTTTGATTTCCTCAGCTTTCTTTTTAATTTTCTTTCTTGTTTCTTTACCTTCTTCAGGAGCGTAAAGAAGTCCCATTACTACACCAACTGCTGCACCTGCTAATAGACCTGCTAAAATTCCTGCTGAATTATTTTTTCTAGACATAATGTGTGATTTTTTGATTAATGTTTAACTTGATTAATTATGTTTTTATGAGTTGCAACAAATGTACCAAAGAAATTTAACATTGTATAAACTTTGTTAAATTATTATTACTTTATATGTGAAAGCATTAATTCGATGGTTTGTTCTTTCGTCAAATCAGAATTATCTATCAATATGGCATCGTCTGCCTGACGAAGTGGCGCGATTTCTCTTTCAGAATCTATTTTGTCACGTTCGATAAGATTTTGTTTCACATCTTCGATGTTGATGTTTTCTCCAAAACTAAGAAGTTCTAGATGTCTTCTTTTTGCACGTTCATCAGTGCTTGCGGTTAAGAAAAACTTGAAATCCGCATTTGGTAAAACCACCGTACCAATGTCGCGACCATCCATAATAACACCTCCAGTTTTAGCAATATTTCTTTGAGTATTAAGTAAGAAAGCTCTCACCTCAGGAAGTTTTGCAACTTGACTAACGTTGGCAGATACTTGTGGTTGACGTATTTCTTTATCGATATTGGTGCCGTTTAAGAATAATTGTAATTCTTCATTCTTTTTTTCAAAAACTAAATTGATGTTCGGAAGATCATCTATTAATTGTTGAAGATTGATACTGTCATCTGCATTTTGACAATGGCTAAGTCCATAATAAGTAATACCACGATAAAGCGCGCCAGTATCCATGTGGATAAGACCAAGGCGTTTTGCAATAACTTTGGAGATAGAACTTTTTCCAGTCGAAGAATAGCCATCGATGGCGATTACCCAATTTTTTTTCATTTCTGAATTTCTGATACAAATTTAGAAATTTTAAAAAGGAAAAAAACTATTGCGGATTAAAGAAATTTGGTTTTGAGAATTTGTTCAAAAAATTAACGACGATTTCCACTTATTTCGATAAGATCAACACTTAGCCCAAACATATTGACATTGGATGAATTATGATATCTCGCATGCGAATAATCGAAATTGAAATATGAAATTTTAATTCCAAATCCTGCCGAAAGTCCTGAAAAATTTCTTTGATCGAGAATGGCCATTTCGTTACCACGTTTAACATTATAACCAAATCTTATATTAAATGCTTGTTGCGGAAACAATTCGACACCAAGAGATAAATGATCTAATACTTTTCTTCCAAAATTGACAGGTTGTCCATTAACATTGAAATCTTGCGAAATGTTAAACTTTTGTAAATCGTGCAATGTCACAGTAATAGCAGCCGGAAATTGATCCAAAATTTTGGTGTAACCCAAATCTATTCTAAAAGGTAAATCTTCTCGAACACCATTAAAAGGTTTGAATTGATAACCAAAATTACGAGCAACTAAAGTCAAAGTCTCATTAGAGCGAGGATTGTGATAGGTAACACCTGCGTTTGCAGAAAGTGCCATCGAGCTGTAGGTGTCAATTTTTGAAGTTACAAAATTAACATTGGCACCTATGGTCCATTCGTCTTCGAATTGATAAGCATAGCCAGCTCCAACTGAGGCATCCATCGCAGAAAAATCTCCAAGAATGTTGGCTGCTTCGTCTGTACGAGGCATTTTTCCGTAATCCATATAGCGCGCATTAATAGAAATAAGATGGCCTTGTTCCAAATCTTTAACATAGCTAATAGTTCCTATTTTGGAATCTGCAAGATATGAAGCGTAGTTTACAGACACCATATCATCCATTTCCAAATTCATTAAAGACGGATTGGCCGCGGTCATGTTAACATCGTAATCTCTTATGGATACAGCATCGCCACCCAAAGCAGATTGTCGGGCAGATACAGGAATATTTAGAAAAGGATATACATTGGTACCTAACTGTGCATACACCAAACTACTGCATATCGCTAAAGATAAAATAGAAATCTTCTTCAAAATCACTTCTCTTATTTGCAAAAATAGATTTTTTTAAAATTTAACAAAATATTTAGACGTTAAACTTATTTCTTCATAACGTAATTCTGTTGCATTCCTTATATTTGCAGCAGTAAAAATTTAAAAAAAATGAAAGCTTGTAATCAGCGTATTATTTTTTAATTAAAAATTCATAAAAAAGAAAAGATGAAATATAAAAGAATCCTTTTAAAACTAAGTGGAGAAGCCTTGATGGGAGAACGTCAATACGGTATTGATAACAATCGTCTTAAGGAATATGCGGATGAAATTAAAAAAGTTGTAGACAAAGGTTGCGAAGTTGCAATTGTTATAGGAGGAGGAAATATTTTCAGAGGATTGGCTGGTGCTGCAAAAGGTATGGATCGCGTACAAGGCGATTACATGGGGATGTTGGCAACGGTTATCAACGGTATGGCTTTGCAAGGCGCTTTGGAAGATGCTGGTATCAAAACTAGACTTCAGTCAGCGATTGAAATGGATAAAGTTGCAGAACCTTTTATTAAAAGAAGAGCAGTTCGTCATCTTGAAAAAGGTAGAGTTGTTATTTTTGGAGCAGGTACTGGTAATCCTTATTTTACGACAGATACAGCGGCGACGCTTCGTGCTATCGAAATCGATGCTGATGTTATCTTGAAAGGGACAAGAGTTGATGGTATCTACGATAGCGATCCTGAAAAAAATGCTGATGCTGTTAAATTTAATAGTCTTTCTTTCGAGGAAGTTTTCGAGAAAAATCTAAAAGTAATGGACATGACAGCTTTTACTTTGAGTCATGAGAACAAATTGCCAATTATCGTTTTTGATATGAACAAACAAGGTAATCTTGCACGTCTTGTAGATGGCGAAATGATCGGTACATTGGTTAACTAATAATAAATCAAAAAACTTGGAGTTTTTGTATTAAAACAATTATTATTGCAGGATTTCAAATTTTAAAACAGAATTGTTAATTATTAAACTTTAAATAAATAATGGAAGAATTAGAACTCATCACAGCATCAGTAAAGGAAGAGATGGATGCTGCGCTTAAGCATTTGGATCATGCTTTTCAAAAAATCAGAGCGGGTAGAGCGTCAACAAGTATGGTACAAGATGTTATGGTAGAATATTATGGTTCTATGACACCTATTAACCAAGTTGCTAACGTATCTGTGCCAGATGCGATGACTATTTCTATTCAACCTTGGGATAGAGGAGCAGTTAGTGCTATCGAAAAAGCAATTATCAACTCTAACTTAGGATTTGCACCTTCTAATAATGGTGATGTTATCATTCTTAACGTTCCACCTTTAACAGAAGAGCGTCGTAGAGATTTAGCAAAACAAGCCAAAGGCGAAGCAGAGCAAAGTAAAATTGTTGTTAGAAACGCTCGTCAAGAAGGTATGAAGGATCTTAAAAAGTTGGATGGCGTTTCTGAAGACTTGATAAAAGGTGCTGAAAAAGACATTCAAGATCTTACAGATCAATATATTAAAAAAGTAGATGACGCTTTCAAAGTTAAAGAAGCTGAGATCTTAAAAGTTTAAAAAATTAAAAGATTTAGAAATTTTCTAAATCTTTTTTTTGTACTAAAAACGAAGTTTTTTTAAACTTTCTTCAAAAAGATTTTAAAGATTTAAATTATTTACATATTCTCAATTTTATTTATGAATTTTTTTGAAATTCACAATCTATTTTTTTGTCCAAGATGATGTAATTATTTACTATTTATTAAATATTAATATTATATTTGCTGGAATTTAATTTCCCTTAAAAATGAGAGATAAATTCCTTACATGGGGACTGGTATTAGTCCTTGCAACGACAGTTATTGCTGTTCTTATCAAAGCCCATTATTGGATTCCAATTACGTTGGCTGCTATTTACATCTTAGGTATTTTCAATGCCACGCAGACCAAACATGCTATTTTGAGAAACTTCCCTGTATTAGGACTTTTCCGTTATATGCTGGAAGGGATTTCTCCCGAAATTCAACAGTATTTCATTGAGAGAGAAACCGATGGTAAACCTTTCCCAAGAAATCAAAGATCGGCAGCTTATCGTCGTGCAAAAAATATTAGCGACACGGTAGCTTTCGGTACTCAACTAGAAATCAACAATAGAAAATACGAAGGTATTAAGCATTCTATTTATGCTAAATCGCCGTCGCACGAATTGCCAAGAACGACAATTGGTGGACCAGATTGTTTGCAACCATACAGTGCGTCTTTATTTAATATTTCTGCAATGTCATTTGGTGCTTTGTCTGACAGAGCGCATATCTCGCTTAACAGAGGTGCGAAAAAAGGACAATTCTATCATAACACTGGTGAAGGAGGAATTTCTCCATATCACATGGAAGGTGGGGATTTGTGTTGGCAAATTGGTACAGGATATTTTGGATGTCGTGATGATGAAGGGAAATTTAACCCAGAATTGTTTACGAAGTATGCGACAATCGATAATGTAAAAATGATTGAGATTAAACTTTCTCAAGGTGCTAAGCCAGGTCACGGTGGGGTGCTTCCAGGGGTTAAAAATACACCAGAGATTGCAGCGATCCGTCACGTAAAGCCAGGTATCACGGTATTGTCGCCTCCAGGGCATAGCGCATTCTCAACGGCTGCGGGATTATTGCAATTCGTAAAACAACTTAGAGATTTGTCAGGTGGTAAACCAGTTGGTTTCAAACTTTGTATTGGTGATACTAAAGAATTTGAAGAAATTTGTGCACAAATGAATGTTCTTAAAATCTACCCAGATTTTATTACTGTTGATGGTGCTGAAGGTGGTACAGGTGCAGCGCCGCCAGAGTTTTCGGATGGTGTTGGTATGCCGTTAGAACCAGCTTTAATTTTTGTAAACTCTACACTGAAAAACTTTAATGTTAGAGATAAAGTTAAAATTATCGCTTCTGGAAAGGTTTTGACCTCTTTAGATATTTTGAGAGCAGTTGCGATGGGGGCTGATGCTTGTAACAACGCACGTGGATTTATGTTTGCTTTGGGTTGTATCCAAGCTTTACAATGTAACTCTAACACATGTCCAACGGGTGTTGCAACGCAAAATAAAATGTTGATCAAAGGTCTTGATGTTACGGACAAAGCAGAACGTGTTTATCACTTCCATAAGAATACGTTACATACTTGCAATGAGTTAATTGCTGCGGCTGGTAGAACATCTTATGACCAAGTTGACGCGTCAATGTTTATGCGAGGTGACGAGTTCGAGCATTTAGCAGATACTTATTTTCCAGACATTCTTGGTAATGTTAGAAAAAGATAATTGATATTAATGACTGTTTGATAGCAATATATAAAACCTGAATTCTTTTAATTCAGGTTTTTTTTGTTTATTTTTGTACATCTAAAAAAGTAAAAAGAAAGAATGAATTCCTACAAAAATCCTCTTGAAGAACGTTACTCAAGTGAGGAAATGCTTTACAATTTTTCCCCGAATAATAAATTCAGAACTTGGAGACAATTGTGGATTGCATTGGCAGAAATCGAAAAAGATTTAGGCTTAGACATCACAGACGAGCAAATCAACCAACTGAAAGAACAAGCAGAAAACATCGATTTTGATGCCGCTGCTGCTTACGAGAAAAAATTCCGTCATGATGTGATGGCGCACGTTCACACGTATGGCGACGTTGCACCGTTGGCGAAAGGAATCATCCATTTGGGGGCGACTTCGGCGTTTGTGGGAGATAATACAGACTTAATTCAAATCCGTGACGGTTTAAAAATTGTGAGAAAACAATTGGTGAACGTTATCAAAAAATTATCGGATTTCTCGATTAAATATAAAGATATGCCCACTTTGGGCTTCACGCATTTCCAACCTGCACAGTTAACGACGGTTGGGAAAAGAGCAACTTTGTGGCTTCAGTCTTTGATTTTGGATTTTGAAGAATTAGAATTTTTCTTAGAAACTTTGAGATTCCGTGGTGTGAAAGGAACTACGGGAACAGCAGCAAGTTTCTTGGAGCTTTTCAATGGCGATTATTCAAAAGTAAAACATTTAGATAAAGAATTGTCAAGAAGATTCGGTTTCGAAAAAGTTTTTGGTGTTTCTGGACAAACTTACGATAGAAAAATTGATGCAAAAGTGGTGGCTTTATTGTCAAACATTGCTCAATCTGCCCATAAATTCACGAACGATTTACGTTTACTTCAAAATTTAAAAGAAATTGAAGAGCCATTCGAGAAAAACCAAATCGGTTCATCGGCAATGGCGTACAAGCGTAATCCAATGCGTTCTGAAAGAATCGGAGCTTTAGCGAAATACGTAATGTCGTTGTCGTCAAGTTCGGCGATGGTGGCTTCTACACAGTGGTTTGAGCGTACTTTGGATGATTCTGCAAACAAGCGTTTAACAATTCCGCAAGCATTTTTAGCAATCGACGCTATTTTGTTGATTTGGAATAACATTATGGACGGATTAGTTGTGTACGAAAACCGCATCCACAAGCATATTATGGAAGAATTGCCGTTCATGGCAACCGAATATGTGATTATGGAAGAAGTGAAAGCTGGCGGCGACCGTCAAGAAATCCATGAAATTATCCGTGTTCACTCGATGGAAGCATCTAAGAAAGTGAAAATGGAAGGCAAGGAAAACGATTTGATCGAAAGATTAATGAACGATACTTCCCTGAAAATGGACAAATCGAAGATTGCTGAAGTAATGGATCCGAAAAACTTTATCGGATTTGCACCAATACAAACGGAAGAATTTATCCAAAACGAGGCGAAGCCAATCACGGATAAATATTCGGATTTAATTGGTCTTGAAGCAGATTTAAAAGTATAAATTTGATGCAGTCTTGTCGGCTGCATTTTTATTTTATAATTGAAATTAATTTTCGTTGTTTGAGGAATATCAAATCTCGAATTTGGAATCTCAAATTTTGTTATGGCAGCTTTTTCCGCCCTCCGTTCCCGCTTTTATTATTTTTTTGTGAAAAATAATAAAGAGCTCCACTCAGGTCGGGCTGCGAAAAACATACCGCAAAAAAGTAGAAATACAACGTCAGTTCGAGTGTTTTTCGAAACAAAGTGAAGAAAAATGTAACGAGAACTTTTATTAGAACTTCTCGATACGAATTTTTCAAATTCTACTCGAAGTGACGAAATAGGATAGGATAAACTCCTATGAAAAAATAAAGTAAAAAGTAAAGTCTTGAATCTCGGTTCTCGGCTCTTGAATCTAATAAAAAATGAATAAAAGAATTTTTGTAGAAAAGAAAGGCTTGTTTGATGTGGAAAGTCCAAAGATTTTTTCGGAAATCTTAAACGTAGTTTCCAACATCGAAAGCGTGAAAGTTTATAATGTTTACGATATTTTCGGAATTGAAGATGCCGATTTCCAAAAGGTGGTGAATTCTACTTTTGTGGATCCGGTTACTGATATTCTGCATGAAGAAAATCCTGCAAAGAATACCTATTTCGCAACCGAATTTCTTCCAGGTCAATACGACCAAAGAGCTGATTCTGCGGAGCAATGTATCGCTTTGTTGACGCAAAATGGCAACGCAACGGTTAGAAGTGGAAAATTAATTGAGCTTTCAGGAGTCAGCGATTTAGATTTGGTGAAAATCAAGGATTTGTTGATTAACAAAGTAGAATCTAAGGAAAAAGATTTATCTAAATTAGAAATTCCAGCTGAAAACGAGCCACAACCAGTTATCGTTTATGATGGTTTTAAAGATTGGAGTTCAGATGAATTGAAAAACTTTTATGATAAGATAGGTTTTGCGTTTGGCTTGGACGATTTAGAGTTTATTCAAGCTCATTTTAAATCAGAAAACCGAAATCCTACTGAAACCGAACTTAAAGTTTTGGATACGTATTGGAGCGACCATTGCCGTCACACAACGTTTGAAACAGAATTAACAGAAATTGAATTCAAAGGTCAGTTTAAATCGACTTTAGAAACTATTTTCAACGATTATTTAGAAAAAAGAAAATTCTTAGGACGCGAAGAAAAACCAATTTCCTTGATGGATTTGGGAACTATCGCTGCTAAATATTTCCGCAAAACGGGTAACTTAGAAAACCTTGTGGTTTCAGACGAAATCAATGCTTGTACGATTGAAATTGAAGCTGAATACGATGGTAAAAAAGAACCTTGGTATTTGTTATTCAAGAACGAAACTCACAATCACCCAACGGAAATTGAGCCTTTTGGTGGGGCTTCAACGTGTCTTGGTGGTGCAATTCGTGACCCTTTGTCTGGACGTGCATTTGTTTATCAAGCAATGCGTTTAACAGGTGCAGGAAATGTTTTAGAACCGATTTCGGCGACCATGCCAGGGAAATTGCCGCAAAGAACCATTACGAAACAAGCCGCAAATGGCTATTCGTCTTATGGTAACCAAATTGGTTTGGCGACCACATTAGTCAACGAAATTTATCATGAAGGCTACAAAGCCAAAAGAATGGAAGTTGGTTTCGTGGTTGGCGCAGTTCCAAAAACGTGGGTTCGTCGCGAAAAGCCTGAAAATGGTGATATTGTGGTACTTTTAGGCGGTGCTACAGGTCGCGATGGAGTTGGTGGTGCAACAGGAAGTTCAAAAGAACAAGACGAAAGCTCTATTCATGCGCTTTCTACGGAAGTTCAGAAAGGAAATGCCGTTGAAGAACGTAAAATTCAACGTTTGTTCAGAAATCCTGAAGTAACGACTTTAATTAAAAAATCAAACGACTTTGGTGCAGGTGGCGTTTCGGTAGCGATTGGCGAAATTGCAGATTCTTTGGAAATTAATTTGGATGTTTTGCCTTTAAAATATGAAGGTTTGAACGGAACTGAATTGGCGATTTCTGAATCTCAAGAAAGGATGGCGGTTGTTATTGAAGCAAAGGACAAAGCTAAATTCATTGAGTTTTGCGAAAAAGAAAATATCAAAGCTGTTGTCGTTGCAAAAGTAACCGATTCTGGAAGAATGAAAATGTTCTGGAAAGGCAATAAAATTGTGGATTTGAGCCGTGATTTCTTGGATACAAACGGTTGTGCAAAAACACAAACGGTTGAGATTTCTCACTTAGAGCCTGTAAAAACAGAAAAAATAGAATTTACAGAAGAGAATTTTGTAAATATTTTAAAAGATAAAAATAACGCTTCCCAAAAAGGCTTATTGGAAATGTTCGATGCTTCGGTTGGAGCGACGACGGTTGCGATGCCTTTGGGAGGAAAATATCAGCTGACAGAAATGGAAGGCTCAGTGCAGACGCTTCCAATTTTGAATGCTGAAAATATTGAAACCGTTTCTTTGGCAAGCTGGGGATTTGATGCCGATATTTCGAGTCAAAACTCGATGGTTGGTGCTGCAAATGCTGTTTTAGAGAGCGTTTCTAAAATCGTTGCAATGGGTGGCGATTACAAAAAAATTCGTTTGAGTTTCCAAGAATATTTTGAGAAATTAGGAAATCAACCTGATAAATGGGGCAAACCAATGGCGTCGTTGTTGGGAGCTTACAATGCTCAAATGAATCTTGGATTGGCTGCAATTGGTGGTAAAGACTCGATGAGTGGGACGTTCCAAAATATTAATGTACCACCAACTTTGATTTCTTTTGCGTGTGCAAACGGCGTGAAACGTCATATTATTTCTCCAGAATTCAAGTTGGCGGGAAATCATTTATATCATTTTTATCATCAAACGGACGAAAATGGACTTCCAAATTATGAGGTTTTAAAAGACGTTTATGAGTTTATTCATGATGGAATTTTACAAAAAACCATTGTTTCAGCAAAAACTATCAAAGAAGGTGGAGTAGCAGTGGCTTTGGCGAAAATGGCATTTGGAAATAATCTTGGAGCGACTGTTTCTTTAGATGAAACTCAAATTTTAGAGAAAAATATTGGTGGATTAATCATTGAATCTGCTGAAGAGTTATCTCATCTAGCTTTACAAAAAATCGGAAATGTTGTTGAAAATTCAATATTAACAATCAACAATCTCGAATCTCAAATCTCGAATCTCAAATCCAACTTCGGTGGTACTTTCGAAAATCTTTTTCCAACTTCGGAGAAAGAAAAAATCGTTGTTAATCTTGATGAAAGCTTGAATTCAACGAATCCAAGAAATATCATCATCAAAAAACACGGCATTGCAAAACCAAAAGTTTTCGCACCTGTTTTCCCAGGAACCAATTGCGAATATGAAACTCAAAATGCGTTTCGAAAAGAAGGTGCCGAAGTTTCCAGTTTGCCATTAATCAATCTTGATTTTAATAAATTGAATGAAAGCATCGACGCTTGGGTAAAAGAAATTGAACAATCTCAAATTTTGGTTTTTTCAGGTGGTTTTTCGGCGGGTGATGAGCCTGATGGTTCGGCAAAATTCATAGTCAACGTTTTGAAAAACGAAAAGATGAAAGAGGCTGTTCACAATTTGGTGCAGCGCGACGGAATGATTTTAGGAATTTGCAACGGTTTCCAAGCTTTGGTGAAATCAGGATTGCTTCCTTATGGTGAAATCCGAGATTTAGACGCCAATTCACCAACTTTAGCGCACAACGCAATTGGGAGACATATTTCTCAAATGGTGAATGTAAAAGTGGTGAACGAAGATTCTCCTTGGTTAAAAGGCATGAACGGTTTGGAATATACCATTCCAATTTCTCATGGTGAAGGTCGTTTTATGGCTTCAGAAGAAGTGTTAACAGAGCTTTACAAAAACGGACAAATTGCAACGCAATACGTAGATTTCGATGGAAATATTGCACATGGAATGCCGTTTAATCCAAATAATTCTTTATTCGGAATTGAAGGAATCACGAGTTTGGACGGAAAGATTTTCGGAAGAATGGGACATCCAGAACGTTTTGCTGAAGGTTTAATGAAGAATATTCCAACTGCAAATTACCACAACATTTTCAAAAATGGAGTGGAGTATTTTAAATAAAATCAGTTTATAAATGATATCAAAATCCGTCTTTTCGAAGGCGGATTTTTGTTTTTTTATCAACTTTAAAATTTATTTAACATCGATTGTTAGACAGTTTTTAGCTTTTTGAAAAAGGAATTCTTATTTTTAGAACTTAAAATTTAGACATTGGCACATCGCATTTATTTATACAATCTCGACAGTAAAAGCAAAGAAACTTTTCCCAATTATCTTGGTGAGTGGAATTACGAAATTCCGTTGTTGTTGGTTCCGCTTGTTTCGGGGAATTTGCGCGCAAAAGGCAAGCAATTGTTTGCGGATAAACAAGAAGGTATCAGTCGTTTGCGAAGTTTTTTTAACCTAATCGCGGACACTTACCAATGGCATTACAAGAAGTTTTATTATGAGCCTGTCAACCAAATGTTCCAGTTTTTGGAGGATTTGCCGTTTGATACATTTCAGATTGATGGCAGCGACGTCTTCACGATGAATGAAGAATCTCCGAAAGAGCAAGCCAAAGATTGGGTTTTGGAAATCGATAACAAATGGAAAAATTTTGAAACCGCTATTGAACATCAAGATCTTAATTTTCTGAATCCGCAGTTCTTTATGACCGGTTACCAGTCGTTTCAGGAGATTATGGAAACCGATTGGATTAACTATGGATTGGGTTATTTTGAGTACGATTTGTTTTTAAAAAATAATGTTAATGTTTATGAAGTTGACGGAAAATTTGGTTTAGAAACAAGTAAAGGAGTTAAAATCATCGATCCAATCTATGATGAAATCTACGATTGGAGCGATACGAATATTGCTTTGGTTAGAAAGGATGGACTTTTTGGTTATATCGCCATGGATGGAAAAGTTTTGGTTCCGACGATTTACGAAGACGCTTACGATGTTAATTCTTTTGATAAAATGTCGGTGGCGGAAGTCCACATGAATGGTAAAATCGGAGTTATTAATTGTAACACGAATCAACAGATTTTGCCTTGCGAATACGATGAATTGGAGATTCTGAATTATGCTTATTTTAATGTTTCTAAAAACGGAATATGGCAAGTTTTTGGCATCGAAAATCAGCAACTTTTGAATGTTTCAGGTTCTAACATTTTTGATATTGATTATTGTTCAGATTTGTTTTTTACAAAAGAAAAAGGCACTCAGAAAAGAAAATTCTACACTAAAAAAGGCTTTTTTGTTGGTGAATATGTTGAAGAATCAATTTCTAAAATCGGAGAAAATTATTATCAAATAAAACCAAATAAATTCCAGACTAAGTTTTCTATCATTAATTTTAAAGGAGAAATTTTAGAAACCGAAATCGATAAAGTCATTTTATTAGACGATTATCAATCTTTCGCTTTTAAAAAAGATAAAAAGTGGCGACTTTTTGATGGTGTTAAGCATGTCTATGTTTTAGAAAATGAAGAAATCGAAGATGTTTTTCTAGACGATTTTAAATATATTATTAAAAATACTTGGGGAATAAAAACCAGTTCTGGTAAAGGATTGTATCATGCTTTGGAACATCAATTTTGGATTGAATTAAATTCTGATTACAAAGCTTTTGAAGTTTTAAATGCTAAGTTTTTAAGAATTAAATCACAGAATTACAATCAGTTTTTTGATGTTGAAAAAAGATTTTTGAGCGATAAATATGATTTCGTTTGTACGCCATTTTTTAGTTTAAATGGAGATAGTGATTTGGGAGAAAATTTTGTCTTAATTAATGATAATCAGGTTTTTCGTGTTTTAGAAAATCAAGATATGCAGTTGATTTCCGAAGAAAAGTATGGCGAAATTAACGAGCAGCGTTACAATTTGCGTGGAGAAGATCTTAATTTTTGGAATCAGTTTTTTGAAATTTGGAGTAAAAATTCAGGTGAAGATTATGAACTAAAATTTGATTTACATACCATTTTCAAGTTGGCTATTAATTATGCAAAGAATGGTCAGTTTGACGACGCTATACGACTGTACACACATACTTCAAAATTGGGTGACATAGATTCGATGATAGAATTGGGTTTATTGTTAAGTGATAAAGACGCCGATTATTACCGACCAAAAGAGGCGGTAATGTGGACGGAAAAAGCTGCTGAAACCAATAATGCTGTCGCGTTTAACAATCTTGGTTACTTTTATCAAAATGAAATTGGTTATGATTTTAACGTTTCGAAAATGTTCGAGATGTACGAAAAAGCTGCGGCATTAGGCGAAGGAATGGCGATGAGCAATCTCGGTGATTTGTATTTTTACGCAGAACATGTCGATCAAGATTACGACAAAGCTTTGGAATATTACAAGGAAGCCAGCAAAAAATTGTACAGCAATAATGCTAAAGTTGTCGAAATCTACTATCAAAAGGAGGATTTTGAAAATCTGCTAAAACATCTTAAAAAAGATTACGAAGATTCTTACTCCAATATTTATTATGGGATTCTTTATGATTTTGGTTACGGTGTAAAACAACATTCTAAAAAAGCCGTTAAATACTACGAAAAGGCTAACAACTATGATTTTTATCCTTATGCGACCGAGCGACTTTTGTCTTATTATTCGGAGGATGGGGAGCTTGCAAATCCCAGACTTTATGAAAAATGGCGACAATATGCGGAGGATAACGATATCGATATTTAATGCTTTTGTTTAAACCAAAAAATAGATTTGTTCGATTAAAGAAACTTACAAACATAGAAATATAGACCACATACAATTCCTATATTTGCATTTGAATCATTCGTAGATATGCGCTGGATAAAATTTGGAGTTTTAATTTTAATAATACTTTTCGGGATTTACGCCGTTTCGATGACTTTTGTTGAAGAGCGAAAAGAGTATATTGTACAATCTAAAGTCGGTTATCCGATTGATAAGGTTTTTCCGCAGTTTAACAATTTACAAAATTTTTCTCATTGGAATGACTTCTTCACGAGTGATAAAAATATAGGATTCAATTTTTTTACGCCTTATTCTGGGCAAGGATCATCGATGAAGTTTTTTAATAAAAAGAAACAAGATCAGTTTGGCGAGATGTTTATTCGGTACGAAAACCCGATGCGAACCTTGCGTTATCAACTGTTTTTGGAGGATGAATCTTATCCTTATTTAATAGACGTTAAATTTGTTGGTAAAGGAGAATCGACGGATATTATTTGGAAAATCCAAACGCCAAAACAACCTTTGTTGAAGCGTTCGATTAACCTAATGACCGAAGGTGTTTTCGTTGATAAAATCGATAAAAGCATTAAACATTTGACTATGATTTTAGGAAATAAAGTTGATAAAGAAAACATGATTGCGTCTATTAAATACGATAGCATTATGGTCGAAAATCAGGAAAGTGCTTTGTTATTGGGCGTTAACGTAAGTACTTCTAACAAAAAAGATGCGCTTATTAAGAATATTGTGATTAACCATAACAAAGTCGTGAATTTTGTTAAACAAGATTTGGGTAAGAAAGATGATGAGTTCGGAAGTCCAATGTTAATCACCAATCCGAATAATTTTAAGGATAAAGAAGTGTCATATTATTATGGCGTTGCTTTACCAAAAAGAATAAGCGTTTCGGATAATAATTACACCTTCCGTACAGTTAATGGCGGGAAAACTTATGTTATTTATTATCAAGGAAGTTATGCTGGTAGGATAAAAAGCGTCCAACAACTGATGCAAAAAGCCAAAAAAGATACCATGCGATATAACGATTTACAAGAACAATTTTTAGAAGAACCCGATGCTGGATCTGACGTAAAACTAAAATTGCAACTTCCCGTTTATCGATAATTGAAGCCTTGAAAAACTGATATTTAACATATTGTTAAAAAGCAAGTTCGATTGCCACTTAATAGATAAAAATTTAGTAAATTTGTTGGCAATATTTGATAATTTTTATAAACAGATAATCTGTAATAATGGATAAATTTTCGTTTCTAAATGCCGCACATGCTCAGTTGATTGACGACATGTACGAGCAGTACCTGAAATACCCAGATTCTTTAGAACCATCTTGGAAAGCTTTTTTTCAAGGTTTTGACTTTGCAAGAGAATATTATGGTGATGATGATAGCTATGCTGACGCGTCTCCAGTGGTACAATATGCACAGCAAAGTGTTAGCAATGGTCAAGCTTCGGAAGATATTAGTAAAGAATTCAAAGTTCTTAACCTAATCGAAGCCTACAGAACACGTGGACATCTTTTCACTAAAACCAATCCAGTTAGAGAAAGAAGACACTTTGTGCCAACTTTGGATATTGAAAATTTTGAATTGTCACAAGCTGACCTTTCTAAAAAATTCAATTCTGCAACAACAACTGGGATGTCTGGTCCAGCGACTTTGGCTGACATTATCAAGCATCTTGAAGAGATCTATTGCGACTCTATCGGTGTAGAATATATGCACATTAACGATGTTGATGAAAAGCAATTTATCAGAGAGTGGGTTAGCGTTAACGAAAATCATCCGAAGTTATCTGCGGAAGAAAAAACTGAAATCCTTTTCAAACTTAACCAAGCGGTTGCTTTTGAAAATTATTTACATACAAAATTTGTTGGTCAAAAGCGTTTCTCGTTAGAAGGTGGAGAATCTTTGATTCCTGCACTTGATCAATTAATTACAAGATCGTCTCAACTTGGTGTTGACGAGGTTGTATTAGGGATGGCGCACAGAGGTCGTCTTAATGTTTTGACTAATATTTTCCAAAAATCATACAAAGAAATCTTCTCTGAGTTTGAAGGAAAAGAATTCGAAGAAGACGTGTTTTCTGGAGACGTTAAATACCATTTAGGTTCTTCTAAAACTATTACAACAGCAAGCGGCGAAGAAGTGATTATTAATTTAACACCAAACCCTTCGCATTTAGAGACTGTAGCAGCTTTGGTAGAAGGTATTTGCCGTGCAAAAGTTGATCACAAATACAAAGATTATAACAAAGTATTGCCAATCATCATCCATGGTGATGGTGCGATTGCTGGACAAGGTATCGTGTACGAAGTTGCACAAATGATGACTTTGGACGGATACAAAACTGGTGGTACAGTACATATTGTTGTTAACAACCAAGTGTCATTTACGACCAATTATTTAGATGCGAGATCATCGATCTATTCTACAGATATTGCAAAAGTAACGCAATCTCCAGTGATGCATGTTAATGCTGACGATGTGGAGGCTGTTGTACATGCAATTCGTTTTGCTGCGGACTTCCGTGCAAGATTCGGAAAAGATGTGTATATCGATCTTTTAGGTTATAGAAAATATGGTCACAACGAAGGTGACGAACCAAGATTTACGCAACCAAATCTTTACAAGAGCATTTCTAAACATCCTAATCCAAGAGAAATCTACAAGCAAAAGTTGATTCAGGAAAACATTGTTTCTGACGAAGTTCTTAAAACAATGGAGCAAGATTTCAAAAAGTTGTTGGATGAAAATTTTGATGCTTCTAAAGAGATTACGCGTAATGCAATGACACCTTTTATGGCCGAAGATTGGGTAGATTTTCCAATGGCGCCAAAAGGTTCGCTTCTTAAAGATTTTGATACTAAATATGATTTAGCGAAACTTAAAGAATTAGCTATTAAAATTTCAACACTTCCGGCTGATAAAAAATTCTTGAACAAAATCACAAGATTGTTTGAAAACCGTATCAAAATGGTAGATAACGATTCTTTGGATTGGGCAATGGGAGAGTTGTTGGCTTATGCAACACTTTTAACAGAGCAATTCGGAATCAGAATTTCTGGTGAAGATGTAGAAAGAGGAACTTTCTCTCACCGTCATGCTGTTATTAAAACTGAAGATACCGAGGAAGAATACACGCCGCTTAAGCATGTTTCTGACGCACAATTTGATATTTTCAATTCGCACTTGTCAGAGTACGCAGTTTTAGGATTTGACTATGGTTATGCAATGGCTTCTCCTAATACATTGACGATTTGGGAAGCACAGTTCGGTGACTTCATGAATGGTGCACAGATCATCATCGACCAATATCTAGTTGCTGCGGAGGAAAAATGGAAAATCCAAGATGGTCTAGTAATGTTACTACCTCACGGATCAGAAGGTCAAGGTGCAGAGCACTCTTCTGCAAGAATGGAAAGATTCTTGACATTATGTGCTAACGACAATATTATTGTTGCTGACATCACATCGCCAGCCAACTATTTCCACTTGTTGAGAAGACAAATGAAATTTAATTTCAGAAAACCATTGGTTGTATTTACACCAAAATCATTGTTAAGACATCCAAAAGTGGTTTCTAGTCTAGAAGATATGGCAAACGGAGAATTCCAACCAATTTTGGATGATCCAACGGCTGATCCTAACAAAGTAGAACGTCTTGTTCTCTGTACTGGTAAATTGTATTTCGATTTATTAGCGAAGAAAGAAGAAAGTGGCGACGAGTCTGTTGCTTTGGTAAGATTGGAGCAATTGTATCCACTTAACTTAGAAAAGATTGACGCTATTTTTGCTAAATATAATAAGAGAAAAGATCTTATCTGGGCACAAGAAGAACCTGAAAATATGGGAGCTTGGAGCTATATCTTGAGAAACTTTAGAGATACAGGTATCCAAGTTATTTCGCCAGTTGCTTCAGGAACACCAGCACCGGGTAGTCATAAGATGTTTGAAAGAAATCAAACTGCGATTATCAACAAAGTATTTAACTGTGATGACGCACCAAGCAATAGACCAGTAACAGCTTAATATTAAAAACTAACGATATTCCCAGAGTTTAACTCTGTTTAAAACAAAAAAATTACTCCTATGTCAATATTAGAAATGAAAGTCCCTTCACCGGGAGAATCTATCACAGAAGTTGAAATTGCAACTTGGTTAGTTAAAGATGGCGATTATGTTGAGAAAGATCAACCGATCGCAGAAGTAGATTCGGACAAAGCGACGCTTGAACTTCCTGCTGAAGAAAGTGGTATTATCACTCTAAAAGCTGAAGAAGGTGATGTGGTACAAGTAGGACAAGTGGTTTGTCTTATCGATATGAGTGCTGCTAAACCTGAGGGAAGCGCTACTCCTGCTGCAGAGGCTCCGAAAGCTGAAGCACCGAAAGTAGAAGAGAAAAAAGAAGAACCTAAGAAAGAAGCGCCAGTTGCAGCAACTTATGCTAGCAATACACCTTCTCCTGCTGCTAAGAAAATTCTTGACGAAAAAGGAATGGAACCTGCACAAGTACAAGGTACTGGTCGCGATGGTAGAATCACAAAGGATGATGCTGTTAAAGCTGTTCCAGCAATGGGTTCTGCATCTTCAACTAATGGAAGCAGAGCGCAAACAACAACTAAATTATCTGTATTAAGAAGAAAAATCGCTGCAAGATTAGTTTCTGTTAAAAATGAAACGGCGATGTTGACAACGTTCAACGAAGTTGATATGTCAGAAATATTCAGAATCAGAAAACAATACAAAGAAGAATTCGCTGCTAAACATGGCATCGGTCTTGGTTTCATGTCTTTCTTTACAAAGGCTGTAACTAGAGCGCTTAAGTTGTATCCAGATGTTAACGCATCAATCGATGGCGATTATAAAATCAATTACGATTTCTGCGACATTTCTATCGCGGTGTCTGGACCAAAAGGTCTTATGGTACCAGTGTTGAGAAATGCAGAAGATATGACTTTAAGAAGTGTTGAAGCTAACATCAAAGATTTAGCAACTAAAGTTAGAGATGGTAAAATCACGGTTGACGAGATGACAGGTGGTACATTTACGGTAACTAATGGAGGTACTTTTGGATCGATGATGTCAACACCCATTATCAACCCTCCTCAATCTGCAATTTTGGGTATGCACAACATTATCCAAAGACCAGTTGCTATTGATGGTCAGGTAGTGATTCGTCCGATGATGTATGTTGCAATGTCTTACGATCACCGTATTATCGATGGTAAAGAGTCTGTAGGATTCCTAGTTGCTGTTAAAGAAGCTATCGACAATCCAGTAGAATTCTTAATGGGTGGCGACGAGAGAAAAGCGCTAGAACTTTAATATCAAACTTTAGATATACAGAATCCCGCCCATTTCGGCGGGATTTTTGTATTATAGCATTTATATACTTAAGCCATGGTTTCAAAAACGACTTCTCAGATTCAAGTTACGGTTCATACAGAATATGATTTCAAGAACAGTTTTCCGTTGGATAATCGTTTCACGTTTCGTTATTACATTATTATCGAAAATATAGGTCAAGAAACCGTGCAACTTCTTAGCCGAAAGTGGCAAATTTATGATTTAGGTTATGGTCAGTCAAAAGTCGAAGGAGAAGGCGTTATTGGCTTGCAACCAGTCATTGAAGCAGGACAAACATTTAAGTATTTTTCGAATGTGGTTTTGTCCTCAGGGATGGGTAATATGAAGGGTCAGTATCTTTTTCTAAATGTCAACACCAATGAAAAATTTGAGGTGGAAATCCCTAAGTTTAGTTTGGTTTCAGAAGTTTTGAGTAACTAAAGTTGCTTAATGTTTTTTAGGAAATAACCGTTGATTTCGTCATTTCTTGTCAGCATCAGACGTTCAAAGCCTAGCAAAGAAATTTTAGCGCAGACTTCTGCATCATCGCCTGCTCTGTGATGATTAAAGCTTATATGATGATGATCCGCTAGACTTCGAAGACCGTAAGTTTTTAAGTTTTTCCAAGATTTTTTCGCTAAAGAAATACTACACAAATAATTGATTTTCGGTTTAAAAAAACCATAATAATCAAGGCAACTTCTCAGTACACTAGCATCGAAAGACGCATTATGAGCAATCATCAAATTGCCATACATTAATTCTTCAGCCTCGTGCCAGATATCTTCAAAAACAGGCGCGTCAGCAACATCGTCTGGCGATATGCCATGCACTTCGATATTTTTTGGATGGAAGTAAGGGAAACTTGGCGGTTTTATTAACCAAGTTTTCGTTGTGACAATTTCACCATTTTCTACCACACAGATTCCCATTTCGCAAGCAGAATTCCGTTCGTGTGTAGCTGTTTCAAAATCTATTGCAACAAAATCCATTTTTATCTTTTTTAAACAAAAAACCTAATACAATTTAACCTAAATTCTGAGGGAAGCAAATCACTGTCGGTTTGTCTGATTTTTTAAAAAATCTGAAAGACAAAAACTATCAACCAACAACCACATTAGCTTTACTTCAAAAAGTGTTTAAAAATAAGCCATTTAGTTTGATAATAATCTTTAATTTGATGTTTTTGACGACGTTTTAATGTTTCACCAAATTGTCCATAAAATCCAAAATGTGATCTGACAATTGCCCAAGTATGCGAAAATCCATCTTTAAACATCATGTAAATCCCCGCAATGCCATCCAAACAAAGACGGAAAAAGATTAAATATAATTTGTTAGACGGAAGATTCTTCAACATCATGCTTAGATTATTTCTGAAGTTGAGGTAAGTCTTTTGCGGATTTTGTTTTTTTAAAGTTCCGCCGCCAACATGGTAAACCGTCGATTGTCCACAATAATAGATTTTGCGACCATCATTTTTTAAACGCCAACAAAGATCGATTTCTTCTTGATGTGCAAAAAATCGTTCGTCAAATCCTTTTTCATTCCAGAAATCTTTAGCTCGGATAAATAAAGCACAACCCGAAGCCCAAAATATTTCAGCAATATCATTGTATTGGCCTTTGTCTTCTTCAATAGTTTCAAATTCGCGACCACGACAATACGGGTAACCAAGATTGTCGATCAATCCACCGCCAGCACCAGCAAATTCAAATTTATTTCTATTATTAAAATCTAAAATCTTTGGCTGAATAGCCGCAATAGATTCATCTTTTTTAAATAAATCTAAAATCGGTTCTGTCCAGTTTTCTGTAACTTCAACATCAGAATTAAGAAGACAGTAGATGTCGGCACAAATCTCTTTTAGACCTTCATTATATCCACCAGCAAATCCAAAGTTTTCTTTGTTTAAGATTTGCTTTACTTGAGGATAATTCTCAGCAATCCAAGCCACAGAATCATCTGTCGACGCATTGTCAATGACGTAGATTTCAGCTTGCTGACTGTATTTAATTAAAGTTGGTAAGAATTTTTCTAGCCATGATTTTCCGTTCCAGTTAAGGATTGCAATTGCTAATCTCATGGGTTTGCTTCGTATTGTTTAATAGAATCTTGATATTTCCAACGTCTGTGCGACCAAAGCCAATTATCAGGACGTTTTTGGATGGTGTTTTCTAACAATTTATGGAATTTTCTCACCACTTCATATTGCTCAAATTTTTCACCATCAGGATCAATTCTGTAATAATTAACTTGATAAAAACCGCGTTTCACCTTTTTCATATCGCAATAGATAAAGGCTAAATTTAATTTTTGTGATAATCTGTCATAACCGATAAAAGCTGGTGTTGGCTGATTTAGAAATTTTAAACCATAAGTCACATGCGAGAAATGTGGTGTTTGATCTGCAACAAACATGTAGATCGAATTACCATCGTTAGGACTTTTCAAGATCTGTTTAATCACTTCATTGGCTTCGAGAGATTTGTTGTTAAAACGATTTCTCACGAATTTAATTTTCTCTTCCCAAAATTTACTATTCATTTTTCGATAAACGGGATGGCAATTTTCTTGCGGAACCATTGTCGCCAAAGCATTGAACCATTCCCAGTTGAAAACGTGTCCCGAAAGTAAAATAATATTTTTGCCTTCAGCTTGTATTTCTGAAAACAAATCGCGGTTAAGATGCTGAACGCGAACTTTTAGCTCGGTTTCAGAAATTGTAAATGCTTTTAACATTTCCACAATATAATCGCAGAAATTGATGAAAAATTGTTTTTGAATGCTCACCAATTCTTCGTGAGTTTTGTCTGGAAAAGAATGTTTAAGATTGTCATAAACTACTTGTTTTCTGTAGCCAACGATGTGATAATTGAGAAATGACATCACATCCGAGAAAGCATACAAAACCCGTAAAGGCAGTTTTGATAACAATAATAATATGCTGAATAATATTTGGTTCAAAATTTGTAAAAAAGAATAACGACAAAGTTAAGGAAAAGCTATCGATTTATTCTTTAGTTTTGTAAATGTAAAGCGATTAAAATACTGAAATTATGCGAAAAGTAAAAAGGCTAGTGCTTGGCGTTGGTGTGTTGTTGTTAGGAAGCACAATTTTCAAAGCGCAAACTACTGACACAGCAAAAGCTGCGATATCTCAAGATGCAGCGGCAAAAAAGAAAGCAGCTGACGAGGAAAAAGCACGTCTCAAAAAACCTTACGATCCAAAGGCGGATGCAGCAAAAGATATAAAAGCTTTGATGGCAATTGCAAAGAAAGAAAATAAAAATATTATTCTACAAGCTGGTGGTAACTGGTGTATTTGGTGTTTGAGGTTCAACGATTTTGTTGAGAAAACACCTGAGTTGAAGTCAATTGTTGATGACAATTATTTGTATTATCACCTCAATTATTCGCCAGATAATAAAAATGAAAAGGTCTTTGCAGCGTACGGAAATCCTGGTGACAAATACGGTTATCCGGTTTTCATAGTTTTAGATAAAAACGGAAAAATGATTCATGTACAAGATAGTTCAGTTTTAGAAGCTGATAAAGGTTATGGATTGGAGAAAGTCAAAGAGTTTTTCAATAGTTGGAAACCGAAAAGTTAGATACAAAGCCAAGATTTTTCTTGGCTTTTTGTTTAATTAAATAAAATCAAGATTAAAATCATATCGATTTAAAATTTTGATAACGTGATAATTAGTATTTTTAAGTCATGCAAGATTTTCAAGCCAAACCATATTATAAAGATTCAGAACATTTCAAAACCTTTTGGAGTAAAGGCAATGGGAAGTTACTTCAAGAATGGAGTGGAGCAGAATTGTCTTTCAAAGATTGGGATAAATTTGCGCCTTATTTTTATCAATGTGACGAAGTTGGCGATCAAGTTGTAAAAGATGTTTATTTTAAATCTTCTTTTGCTGAAGCAACATCGACCATAAAAAACTACATTGAGAATGGTGTTGATTTTAAGGATCCCGAAATTGCAGACAGTCTAAAAGTTTTATTTAAACAAACACAAAATATCCCTGATTGGCTTGATTGGAATCTTGTCGAAAAAGGCTCGGAATTGTGTCAAATTGCTGGGATAAATGCCTTAATAATTCTTCGCGATTATGTGTTAATGGGCGGCTACGATTATGCCTATCTCAACAAACCTCTTATTTTGACAGGTGCACTAAAGAAAGGTGCAGTCAAAAGATTGGCAGACACACTTAATTTTTGGGTGAATGTGACTCGAAAAGATGCTCTGCAAGTTCATAAAAAAGGTTACGGATTTTGTATTACAACGCGATTGATTCATTCGTATTCTCGTTTGATGATTTTAGAAAAAACCAAAAATTGGGATACAAAAAACTGGGGACTTCCGATTAATTCTTGGGATATGATGGCGACCTATATTGGATTTTCCTTGATGTTTTTGCAAGGATTACAAAAATTGGAAGTACAAATTACCGATGAAGATGAAGCTGGCTTATTTCATCTTTGGAAGTACATTGGTTATCTCATCGGGATTCCGGATGATATTTTACCTAATGATAAAAAAGAAGCGGTAGAATTTTTGTATATGTGGACGGCAACACAACCAGCTTCGGATGAGGATTCTAAGCATTTAGCAAAATCTTTATTGGACGAAAATCTAGAAACGCCAACACTCAAATATCAGTTCCAAAGAAGAAATCTTCGTTATTTGCACGTCGGACTCAATTGGTTTTTGTTGGATGATGAGACTAACAAGCGCCTCGGAATTGAAAAGGTTAAGTTTCCTTATGCTTTTGCAAAATTTTTAAAATTGAGAAATCGATTATTTTTCCGTTTTGCAAGTCGCGAAAAGCAAATACAAGTTGGCGCAAGCGCACAAGAAAAAGTCCTGGCGGATTATTTGAGAACCGCTCCGGGAAATATTCATCAGTAAATTGCTATAGCAATTTCTTGATCCAATTCAATTTTTTATCAGAATATGGTGGATATTTAAGGTTAGTTTCTCCCCAAGTTGCCTTTTTTAAAACAGATTTTTGATGCGTAAAAGTTTCAAAACCATATTTTCCGTGGTAATTCCCAATTCCAGAATTACCAACGCCACCAAATGCTAGGTTGTCATTGGTTAAATGCATGACGACATCGTTGATGCAGCCACCACCGAAAGAGATCTCGCTCGTAAATTTTTCGATTTCATTTGAATTATCGCTGAAAAGGTAAGCTGATAAAGGTTTTTCGTGATTTCGTATTTGATCCAAAGCTTTATCAAAATTATCGTATAGCAAAATCGGAAGAATCGGTCCAAAAATTTCTTCTTGCATAATTCTGTCATCCCAATTTATCGGATACAAAAGCGTCGGTGGGATGTAGAGTTTATCTAAATCTGTTGTTCCACCGAAAATTATTTTTGTTTCATCAATCAGATTTTGAAGTCTATTAAAATGTTTTTCGTTGATGATTTTTGTAAAATGAGAACTGTTCGGTTGATAATCGTTTTCTTGAACTTGGTTTTTTAATATTTCAATAAACTTGTCTGCTACTTTTTTATCAACTAAAATATAATCTGGTGCCACGCAGGTTTGACCTGCATTTAAAAATTTTCCCCAAATAATGCGTTTTGCAGCAACTTCTAAGTTAGCATTTTCGGTAACCAAAGCTGGACTTTTTCCACCCAATTCTAAAGTTACCGGCGTTAGATTCTTTGCTGCAGCTTCGTAAACGATTTTTCCAACTTGTGGACTTCCCGTGAAAAATATCTTGTCAAATTTTAGTTTTAAAAGTTCTGTTGTTTCTGCAACGCCGCCTATTTCTACGTGTAAAACTCGCTCATCAAAATTTTTATTGAATAAATTCGCCATTAATTTCATGGTGTTTTCTGCAACTTCGCTCGGTTTCAGAATACAAGTATTTCCTGCTGCAATGGCAGAAATCATCGGACAAATGGAAAGTTGATAAGGATAATTCCAAGCGCCAATCACCAAGCTGCAACCCAAAGGATCTTGATAAATTTTTGAGGAACCAGGTAGATTCGGTAAGTTTGTTCTTACTGATTTCGGTTTCATCAAGTTTTTTAGATTCTTCAAATAATAATTAATTTCACCGTAAATAATCGATAATTCAGTTGTGTAAGTATCAAATTGCGATTTCCCAAAATCCTTGTCAATCGCTTCGTAGAAACGATTTTCGTTAGCAGAAATAACTTGTTTCAGTGTTTTTAATTGTGTTTTTCTAAAGTCTAAACTTTTGGTAGCTTGACTATTAAAAAACGCACGTTGATTTTCTAGAATCGTTTGGATAGACATTTTAAGTGATATTTTACGAATATAAAAATAAGGAAATAAGTCTTGCTTTTTGTAGCTTTTAATTATATTTATTGAAAATAGAAATCACTTTATGAACTTCACTGGGAAAACGGTTTTAATAACGGGTGGCGCTTCGGGTATCGGAAAAATTATGGGTAGAAAAGTCCTTGAAAGAGGTGCTAAAACCTTGATAATTTGGGACATCAATGACGCGGGAATTGAAGCTGTGAAACAAGAGTTTTCTTCTTTAAAAGGAAAAATTATAGCTTATAAAGTTGATGTTTCTAATGTCGAAAACTTGCTTGATATTTCTTCCCAAACCAAACGAGACGTTGATGCAGTCGACGTGTTGATCAATAATGCGGGAATTGTGGTTGGAAAATTTTTTCACGAACATTCGCATGAGAATATTTCTAAAACGATGGCGATAAATGCCGATGCGATTATGCATATTACTTTAGAATTTCTTCCCGAAATGATGCTACGCAATGCTGGCTCTATTTGTAATATTTGCTCGTCGGCTGGTCTTATTTCGAACCCGAAAATGTCTGTTTATGCGGCCTCCAAATGGGCGGCTCTTGGCTGGAGCGACAGTCTTCGACTGGAAATGGAAGCACTGAAAAAGAATATTTCTGTGACCACCGTTATGCCTTTCTACATTAATACAGGAATGTTTGATGGTGTGAAATCTAAACTATTGCCGATTCTTGACCCAGAAAAAACTTCAGAAAAAATTATTCGCGCCATCGAAAAGCAAACCAAAATGTTGGCAATGCCGCTGCCATATTGGTTTATCCGACTAGGTCAAGGGATTTTGCCTTTATCCATTTTTGATTGGACGATGCGCAATATTTTCGGGATTTATGACACGATGAAAGATTTTAAAGGAAGAAACTAAAGGAGAAACTAAGTCAGTTTTTACAGAAATGTGATCTAAGGTTTGAGAATTTACAAATTCTGAATTATTTTTTATCCGTAATTTTTTACATAAAAGTGTGGCTAGTTCCTGGTCAAAGTGATGCAACTTTTATTACTAACGGCATTCAGCTTTTTGTTGTTGAATTTCTAATGATTCATTCTGGCGTTTTTCTGTCAGTTTTTGCAAGAAGTAAAAAATTCATTCTTATTGCTTTATTGTATGGATTTATGATTTATGGCTTAGCAAAATCTTTTCATAACAACTATTATTTTTACTTTTATTTGCTGATTGTCATGAACCGAATGCGTGCTGGTTTTGCAGGAAGCAATCCTTTGTTTTTCATTAGAAATATTGCTTATTCGATTGCAGGTGCTATTTTCTTTTTGATTGCGGGAATCAGCATGGCAATTTTGGAAAAGTGGATTCCGCAATTTGGATTGACAGAAGCTTACCTTAATACATCAGGTTTTAGATGGCAAAATGCCAAAACTGGCGGAATGCTCGTTGATAAACCGCAAACGGTTATGTATTTTTGGATGGTTTATTTCTCGCTTTGGATTTGGTTTGAGTTTTATATCCGAGATAAATTGAAAGATTATAAAGGTGGAATAACCTCCTTTTCATTTAAAACGAAGAAATTTTAATTTCAATAAAAAATATTTCTCACACCAATTTTTGCAGGTTTATAAAGCAAAATGATAATTGTAGTTGCAAGAGCAATCCAGAATAAAATTGTGAAGATTTCCATGTTTGAAAGCAAAAGTGCTTGCGCAGAAATCTTAGATTTAAAACCACCAATCGTTAGACTGACCGCATCATTATAAGTTAATTTGCTAAGATTCGCGTTAAAATTATTATTCCATAAACTGCTAAAAATTGGGTTGGTTGGCGAAAAATTCGTAGTCAAAGAATCGGTGTGTTTTAAACTTAAATACAAAATAGCATTTGGCATAATTGAATATCCAATTGCAGTCGTCCAAAACCTAACTGTTGTACCCATTACAGCGCCATTGGAAACTAAATTTGGAGGAAGTCCCGTGATGATGTACATAACAAGCGGCGTAAACAAAAGTCCTTGTCCAATGCCTTGTAAAAACAAAGGTGGCGCAATCGTCCATAGAGTTGTGTCAGGATAAAATTCGTAAGTAAACCAAGCACAATCGATGGCTAAAATTGCAAATCCAGAAGCGAAAATCGTTTTTGAAGAAACTGCGCGCATCAACAAAATTCCAGAAATTAAAATACCCAAAATTGTTTCTCCAACATTGAAATATTGAATATTATTGATGTATTCCCAAGGCCATTTCCAAACGTTTGCCATAATGCTGTACACATTGTTAAGACCTGCACGTATAACATAAAATATGAAAAATAACAAAACTCCGACTAAAATATGGACGTAACAAAAGGCTTCTAAATGGAAAATCGGTCTTTTGCTGTATTTCGGTTTTAAAATAAAAAAAACCGACCAAATCATAAATAGGAAGAGACAAAACACAATTTGATTGGATTCTAACAACATCAATCTTTTTCCATAAATAATGGCGTAAGCGCCAGATTGTAAACTCAACCAAAGTAAAAGACAACTCACATGGTCCAATTGATATAACGGAATTCTCGCAAAAAATCTATTGCTATTAAATATTGAAAACGCTACAATCAGCACAAAAATGTGGAAGTAAACAATCATTAAAACCATGTGTTGAAAATTGTAATTTTCGATGCTGGTTTTTAGTAAACTTGTTGTAATCGTGCCACCAGTCAACATTATGGCGTAAAGAAAAAGATAAGCGACGATTCTGGCATGTTTGGTTTTTAGTTCGGCGGTGATTAATGGTAAAAAAATAGCGCCTTCCAAAACTCCAAAAATTCCTTCCAAAAATCGCATTACCAAAATCACGTGATAGTTGTTGGTTACCGAGACGACATATAATATAATGATAGAAACCGATGACATCAACAAAATGTAATATTTGACACTGAAATAGGCTAGATATCTTGGTAAAACCAACAGTGTAACCACGATTTTACCGTACATCAACATCAAAAGATATTGCAAATCGTCTGAATCTACATCCAAAAATGATGATGTAAAAGCGCTGTTGGAATGAAACAAGGACATCAGCATCAAATGCGGAAACATCGCCATAATTAGCAACGGAAGTTTCAACCATTGCGGAACCCATTTTTGATATATTGTATTGTGTGACAAGGATTTATGTTTTGAGATTTGAGATACGAGATTCGAGTTTCCGGGTTCGAGGTTTAATGTTAAAGGTTTAAAAGTTTAAGGTTTAAAGCCAAAAACCCAAAACCATCAACCATCAACCAACAAACAATCATTATTCATTTTTCTTTGCGCTTACCAAAACATTCATTCCAGAAAGGAGTTTGTCGTTGTTTTGATTGTTTTCAAGAATAATTTTTACGGGAAAACGCTGTTCTATTTTTACGAAATTTCCAGTCGCATTGTCAGGTTTTACCAAAGAAAACTGTGAACCCGAAGCAGGTGAAATGCTTTCTATTTTTCCTTTAAATTCAATGTTCGGGAATGCGTCGGCGGTTATTGTAACCTCTTTATTTTGGTCGATTTCTCCTAATTGCGTTTCTTTAAAATTGGCGATAATCCATTTTTCTTTAGAAACAATTTGCACTAAAGCCTGACCTTCTTTTATCAATTGCCCTTCCTGAATTGTTTTTTTGCCAACCCAACCGTCGTAAGGCGCAGTGACAACCGTATAAGAAAGAAAAAGTTTCGCATTATTAAGGCTTGCCGAACTTTGCTGAATCTGACTTTGCAATGGCGCAACTCTAGTTTGTTGTTCGTTTGCACTTGCTTTTATCGCATTTTTTTGTTGTTGCAAAGCAAGAAGATTGGCTTTCGCTTGTTCGTAAGACGCTTTTATATTTTCGCATTGTTGTTCTGTTGCGGCATTTTGCTCAAGAAGATTTTTGTAACGATTATAATCTTGCTCGGTTTTCCAAATGTCAATTTTTGCTGAAACAATTTTTGCGTCAATAATTTTTGAATTACTTTCCTTAGTATTCACGCCACTTTGCACGGTTTTTACAGTTTCGGTTGTCGCTTGTAGATTGGCCTCCGCAATGTTGACTTGGTTTTTAAATTCACGATTATCAATAATCAACAAAGTGTCGCCTTTTTTTACAAACTGCTTTTCTTTAAAATTAATTTCTTTGATAAAACTAGAAACTTTGCTGGAAACTGGGGTTATATATTGCTCGATTTGTGCATCATTTGTCGTTACATTTTTTCGACTGAAAAGATAAAAGCTCAGCATACCTGCAACGCCTGCAATAATGAGAATCCAAGCCAGAAGTGAGATGCTTTTGTTGATTCTTTTTTCTCTTTTTGTAAGTTGTTTTGTTGCCATATTTTAAAGCTTTCCGATGATGTATTGTAGTTGATAATATTTGAGTAGTCTGTTGATTTTTACCGAAATTAAATTAGATTCTGCTTCCAAATAAGCATTGTCGGCATCGATAAGTTCTGTGATTAAACTTAATTTGTTAGCGTATTTTGTTTTCACAATTCTGTAATTTTCCTTAGCTTGGGCAATTGCTTCCTGTACGATATTTACTTTTTGCTCGGTTTCTTCATATTTTTTATATGCCTGAAAAACCTCGTGTTTAAGTTGCTCTTCTTTTTCCTCCAATTCCAGATTTGCCAAGTCGATATGCTGTTTGGCTTCCTGCATTTTGTATTTATTTTTATACAAATTTTCGATAGGATAGGTGAGGGTTACGCCCAACATGCCGAGTCTGTATGCATAAGGTTCTGGCGGAAAAAACATCATATTTGGATATTTTAACCAATATTCGCCGCCCATTGTGATGTTCGGGAGATAATTGCCTTTCACAATTTTTTTGTCGATTTCTGCCAAACGAATATTGTTTTTAGAAACCTCAATACTTTCATTTTCCGTGATGGCTTGGGAATTCAGATCTTCCAAATACGGTATTTTTACTTGTTCTGAAACCAATTCCGTGGTTTCTACATGCAATTCCTGATTGTCGGGCAAGGATAAAAGTGTTTTGAGTTGATGTTCCGCAATCTGAATATCGTTATCCAATTCTGTCCAAGACATTTTGTGGTTAGAAAGTTGCAAAGACGTTCTCAGAACTTCATTGTAAGTCACCACGCCGTTTTTTTTTTTTTAGGATTTTTGTTTCCTTAATATTGGCGCTGTCTTCTTTCATTTTTTGTTGAATTAAAGACTGTTGCTCTTTCAAATGATGAATTTGTAGAAACGCAGTAATGATTTGCATTTTCAATACTCGCTCATCGATTTGTGTTTTTAGCTTTGAATTTTCTGTATTAATTTTTGCCTTTTTTTCGTTATTTTTTAATTTCCCACCAAGATAAAGCGGAATGGAAGACGATAATGTGAAATCATACATGCCATTAATTGCATCATATTCTGTGGATTTATCGAAGATTCCGTTTTGATATTGGTGCAAATTGCTCACTTGTGTGTAATTGGTATGGAACCCAATATTGGGCAATTTTTCCTTTTTTAAATCTTTTTCTTTAGTTTCAGAAATCGATTTTTTTTAATGACTAATTTGTACAGTTTTATTGTTATTAAGTCCTATTTCTAAAGCTTCCTTCAAAGAAATTTGATTGTATTTTTGAGCTTTTATGTTTAAATTTAAAAGAATTAAGACCAAAATTAAAAGTTGATATTTTCTGATGTGAAATATCATTTTCATAATTTTATAAATGTATTTTTAGGGATTATTATTTTGATGCCACAAAGTTACGACGCAAAGTATGTGACCGACTTTGTGAAAAATGATAATGATTTACGCATTTACGCCAAATTGATACTTTTACTAAATTTATAAAATTGGAAAAAGTCATTACGATGAGCTTGAAAAAGTGGATGCAAACTTTCATGTTTACCATCTTTTAACGGGAAATGTAGAAACGAAAAAACATTCTCATCTTTCTGCGCAGTTGATTTACGCCGAAGGCGGAATTATTCACATTTTTACGGAAGAGAAGCATTGGTATTTGCCTGCGCGCTGTTTTATGTGGATTCCGGCGGGATTTCCGCATTACATTCTGCCTTATAGCTCAAAGGTGAGTTTATTTAATTTTTATTTTAAACCAGAAAAAAGAAGAAGATGATTTTTTCTCGGAAGTTAATATTTATTCCGTGAGTTTTCTTATGCGCGAAATGATTCTTTTTACCAAAAACTGCAGCGGAAAGGCGACAGAAGCCGATTAACAGAAATATTTTTTTCTAAAAGCCATGAAGTATATTTTGCCAACAAGTCGGGATCGTAAGTTGGCTTTTCCTGTGCAACATCCTTTCCCGAAATACGAAATGCTTTTAAGAATTGCAAAATTCTTGAACACCAATTTAGATAAAAATCTTGGCTTAGAAGAAGTCGCGAAGAATTTTGGTGTGAGTAGTCGAACCTTATCCAGAAAATTTAAAGAACAATTGGGAATGAATTATGTGCGTTTTCTTCGTGCCTTGCGTATTACAAAATCTTTAGAATTAATGGGAGAGGAGAAGTACAATATGTATGAAATTGCGATGCTGGTTGGTTACAATTCTTTATCGTCTTTCAGTAATATTTTCAAGCGTGTGACGGGCATTTCGCCAACGGATTATCAACAGCGGTTGAAATCAAAATAACCTGAGTTCGCGATAAGAAAATTAACGTCAGTTTGAGTGGTTTTCGAAGAAAACTGTATCGAAAACAAGTGAATTTTCTTATCATTAAAGCTTCTCGATACAAAAACTTTCAGATTTTTACCGGAAGTGACGGACTCGTATAAATAAAAGTACTTTATCCCAAACTGACGTAAAATAACAAAAAAACCTCCGAAGTCGGAGGTTTTATATTTATTAAAGAAAAAATATTAAGCTTCTTCAGCTGGAGTTTCTTCTTCTTTTTTAGGAGCTGGAGCAGCTTTAGGAGCAGCTTCAACAGGAGCATCAGATACAACGTCGAATTCGTAGTTGTACTCAACATTTCTGTGAAGTCTGATAAGCGCTTCGAACTTACCTGTTCTTTTGATAGTGTTACCAGGGATTTTGATGTATTTTTTATCTACTTCAACACCTGCTTTAGCCAAAGCTTCAGAAAGGTTAATGTTGTTGATAGAACCAAACAATTTGTCTCCTGTACCAACTTTCGCAGCGATAGTAGTCGTTGTTTTTTTCAATTTGTCAACGATAGCGTTAGCAGCAGCGATTAATTTTGCTTCTTCTTCTTTTCTAGCTTCTAGAGTTTCTGCAAGGATAGCTTTGTTTTTAGGCGTTGCTAATACTGCGATACCTTGAGGCATTAGGAAGTTACGAGCGTAACCTGGTTTTACGTTTACTGTATCGAACTCAAGTCCTAAGTTTTCAACGTCTTTTTTAAGGATAATTTCCATGTTGTTGTCTTGTTTAGATTTTAGAGGAAAGAAGAAAGAGCAAAGAAAAAAGATTTAAGTCTTTCATCTCTTATCTTTTGTCTTTTATCTAAAACAGTTAGAATTAATTATTTATTCAGCAACTAAAAATAGCTATAAGCTTTAGGTATAATACTTAAAGCTTATAGCGTTTTGCTTTTTGTCTTATTTTAAAAGGTCTGCTACGTAAGGCATCAAAGCTAAATGTCTAGCTCTTTTGATAGCTGCAGATACTTTTCTTTGATATTTAAGAGAAGTTCCTGTGTAACGTCTTGGTAAGATTTTACCTTGCTCGTTCACGAATTGTAATAAGAAATCAGCATCTTTATAATCTACATGCTTAATTCCGAATTTTTTGAATCTACAATATTTCTTTTCAGATTTTGTATTGATATCAAGTGGTGTTAAGAATTTTACTTCAGATTCTCCACCAGCAGAGGCTTGTTTAGCCATATCATCTATTGCCATGTCTTTTTTGTTTTAGGGATTAATAATTAAGCTTTAGCAGCTTTAACTTTAGCTCTTCTAGTTACAGCGTAGTCAACAGCGTGCTTGTCCAATTTAGTTGTTAAATAACGGATAACTCTTTCGTCACGTTTGAAAGCTAATTCTAACTCAGCTACAACGTCACCTTCACCTTTAAATTCGATTAAAGTGTAGAATCCATTCTTTTTCAATTGGATAGGGTAAGCTAATTTCTTAAGACCCCATTTTTCTTTAGCAACGATTTCACAACCTTTTTCTTTTAAAAGGCCTTCAAATTTTTGCACTGCTTCCTCCACCTGCGCATCAGATAGAACGGGAGTTAAAATGAAAACAGTTTCGTAATTGTTCATAATGATTAATTAATTGGTTAATTATTTCGAGTTGCAAAGATATAATTATTTTTTAAAATAGAAAGTATTAAATGAAAAAAGCTGCTTCATTTCTGAAGCAGCTCTTGTAAAGTTAAATTATAATTGATTATTTTTTGATAACCTTAATAGTTTCAGAACCGTTATCTGTTTCAACAACTACTACGTAAGCTCCAGGTGTCATTCTTGACATATTAACTTCGTTAGCTGTTGTTTTTGCAGCTTGGTTAGTTACTAATTTACCATTCATATCAAATACCTTGATAGATTTAGCATTAGAAGCACTTGTAACTTTTAATACATCTACAACTGGGTTAGGGAATACCTGAACTTTTGCTTTGTTAATATCGCTAACTGCTAATGTTCCAACTTTAACGCTATAGTCTTCGTATTCTCCAAATTTGTCTAAATCATTCATACAAGGGTCTTCAGAAGCTGGGTTGGTACTACCTGCTGCTAGAACTTGAACGCGCATTCTGTAAGTACCAGCAGCTGTTGTAGCTGGGATTGTGATGTCGCCAGTTGTTACGACGCCTGTTCCTCCATCACCAATTTCTCCTAAGTACTCACTTGCTTCAAATACACCGTTGTTGTTATAATCGATCCAAGCAGATACTCTTTCGTACCAACCATCTCCTACAGTTACCGACATAGGGTAAGTTTGACCAGCCATCACATTTGCAGGTGCTACTGAAGAAGTATAATCACTGTATCCGTCTGTTCCACAAGCTGAGTTGTTATTGATACCAGCAAACGTTACATTTGTGATAAGATCACCATCTTCACAGTTAAGTGCTACTTCACAATAAGTTACTGGCGGCGTAGAAGAGTTAACTTTTAATGTATAGTCTTCAGCTTGACCAAAAGATGTTCCTACAACACAAGGATCAACGTATGGATTTGCGCCATAAGTTTTCTTAATTCTTAACCTTGTTTCACCTGTTGCAGCATCAGCTGGTACTGGGATGCTTACAGATACAGTTTTGCCATCCAATCCAGTTGAAGCTTCTAGAATGCCTTCTACAACGTAAGTTTCAGCGGTTGGATCAAAAGTTCCATCTTGATTCCAGTCAGCAAAAACAACGAATCTGTTTTTATAATTACCTCCCGTATTACCTTCAAGAGTCATTGTGTAAGATTCTCCTTTAGTAATTGTTGCAACTTTATCAAGGAATGTTTCGTGTGCAGGTGCTGTTGTTGCAGCTGAAGTTGCATTTGTTAAATCAGCAAAAGTTACTTTAGTAATAGGTTCAACATAACCAAAAGCAAGTGGACCGCAATATGGCTCGTATGGACTAGGGCCTGTTGTTAATTTGTAAGAAGGACAACTTGCAGCACTTGTACCATCAGTGTTTACTCCTACAACTTTCCAATAATATGTTGTGCTATATTGTGTGTTAGTAATATTAACGGCTGTATTAGTTGTATTGCCTAGTTTTGTTAAAGATGCAGCATCTGTTCCCCAATATACATCATATGATACTGGCGTACCTCCTGTTGTAGGAGCTGCCCAAGATAATGGTGTTGTTCCTCCAGGAACTCCTGTTGCACCGTCTGCTGGTGTTACGTTCGTAATACATCCAGGTGGATTTGTATCTAAAGTTTTGAATGAAAACTCTGTACATCCAGTAGCTGATCCGATAGTGTTTTTAGGTACAACTTTCCAATAATACGTAGTTAAAGGACTTAGTCCAGCAGCAGTTGTTGATGTAGAAGTATAGTTGCCTAATAATGTTGTTGGGTTAGGAGATGTTCCTAAGTATACATCGTAGCTACTAGCAGTACCTCCAGTTGTAGGCGCTGTCCAAGATAAGGTTGGGGCAGGATTAACGCCCACAGCTTGATTTCCATTTGCTGGAGCAGTTAGAGTTGCACAGCCAGGTGCTTCTGTCTGCGCTGCAGAACTAGTTACCATGAAATCATCTATCGCAAATCCAAATTGATCATCTGATACACATTGAATTGCAATATATACATTTTGACCAGCGTATTGGCTTAAGTCATACGTGTATTTGTGCCACGTAATGTCAGCAGGGGAAGATACTTCGTTAGGTGTGATAGCTGTAAAATTACTTACTGCAGTACCTGTTGTTGAAATATGTACTTTGAATTTTTCATTACCATATTGACCATCACACGATTTTCCCCAGAAGCTAAGTTCTAGAGTGCCATTGTTTAATTGGATTTGTGGTGAGATCATCCAGTCGTTATTTTTTGGAGTGACTGATGCAAATGCCGCCATCATTTTATTACCTGTTCTAGCGGTCCAATCTGAAGTAGCACCTGGTGTTATTGGAGGTGTTGTGGTTGTGGAGTTGAAAACTTGGAAGGACTTTTTTGCTCCTGAGTTCGCAAATTGGATTCCTTGGAAGCCGTATGTTGCAGACTGATCCACATCTGTAAGGGTCCAACTTCCGACATTTGCAATTGCGAAGTCGGTGTAACTTTCGAAACTGTCTTGGAAAAGTACCGTTTGCGCGGATGCGCTCACGCCCAATGCTACAAAGCATGATAGTAAAACTTTTTTCATAATAATTTATTTTTTGATTTTGAGATTTTCAAATATATTAAAAAAAAATTAAAATGCAAATTTGATATGAAAAAAATAATATTTATGATTGTTTGGTGATTTTATTTTAAATTTATTAATGAATCTATATTGTATTAATTGTTAATTAAACTAATTGATAAAATTCGTTATTTTACATTTTAATAGATTTTTAATTTATATTAAAGTTATTTAGTAGGTAAATTATTTATTGTTTTATTAGTATGTTATTTTATTTTTCATAAAAAATGACCAACAGAATATGCTGGTCTTTTCCCTTAATTATTTTAGTTTATTATTTTTTGATAATGTTAGTGGTTTCGATACCGTCTTCAGATTTTATGTTCACTGTGTATGTGCCAGTTTGTAATTTAGAAAGATTAATTTCTTTTTTACTTGCATTGACATCTATGCTGTAAACTAATTTTCCAGTAAATTCAAAATCTTGATATTTTCAATTTTCGATGCTGAGTTTATTGTTACTACGTCCTTAACAGGATTTGGATAGATAACTGACTTGTTTTTTTGTAAATCGCTAACCGCTAAATTACCTACATTAACAGTGTAGTCTTCCGCTTGCCCAAATCGTGCGTTTGCACAAGGGTCGCTTAATGCTCCAAGATCTGTTGCATTATCATTAAATATTTTTTTAACACGCATTTTTTTATTACCCAACAATGCCGATGCAGGTACAGTGATAGATTGACTTACAAATTTTTCGTCTTCTCCGTTTGAGTCGGTTAGCGGGTTATCTATTAAATATACTTCGCCTGCATCATTGAAACTGCCGTTTTGGTTCTAGTCAAAATATACTGCGAATTTTGCTTTGTAAGGACCATTTGTATTTCCAAATAATTTAATATCATAAGATTGTCCTTTGTTAACATGAGCAATTTTATCAACGAATGTTTCGTGGGCATTGTTTTGTCCAATCTCCGCAGGTGAAGTGTTAGACAGGTCAGTCAACTCCACTTTTGTAATTGGTTCGACAGCATTTATTTGTGTTCCGAAAATTTCAAAACCAAATTAAAGTGGACCGCAATACGGGTTAAATGGACTATCTTCTGTTTTGAAGGATTGTACAGTACATCCAGCCGCTTCTCCTGCATCGTTAACAGGTCTAATGGTCCAATAATACGTTTTTTTATATTCTAAATTACTTAGAGTGATGCTAGTTCCTGGTGTATAGCCAATAAATTGCAGGTCGTTTGCCGAATTTCCTAAATGGAAATTGTAAGCACTTACATTTTGAGTGGATGGAGGAGCTTCCCAACTAAATTGATTATTATAAGTAGTACATTTTGTTGGTTGTTGGTTGGCGTTAAAAGATTTACATAAGTAGGTAAAATCGGTGGTACAAAATCATTAACAAATTTTATGTTGTCAATTGCTAAAACGTACATGTTGTTAGAGGTGTTAATAAATGCAAAACGAATACTTTTTTTACCAAGATAAGGTGTAAGATCCGTATATCGCGTTGTCCAGCTAGCATTTTCTGCAAATTTACTGAATAGTTCAACGGTGAAGTGTGCGATGGTGTTGCCTCTATTTGGCGCAAGCATTACTTTGTAACCATCTGGGAACTGCGGATCTTCAGCTTTAGCTTGTCATACTAATGATGGATTGCTTCCAGAAATTGCTACACTTGGCGAGATTAGCCAATCCTTAGAGCTGTTCGCTGGGTCATATCAAGATGTGCTCATCGCAGCATTATTGACTACTGGTTCTTGAAATTCTCCATCTGGACCTGATCTGTCATACACGGTACACGCGTTAATGAAGGAAACATGTTGAGCAGGTACGTTGCCATCAGCGTCAATTACCGTCCAAGCACCAATTCCAGAGCCGTTGCCATCAAAATTTTATTGAAAAATATGAATGTAGCTTAGTAGTGGAAGAGTGCAAAAGTCTAGCTTAAGTAAATTTTTTGTTATATTATTTAAAATTGTTTTGTTTTGGTTTTAAAACTATGAAAAAAAATTACAATTTTGTAATGTAAAAGTTAAAATAATTTCAATGATATCTATTGTGATTTAAAATCTCTTATTAATGCTGTTGTTTTGACTTTTATTTCCTATGTATAGTTTATTTAAGAATAAAATTAATCATTAATGTGGTTTTTACTTCTTAAATCTTTCAAGAAACTGATTTTTAGTTCTTCATATAAAGAGTGACGACTTACCAAAATCGATGCAATAGAAGACATCATACCTGCCAACATCAAATAAAATATCAAAGAATGGCGATCGGTCATTTCCAAAACAATAATAGCAGCAGTAAAGGGTGCTCGTGTTATTCCAGTTAAAAATGCAACCATCCCTGCAAGGATAACGACATTGGTCTCGTGCGGAGATAGATGAATTAAACCAGAAATTACCGATCCTACACTTGCTCCCGCAGAAAGTGCTGGTGCAAAAATTCCACCTGCGCCACCAGATGTGAAAGCTAATGCAGGACCAATCATCCTAAGAAGAGGGACGTACCATTCTTCGTGTTTGTTGTCAGTAAATAGGACGCGTTCCATAATTTCTTTCCCAGATCCTAAAATTTCACGATTAATAAAATAAGCAATACTCGCAATAATCAAGGCGCTAATAACTAGAAAAATGATATTAGAAACGTCGGTTTTTAATCTTTTTTTCCAAGCACTTATTTTTAACATAATCACAGAGAGTTGACTAGCAAAAATTCCTGAAATACACGCTACCAATATCACAGGGAAAATAACACTCAATGATATGTTGCTTGTTTTTGGATAACCTAAATACAAATATGAACCAGCTAAGGTTTGAGCGGTTAGACCTGCTATAATTACAGCTGTGAATAAAGCTGTTTTAAAATAGTTGATGTGCGTCTTTGTCAACTCTTCAACTGCAAATACAATTCCGCCCAAAGGTGTGTTGAATGCTGCTGCAAGACCTGCTGCTGCGCCAGTCATAATCATGTTTTTTTTAGAAATTTTCGGATACCAAGAAGGAAGATATTCATTAACTTTTCTAAAAATAGAACCAGCAATTTGGATGGTCGGACCTTCGCGCCCGATGGCGCCACCACCAATGACTAATACGACGGATGAGATAATTTTTAATATTAAAATTTTAATGCTTAACAAGTGTTTGATCTTGTTGTGCTCTTTAGGATTTGCCATTTCGACTGCAGCCATAACTTGCGGAATTCCAGATCCTTTGGAATAGGGCGCAAATGCTTTAACCAGCCACCATGACAATACAAAACCGATTGGTGCGATAATAAAAATCATCCAGTCATGCCAGTTCATGATGAGTTCGAGAAGTTTTTCGCCCCACGCAAAAATTTTGGCATACATCACTGCGAAAAATCCCGTAATAACCGATCCAATCCAAAAAGGAATTGCCTGCAAAAGATTATTTTTTAGTTGTTCGTTGCGGATGTTGTCGAAAGAACGTTTTAACATGAGGCGAAGGGTGTTAAGCATCTTTTTCATGTTTTAAAATTTTAGCAAGGCTGGTTCGTGAACTCTGAAAATTTTTGCACCTTTTTCGAAAAGTTGTTGATGGATTTTTTCAACTTCATGTTGGATTTCTAGAGGACTTTTTCCTAAAGGTTTATAAATAAAAGATTTTCTTGAAATTCCTATTAAAATAGGGAAGTCGCCAAAACCAATGTATTCTAATTCGTTAATGATTTGTAATTGATTGTCTTGTGTTTTCGAAAATCCAAAACCCGGATCGAGAATAATATCTTTTATTCCAAGTTGGTTAATTTCATCAATTTTTTTCGAAAAGAATTTATTTAATTCAAGAATAATATCGTCAGAATTTGGTTTATTATGCATATTGTCGTAACTCGAATTAATATGCATCAAAACGTATGGAAGTCCAGTTTTCGCAACTTCGGTTAACATCTGGTCATCAAATTGTCCCGCCGAAATATCATTAACAATGTCGATGCCTTCGTTGTGACCGAATTTCACTACTTCACCATAAAATGTATCCAAAGAAATTAAAACTTCAGGAAATTCTTTTTTAATTAAAGAAATAATGTTGCCGATTCGTTTGATTTCTTCTTGTGCAGAAATATGTTCGGCGTTTGGTCGCGTCGATTGTGCGCCGATGTCAATAATATGTGCGCCATCTTTTAATAATTGTTCGGTGTGAAGTAATGCATTTTTTTCAGAATTAAACTTTCCGCCATCAGAAAAAGAGTCTGGCGTGAGGTTTAGAATCCCCATAATCTTGGGTTGGCTCAGATCGATTAATCTGCCATTGCAATTGATACTGAATTGTTTATCTGTGGAAAATGCTGAATTGGAAAACTTCATTTCACAAATTTATAAAACAAGATGCGGAACGCCAACCAATTATTAAAATTCCTTTATTTTTTGCGATAATTGTCATCCTCCGCGATTGGCTAAAATTTGTATCTTTGACCAATAACTCATTTTTATGACGAATACATCGATGCAGTTTGAGGAAGTTATCAAAAGCTGCCGAAATCTTTTTCAGAAAAAACTTAGCGATTATGGTTCGGCTTGGCGTGTTTTGAGACCGAGTTCGATTACGGATCAAATTTACATCAAAGTCAATCGTATCCGTACGCTGCAGATGACGGATGTCAAAATGGTGGACGAGGATGAAAAAGACGAATTCGTGGCGATTGTCAATTATTCCATCATTGGTTTAATCCAGTTAGAAAAAGGTTTTTCGGATGAATTGAATGCCGACGAGACCGAAATTATGAGTTTGTATGACAAATACGCAAACGAAGCCAAAGCTTTAATGGAACGGAAAAATCACGATTACGGCGAAGCTTGGCGCGAAATGAGAATTAGTTCAATTACAGATTTAATTTATCAAAAAGTCTTGAGAACCAAACAGATTGAAGACAATCAAGGGAAGACTTTGGTGTCCGAAGGTTTGGATGCTAACTATTTTGATATGCTCAATTATGCCGTTTTTTGCTTGATAAAATACGCATCATAAAATTCAATAAGATATGATCAGAAGACTTTTACGTTATATTATTGCGGTAATTTTTATTGCATCGGGTTTTGTAAAAGCCGTTGATTTAAAAGGTTTTTCTTTTAAGCTGGAGGAATATTTTTCTCCTTCTGTTTTCAACTTGCCTTTTTTTGAAAAATATGCCTTAGAGCTGGCGACCATTGTTGTGGTTTTAGAATTGGCTTTAGGTTTTATGCTTTTAATGAAGATTAAACTAAAAGCGACGCTTATTGCATTAATTGCGCTGTGCGTATTCTTTGGATTTTTAACATTTTATTCGGCGTTTTATAATGTTGTAACAGATTGTGGATGCTTTGGCGATGCGATGAAGATGACGCCGTGGCAATCCTTTTGGAAGGATATTGCACTTCTTGTAGGCTTATTAATTTTATGGTTATTGAATAAAAATTATCAAGAAAAAACAGATATAGGTTGTGTCAAAATGCCTGCTCTTGGTATTTTTGTTTTATTGATGATTTATGTAATGTATCGTGGGATTACACATGAGCCTTTAATCGATTTTAGAGCTTATAAAATCGGAACAGACCTTAATGCCGAGCGTCAAAAAATTGAACAAGATCCATCGATTTACAAGACTTTTTATTCACTTAAAAATTCTAAAACGGGAGAAGTGAAGAAGGTTGATCAAGACGAATACATCAACAAAAATTATTGGAAGGACGAAACTTGGCAGATTGAAGAAGGTAAAACCACATCCGAAATTGTTAAGCGAGGTTACGATTCCGAAATCAAAAAATTAAAGTTAGAAACGCCGACTGGTGAAGATAAAACCACCGAAATTCTTAATGAACCAAAAGCAATTTTAGTATTCGTTTATAAACCAAAAGAAGCGTCAACGCAATTGGTTGCTGAGATTCAGAATATGATGATGCATGAGCGTGCGGTAAAAGTCTACGGTGTGTCGACGCAACCAGATTTTTTCAATAAAATTCCGAATCTTATGATGGACGAGATCGCGATTAAAACAATTGCAAGAAGTAATCCTTTTGTTATGGTTTTAGAAAAAGGAAAAATCGTTGAAAAATTGGGAGCTAAAGATTATTTAAAAGAATATAAAAAATAAGAATAATGCAAAAATCAAATAAATCAATCGCAGGATATCACATGTTGATGTTGTTGTCAGCTGTCGATTACAAATTTAGTCCAGAAGAAGAAAAAGTTATTTTAGAATATCTGGCGGAAGAATTTCCTTTTCGTTTAAATCTGGACAATGAGTTGGATGTTATTGCGAGTCTTCAGCCAAGCGATTGGAAGGATCATTTCGAGTTTCATGCGAGATGTTTTTATGACGATTCGACACCAGCAGAGCGTGAGGAATTCCGTGCTTTTGCGAAGAAATTGATCAAGGCAGATCAAGATGTGTCACGTGTAGAACACCAATATTACACGATGATGAAGACCATATGGAAAATGGATTAATATTAAATTTAATAAAAATAAAATGAGAAAAAACATCGTTGCAGGCAACTGGAAAATGAACAAAAACTTTGCAGATGCAGAGGCTTTAATGATCCAACTTTTAGAATACAAAAAAAACAATACAACCAATTGCGAAGTCTATATCGCACCGCCAGCTTTGTATTTAACAATGGCTAAAGATATTTTTAAAAATGGAGAAGTTGAGGTTTTTGCACAAGACGTTTCAGAATATCAAAGTGGTGCTTACACAGGCGAAATTTCCGTTCAGATGATCAATTCTATTGGCATTGACGGGAGTTTGGTGTCGCACTCAGAGCGTCGTCAATACCATGGTGAGACCGACAGTCATGCGAATAGAAAAGTAAAAGCTTTGTTGGATGCTGGTCTTACGCCGATCTATTGCAACGGCGAAACTTTGGAACAACGTAAAGCTGGTCAACACTTCGAAGTCGTAAAAAACCAGACTGAAGTTGCTCTTTTCACGCTTTCTGCGGACGAAATCAAAAAAGTGGTTATCGCTTACGAGCCTGTTTGGGCGATCGGTACGGGTGAGACTGCGACGCCAGAGCAAGCGCAGGAGATTCACGCGCACATCAGAAGTCTTATTGCAGCTAAGTATGGTCAAGAAGTTGCGGACGAAATTTCGATTTTGTACGGTGGTTCTGTTAAGCCGGACAACGCAAAAGAGATCTTCTCGCAGCCAGATATCGACGGTGGACTTATCGGTGGGGCAGCGCTAAAAATCGAAGATTTTTCAAAAATTATCGAAGGTTTTAATCCATAGCATATTTTTAATTTGGGCGTGCCCTCAAAACAAAAAAAACGCGGACGACATTGTCGTCCGCGTTTTTTGTTTTGTCGGTCGGTCTACGCGCAGTCGCTGTGATGCTCGGTCGGCTCCGCTGCGCTCCGTCGCCTCACATCACGAGCTCCAACAATGCGCTTCGCCCTCACGCAGATGCGGGATAATTAGAAAAATACATAATCAATAGCTTCGATTTGTTCGAAAATTGGTATTACGTGAAGAATCCTGCAAAACTGACCATATCATTCCTGTCAAAGTGATCAGTTGTTTCCTGGGCAAATTGACCAGGGCATTCCTGCGAAATTGACCACTTAAAAAAGTCGATCAATGTGTCTTAGAAATAACTTCGCAAAAAAGCGAGTTATGGCTAATAAAAAAATAGGCATGTTACATTTAAGACAATTCTTACGACTTTACACCTCTGGCGTTAGCAAATTGCAGATCAGCAAACAGCTGGGCGTATCGATGAACAACGTCAAGAAGTACATTCATCTTTACCACGAGCATCAGTTTACTTTTGACGAATTACAGGCACTTAACGATGAAGATCTGGATGATCTTTTCGGAGCAGCACCAGCTGACGTACGGGATCAAGATAACGTTCATAAACAATTAGAAAGCTTTTTTCCATATTTTTCTAAAGAACTAAAACGTGTCGGTGTTACCCGATACCTACTTTGGGAAGAGTATATCGACAAACACCCCTCAGATTATAGTTATTCACGCTTTTGCTTTAATTACCGAACTTGGTGCAAGAGGGTTAATCCCTCCATGCACATCGATCACAAAGCTGGAGACAAAATGTTCGTTGATTACACGGGTAAAAAGCTTCAAGTCATCAATAAAGAAACAGGGGAAATAAAAGATGTAGAAGTCTTTGTAAGCGTACTGGGAGCAAGCGAGATGACCTTTGTCGAGGCAACCTCCACCCAGACCAAGGAAGACTTTTTGTCAAATCTTACAAAAACCTTGCATTATTACTGTGGTGTTCCAGCAGCCATAGTCACGGATAATCTGCGTACAGCAGTAAAGAAAAGTCATAAATATGAACCCATAATCACAGACTCTTTACTCGACTTTGCTTCCTATTACAGCACCACTATTTTGCCCACACGAGCTTATCATTCCAAAGATAAATCCTTGGTTGAAAATGCTGTTAGAATCGTTTATACAAGAATATTTGCGCCCCTTCGAAAGACGCAGTTTTTTAGCTTGGAAGAGCTTAATAAAGCCATAGCTCTTCTTTTAGAACAGCATAACAAAGCACCTTTACAACGCAAAAAGTATTCCCGAGAAGATGTTTTCTTGGAAGTACAAAAACCTGTTTTATCACCACTTCCATCATTGATGTATCAGCTAAAATATATCACCAGGGCAACACTTCATAAAACGAGCCATGTTTATCTCAATAAAGACAAGCATTATTACAGTGTTCCCTTCAGTTATATTGGTAAAAAGATGAATATTATTTTTAATAAAAACACTGTCGAAATTTACTTTGAGCAGCGCAGAATCGCTTTTCATCATCGGGTTTTACTGAAGTATGGCTATACCACGGTTAAAGAACATATGCCTTCCTCACATCAATTTATGACAGAATGGAATCCTTCGAGGTTTTTGTCGTGGGGACGAAGTCTTGGCGAATCTTGTGAAAAATACATTGAGAAAATATTAGAAAAGAAACAGTATCCCGAGCAATCTTATAAAACCTGTTTGGGTATATTAACCTTGTCTAAAAAGACCGGAAATCACCGCCTTGACAACGCTTGCAAAAGAGCAATGGACTACGAAAGATACAATCTTGCCATTATTAAAAGTATCCTGGAAAGAGGTTTGGACAACCTTAGCAACGATGATGAGTTTTTCCAGGAAAAGAAGCTTCCAAAACATAAAAACATCCGTGGTGCCAAGTAATATCAGTAGAGACAAGAGAGAGGAATGAAGAATAAAAAAATCAAAAATCATTAAATTTTAAAAAGTGAATCAATCCACTTTAGACAAAATGAAGCATTTAAAGCTTTATGGTATGCACAGAGCCTTTACAAATGCTATGGAAGTTAACAGCCAGAGTTACACCAACGATGAGCTTATCGCTTATCTAATCGACCCCGAATCCGAATACGACGATAGGGAAAGTCGTAAGGTCGAAAGACTGATTACTACAGCAAAGTTCCGCTACCGAGCATTTATGGAAGAAATTACTGCAAGCAACTCCAGAAATATTGATAAAAACACTATTGGAAGGCTCGCGTTTTGCGATTTTATCAATCAATAACAAAATATTTTGGTAACGGGAAGTACAGGTGTGGGAAAGAGCTTTATTGCAACAGCTATAGGCTATAAAGCCTGTACAATTGGTTACAAGGTCATGTACTTTAGCATTAACAAGCTCTTCTCAAAACTAAAAATGGAAAAAGCAGACGGTTCTTACCTCAAAGAAATAGACCGTATTGAGAAGCAAGATTTGATCATCTTAGACGATTTTGGCTTGCAAACCTTAGATAATCTAAAACGCCAAGATTTTATGGAAATCATTGAGTACAGACATGGTAAGAGATCAACAATTATTGCATCACAGCTTCCAGTAAGTGCTTGGCATGAAGTTATTGGTGAGCAAACCATTGCAGATGCAATCCTTGATCGAATGGTACATAACTCCGTAAGAATAGACCTTAAGGGAGAATCACTAAGAAGAAAAAAAACAGATCCAAAATCTGCCACTGAGTAATTTAAAATTTTATATTTTTAACCCATCTCAAAACACCTTTTTTTGACTTCATTTTTGGTGGTCAATTTAATTAGGAATAGGGTGTCAATTTAGCAAGAATATCTACACAGGGTATGTTTGTTGGTTCTGTCTCTGATAACTTTGACGAACGTATCGAGCAAAAGATATTATACGCTGAAATAGTTGTCGATAATGAAAAGGTTGCTTCCAAAACCAAAGCCTATCAGAAAATACCACAAATCCTATCTTTTGCGGATGAACACGGCGAGGTTAAAATGAAACAAGAAATTGAAAGCAATTACCGTCAAATAAAATCAGACATTTTGAGTATTGTAGAAAACGAAATGGAGCGTATCAAGAATGACCCAAACATGCGACATTTGATTCAATAGATGGGCAATCTAAAAAGACATGACAGAAATATCTTCAAGACAAACACCGACAAGAAAAAATTTTAGCCACCCCAAATTTGGCACATTTGTTTTTTGTTGAAATACAGCATTAACACTTCAAAGATATAAGTGCCAATTAATCGTGTAAATCCTAAACACTTATAAAAATAGATATTGAATTAAAAAAAATTAAATCTGTTAAAACTTAGCGTTTTGTATGTCACATCATATCAATTTGCATACACCTTACAAGAAGGTATTTCTCTCAACATCTCTGGCACATAGAAACTTTACATTAAAAAATATCAAAAAATTTGGATAATTAAAAACTTTGTATTTACATTTGCACCCGAAAACAAAAAATATGTACAATCAATTCATTATTTCTTCTATTATTATTGCGGGTGTGATTTCACATTCTGGGAAGGAATAATTGTATAGATTCAAAAAAAATATACACGTAAGCCTTCCAAAATTTTGGAGGGCTTTTTTTTTTGAATTCAAATTAGAAATAAACAAAATGAAATTATATAACAGCAACATTATTATCAGCATTATTATTTACTCGCCACCGTGAGGAAAGCTGATATGTCTATAAGTCAACAAGCCTTTCTCATTTCGGGAAAGGCTTTTTTTATGTCCAAAATTTAATTTTAAAAATCAATTAATATGTATTTCAACAATCAAACAGTCTTATTTTTAGACGGCAAATTTACCAAGGCAACAAACGCCAACACCGACCTTTACAGTCAAACTTTACACTACGGTTATGGCGCATTTGAGGGAATCCGTGCTTACAAAACCGAATCGGGAACAGTCGTTTTTAAAGCAAAAGAACATTACGAACGCTTACTAAAATCTTGCGAATTAGTAAAAATCCCTGTTCCATATTCAGTAGAAGAATTGATGGCATTCACCTACGAATTGCTCGAAAAAAACAAGCTGCAAGATGCGTATGTTCGTCCTTTAGTCTATTGCGGACAAAATATGAGTTTATCCGCTCCGAGTAGCGTTTCCGTGATGATAGCCGCTTGGGAATGGGGTGCTTATTTGGGCGATAATTTGCTTCGATTAAACGTTTCTTCTTATTGTCGTCCTCACCCAAAATCCTTGCACATAGAAGCCAAAGTTTGCGGTCATTACGTTAATTCTATCTTGGCAACCCGCGAAGCAAAAGACAACGGATTTGATGAAGCCTTGCTTTTGGATTGTGAAGGAAATTTAGCCGAAGGTCCGGGTGCGAATCTATTTTTTGAGAAAGATGGCATTTTGTTCACACCGCAATTGGGTCATATCCTACCTGGAATAACAAGAGCTACCGTTTTGGAATTGGCAGAAGAATTAAATCTGAAAGTGCAACAAGGTCAATTTTCTTTAGATGATTTATTACAAGCCGATGCTGCTTTTTATTGCGGTACTGCTGCTGAAGTAGTCGGAATACAATCGGTGAACGATTATCATTTTCCACTTCCTTGGGAAAAATCGTTAGGAAAAAAATTACAAGAAGCGTACAGCAAAGCGGTTCGTCAACCATTAAACGTTTTAAAAGCCGAATTCTAATGCAAAAACTGAATAAATACAGCCAAACTTTTACCCAAAATCCAACACAACCAGCTTCCAAAGCGATGTTGTACGGCATAGGTCTGACCGATGAAGATATGGACAAAGCACAAGTAGGTATCGTCAGCACAGGTTACGAAGGAAACACTTGCAATATGCACCTCAACGATTTGGCAAAAACCGTGAAACAAGGCGTTGTTGATGCCAATTTGGTGGGATTAATCTTCCATACAATCGGCGTGAGTGATGGTATGGCAAATGGTACAGACGGAATGCGTTATTCCTTGGTTTCACGAGACATCATCGCTGATTCCATAGAAACAGTTGTAGAGGCACAACATTACGATGCGGTGTTGGCTGTGGTGGGTTGCGACAAAAATATGCCGGGTTCTATCATCGCTTTGGGAAGATTAAATCGTCCGTCCATCATGGTTTATGGAGGTTCTATCCATTCAGGAAATTACAAAAATCAAAAACTGAACATCGTTTCTGCTTTTGAAGCATTGGGGCAAAAAATAAGCAACAACATCTCTGACGAAGATTACAATGGCGTGGTTCGTTGCGCTTGCCCTGGTGCTGGTGCCTGTGGCGGAATGTACACAGCCAATACTTTATCTTCGGCAATAGAAGCGTTGGGAATGAGTTTACCTTACAGTTCGTCCAATCCTGCGGTTGATGAAGTGAAACAAAAAGAATGTTTGGATACAGGAAAAGCCATCCGAACACTTTTGGAAAAGGATATCAAACCAACCGACATTATGACACGCAAAGCCTTTGAAAATGCACTGACAATGGTAGTAGTTTTAGGTGGATCAACCAATGCGGTGTTGCATTTAATTGCGATGGCAGATGCGGTAAATGTGGAATTATCTTTAGAAGATTTTCAGAAAATGAGCGATAAACTGCCTGTTTTGGCTGATTTAAAACCGAGCGGAAAATACCTGATGGAAGATTTACACAAGGTAGGTGGAACTCCTGCTGTGATGAAATACCTGTTGGAAAAAGAGCTGCTTCACGGTGATTGTTTGACCGTTACTGGAAAAACAGTTGCTGAAAATCTGCAAGATGTTCCCAGTTTAACAGAAGGACAAAAAGTATTTCTTCCTTTGGAAAATCCAATCAAGAAAAACGGACATTTACAAATCTTATACGGAAATCTCGCCACCGAAGGAAGTGTAGCCAAAATCAGCGGAAAGGAAGGTGATTTCTTTGAAGGTTCAGCAAAAGTTTTTGACGATGAGCAGTCCGTTAATCACGCCATCGAATCGGGTGAAGTGAAAAAAGGCGATGTGGTTGTTATCCGTTATTGTGGTCCGAAAGGTGGTCCGGGAATGCCCGAAATGCTGAAACCAACTTCCGAAATTATGGGTGCAGGTTTGGGAAATGATGTCGCTTTAATTACCGATGGAAGATTTTCAGGCGGAACCCACGGTTTCGTGGTTGGACACATCTGTCCTGAAGCGCAATCGGGTGGAAATATCGCCTTGGTTCAAAATGGAGATGTTATCACGATTGACGTGAAAAACAACAGTATCAATATGAAAGTGAGTAACGAAGAATTAGAAAAACGCCAACAACAGTGGAAACAACCACCACTAAAAGTGCAACGAGGTGTATTGTACAAATATGCCAAAAGTGTGTCCAGTGCATCAACAGGTTGTGTAACCGATAAATAAATTAGTATGACAACAACATTAGTAAAAGAAGAATTAAAAACAAAAATGCCGGAAACACGCACTATGACAGGTTCAGAGGCAGTTATCCAATGTTTATTGCAGGAAAAAGTCGAAACTATTTTCGGCTATCCGGGTGGAGCGATTATGCCAATTTATGATGCTTTGTATGATTATTTGGATAAAGTCAATCATATATTAACTCGCCACGAACAAGGTGCAATCCACGCTGCACAAGGTTTTGCTCGTACTTCAAAAAAAGTGGGAGTTGTTTTTGCAACTTCGGGGCCGGGAGCAACTAATCTCATCACCGGTTTGGCAGATGCGATGATAGATTCCACGCCTTTGGTGTGCATCACAGGTCAGGTTGCATCGCCATTGTTGGGAACAGATGCTTTTCAGGAAACTGATGTCATCGGAATTTCTATGCCGGTTACGAAATGGAATTGTCAGGTTACGAAAGCAGAAAATATCGCAGAAACCTTGGCAAAAGCGTTTTTCATTGCACAATCGGGTCGCCCCGGACCTGTGGTGGTGGACATTACCAAAGATGCACAATTTGAGTTGGTGGATTTTAATTACGAAAAATGTAAAGCAATACGAAGTTATCAGCCAAAACCACAACTCAATTTGGAACAAGTAAAAGCAGCGGCAGAATTGTTGAACAAGGCAAAAAAACCAATGTTGATTGTGGGTCAAGGTGTGATGCTTTCCGGAGCAGAAAAAGAGCTTTTGAAATTTGCTAAAAAAACAGGAGTTCCAGTAGCATCTACGCTTTTGGGATTAGGCGTTTTTCCCGGAAATCATCATCAGTTTGTAGGAATGGTTGGTATGCACGGAAATTATGCACCCAATGTAAAAACCAACGAATGTGATGTGCTGATGACCGTAGGAATGCGTTTTGACGACCGTGTAACAGGCGATGTTTCAAAATATGCCCGACAAGCAAAAATTATCCACGTAGAATTAGATGCTGCGGAAATCAATAAAATCATCAAAGCCGATGTGCCGGTTTGGGCAGATGCTAAAGAAGCCTTGGAAGCCTTGACAACATTGGTTGAAGCAAAAAAATATGACACTTGGCTGAATGAATTTAAAGAAGCGAAAGCGAAAGAAAATCAGGTGTTAAAAGAAAACAGAGCACAAGAATTTTCCGAGAAAATGACAATGCACGAAGTGCTGAGTTTACTTTCTGATTTGACCAAAGGTGAAGCGATTGTAGTAACGGATGTCGGACAGCATCAAATGATGGCTGCACAATATTACGAATACAATCAAACCAAAAGCAATGTTACTTCGGGTGGTTTAGGAACTATGGGATTTGCTTTACCAGCAGCAATGGGTGCAAAAATGGCGAACCCAAAAAAGCAAGTGGTAGCGGTGATTGGCGATGGCGGTTTTCAAATGACGTTGCAGGAGTTGGGAACGATTATGCAAAATAATATCGGTGTAAAAATCATCATCTTGAACAATGGATTTTTGGGAATGGTGCGTCAATGGCAACAACTATTCTTTGAAAAACGCTATTCTTTTACCGAAATACAAAGCCCGGATTTTGTAGCACTTGCCAATTCTTACGGAATAAAAGGTCAGGAAGTTTCGCAGAAAACAGATTTAAAATCAGCATTGGAAGAACTGTTGAATAGTGATTCTGCTTATCTCTTGGAAGTGAAAGTTGCCAAAGAAGACAATGTTTTCCCGATGGTGCCCACAGGTGCTTCGGTTTCAGAAGTCCGTTTACAATAATTATAAAAATAGAAAAAATGGAAAATTTAGAAAAAACATTTACAGTATCCATATTCACCGAAAACACAATCGGAATGCTCAACCGCATCACTATCATTTTTACGAAAAGGCATTTGAATATCGACAGCATCACAGCATCGGAAACAGAAGTGAAAAACGTGCATCGCTACACCATTGTTTTGCGAACGACCAAAGAACAAATAGACAAGGTTGTGGGACAAATCGAAAAATTAATCGATGTACTGAAAGCATTCGTACACGAAGACAAGGACGTTGTTCATCAGGAAATTGCCTTGTACAAAATCAGAACAAGCAATCTTTCCAATGCCGATGTGGAGCAGGTCATTCGGGAAAATTATGCAAAAGTGCTTTCGGTAGATCCGCAATTTATCGTCATCGAAAAGACCGGACACAAATCAGAAACACAAGCATTGTTCGACAAATTAAAACCTTTCGGTGTGTTGGAATTTGCCCGTTCGGGAAGAGTGGCAGTAACCAAACCGATGAAAGAATTGAGTACCTATTTAAAAGAATTAGAATTAAACAAACAACTATAAAAAGTAAAAAAAGATGGCAAAATTAAATTTCGGCGGCGTAGTAGAAAATGTGGTTACCCGCGAAGAATTCGACTTAAATAAAGCAAAAGAAGTATTAAAAAATGAAACACTTGCGGTTTTGGGTTATGGCGTTCAAGGTCCGGGACAAGCATTAAATTTAAAAGACAATGGCTTCAACGTAATCGTGGGTCAGAGAAAAGGAAGTGCTACTTGGCAAAAAGCATTGAACGATGGTTGGGAAGAAGGAAAAACATTGTTTGATTTAGAAGAAGCCTGCGAAAAAGGCACGGTAATGATGAATTTACTTTCTGATGCCGGACAAATACAGGCTTGGCCAACGGTAGAAAAGCATTTGACCAAAGGAAAAACTTTGTATTTCTCTCACGGTTTTGGCGTTACTTTTCACGAAAAAACAGGCATTGTTCCACCCAAAGATGTTGATGTGGTGTTGGTTGCACCCAAAGGTTCTGGCACATCGTTGCGAACACTTTTTAAAGAAGGCAGCGGACTTAATTCCAGCTATGCGGTAGAGCAAGATGCGAGCGGAAAAGCATTGGAAAAAGTATTGGCATTGGGCATCGGAATTGGTTCGGGCTATTTGTTTGAAACTTCTTTTCAAAAGGAAGTATATAGCGATTTAACAGGCGAAAGAGGTGTTTTGATGGGTGCTATCGCAGGCGTTTTTGAAGCACAGTACAACGTTCTTCGTCAGCGAGGGCATTCACCCAGTGAAGCATTCAACGAAACGGTGGAAGAACTCACTCAAAGTTTAATGCCTTTGGTAGCTGAAAACGGTATGGATTGGATGTTTGCCAACTGTTCCACTACCGCACAGAGAGGTGCGTTGGATTGGAAAGGAAGATTTAGAGAAGCAACAGAACCTGTTTTCAATGAATTGTACGATAATGTGGTTTCGGGCAAAGAAGCCGAAGTGGTCATCACAGCTAATTCTAAACCCGATTATAGAGAAAAATTAACCGATAAATTAAAGGAAATCCAAGAAAGTGAACTTTGGGCAACCGGTGCGCAAGTACGAAAATTAAGACCTTCAAAATAATGATAAATTTAAAGCAAATACAAGAAGCTTCCTTGAATTTAAAAGGTGTTGCTGCGGAAACACCTTTAATGAAAAACGAAAATCTGAGCGAGCATTTCACTGCTCAGGTTTTTTTAAAACGAGAAGATTTGCAGCCTGTACGTTCCTACAAACTGCGTGGAGCATATCACAAAATAATTTCGCTCTCAAATATAGAAACTTCTAACGGTATCGTGTGTGCAAGTGCAGGAAATCATGCACAAGGTGTAGCGTATGCCTGTAAAAAACTCCAACTGAAAGCAACGATTTTTATGCCACTTACGACACCTGCACAAAAAATAAAACAAGTGAAATTGTTTGGCAAAGAATGGGTAGAAGTTTTGCTGAAAGGCGATACGTTTGACGATGCTTTTGCCGAATCGCAACTTTTTTGCGCTGAACATAACGCAACCTTTATTCATCCTTTTGATGATGAAAAAGTCATTGCCGGACAAGGAACGGTTGGATTAGAAGTATTGCAACAAACCCAACAAGCAATTGATTATCTGTTTTTCCCAGTCGGTGGCGGCGGATTGGCTTCGGGTGTAGCTTTGGTTTTCAAACAGTTGAGTCCGCATACCAAATTAATTGGTGTAGAACCCGAAGGTGCGGCTTCGATGAAAACATCTATAAAAAATGGTGAGAATACCACCTTGGAACACATCGACAAATTTGTGGACGGTGCTGCGGTAAAACGTGTTGGCGACAAAACGTTTGAAATCTGCAAAGATTTTTTAGATGATATCCTTGTCGTTCCCGAAGGGAAAGTTTGTACCACCATTTTGCAGTTGTATAATGAAGAAGCCATCGTGGTAGAACCGGCAGGTGCATTGAGCATCGCTGCGTTGGATTTGATGAAAGATAAAATCGTCGGAAAGTCGGTTGTTTGCATCGTAAGCGGCAGCAACAACGACATTACCCGCACGGAGGAAATCAAGGAACGCTCCTTATTGTATGAAGGATTGAAACATTATTTCTTGGTCAATTTTTCACAACGTCCGGGTGCATTGAAAGAGTTTGTCAATGATGTTTTGGGCAAAGATGATGACATCACTTATTTCCAATTTACCAAGAAGAATAACCGTGAAGAAGGTCCGGCAGTGGTTGGAATTGAGTTGAAATGCAAAAGGGATTTGGACTTAATCGAACAGCGTTTGCAAAATAAGAAAATCAATTTTCAGTATTTGAATGCACATCGGGATTTATTTACGCATTTGGTGTTTTAGTTGGTTTCAACTTTTTTCATTTATCTTAATGGAACACTTGAAATTTGTACTTACTTACACACAAATTAAAATTCAAAATAGTTGGTAATTGGACTTTAGAATATACAAATACCATTGTCAAAATATGGGCGATCCGCTAACAAGGGCTTGGCATAATGGCGGATGAAGTGCTTCGTATCAACTTTTTTGCTAAATTTGAACTTTCGGCTTCGTATCAACGGTAGTGCTAAAATACCGCCACTGCGCCAAGCTCCGAACCGTTATCGGCAATTTGAGACCACCTATCAAAACAGCGTCTATGAACCAATTTCCAAAAAATGTAATTGAAAACTTAAAAAATTATGTTTACATTTATTCGGATCCAATTACTGAAAAAATGTTTTATGTAGGAAAAGGAAAAGGGAATAGAGTTTTCGACCATTTAAAAGACAAAAAAGAATGCGAAAAAGTTACTTACCTAAATGAATTGCTTGAAAAAGGGTTACAACCGAAAATTGAAATATTAATTCATGGATTCTAAAATGATTCTGTTTTAAGAATTGAATCAGCAATTATAGATTTACTCGGAATTAAAAACTTAACAAATAAACAAGTTGTATTTAAAAGTGCTGAATTTGGAAGAATGACGGTAAAACAAATTATTTCAGTATACTCAAAACAAAAAATTCCAATAGATGAACCTTCATTGCTAATTAGAATTAATCAACATTTTAGATATTCAACGACCGAGATGGAATTGTATGACTTTACAAGAGGATATTGGAAAATAAGTTCTAAACGAGCAAAGAATGCAAAATATGCATTTGCTATTTACAACGGAATTATTCAAGAAGTATATGAAATAAAAACTTGGCTTAAAGCAGGCGAGTCTATGACTGTTCGTGGTAAAATTAAAACTATTGATGATAGAGTTGAATTTATTGGAAACATTGCATCTGAAACAATTCGAGCCAAATATAAATACAAATCCGTTGAAGATTATTTCAAAAAAGGAAATGCAAATCCAATTATGTGTAATAACTAAGCTTTAGCTTCGCTCTGTTCACTTCGTTCGGGTCGTCTTGTCCGCAGGACAGAAGATGAAAGCCCGTTGAACGGAAGCTCCGGTGGCTTTTCTTGAGTTTCAGTTTATTATCGACGGAAAATTTTAAAGATATTCAAGAAACTTATAGAAAAGTCTCTTTTTTTGAGTGGGTTTCATCCGTTTTCAATAAACTTTACAAATCCCTCAGTATTTTATCGACTGAATTTCAAATTGCTTTTCCGCTTTTCCCAATTTCAATGTCACGCGGTCGCCGACCTTTCTATCCATAAAGATTTTCGCAATCGGAGAGGTAAACGCTATTTTTCCTTCTGCAACATTTGCCTCATCGACGCCGACGATCTGATAATGCTGGATTTTGGGATCGGAATCAACTTTAAAGTACACTTCAGCACCGAACTTCACTATATTTTTTGGTTGTTTGGTAAGGTTAACAATTTTCGCAGACGAAATTCGATCGAGTAACAACTGCAGTTTCGCATTGATTAAATTTACGGTAATGCGATTTTCATTTTCATCCGAAATCAAGGTATTGTCGCGCTCGTGAATCATTTGATCACGTTCGGCGAGTAACTGAGCGTATCCGAACTCGGTAACAAAGTTTACCGTACAGGGCGGTAAATCGGCACGCGGCGGAATCATCGGAATATCTTCCTGATCACCTTCTTTCACAAATCCCCTACTCATATATTCTAGTTTTAAATTTATTGATACGTGTTGAGTTTGAAAAATTTATCTAATAAAATTAACCGTTTTAAGGCTATGATGTTTGCAAACCTGTTTCGAAAAGCACTTAACTGCAAAGCGCTCAATACAGACAACAGCCGCTAAGCCTCGATTGTTTCATTGACTGCAATGTAAATATACATTTTTTAAGGAACTTCGCATTCTTTAGACGCAAGAATAAAATCTTTATAAAATGCACAATTATTTTTCGCACCGCCACTCAAGCAGAATCTCTGTCTGTAGTTTTATATATTTTCTAAATCTCACTTCTTATCCTGCTAAGTGTTTCCTGAGAAATGCCAAGATAAGAAGCTATCATCCCAAGCGGCGCACGCAAAAGTATATCAGAATTTTGTTCTAAAAGCTGAATATATTTTTCCTTTGCCGTCATATACTGCAAAGAATTGATGCGCCTTTCCATATTCGACATCAAAAGTCCCAACGCACGGCGGCTGAAGTTGGCGATGGTAAGCGAAGTCTCGCAGAGTTCTTCCATTTTCGAGTAACGGAAAAAGACAATCTCACTGTCTTCCAAAGCTTCAATGGAATGCCGCGCCGGAATTTTCTCAAAAATGGTGTCTATATTGGCGAGGATGCTGTTTTCGGGGTAAAAATTGGTGGTGATATCTTTTCCTTTTTCAAAATAAAACGAGCGCAGAAGCCCTTTTTCTACAAAATACACCTTGCGGTTTAGCGTGTTTTGATCGCTGATGATGGTTCCCTTTTTCACAGAAATATTTTCGGTTTGCATGTTCAGAAAACTGCGGATATCATCGTCGATCGTAATATATGTGGCAAGGATTTCGGGAAAAGTCATCAGGATTCAATTTGTACAAAAATAAAAATAATGCCCCAGAAATGAGGCATTATTCATAAACTAAACATTAAAAATAAACTATTAAAAATTAATTTTCTGCAGCCAACTGAAAAGTTCGTCATATACTTTTTCGCGCACCGGTTTTTTGGAAAGCACTAAATCGTGAATGCCGCCCTTTATAGGAATTATAGTGACATTCCCCTTAAAATTTTCAGCATTTTTATGAATATCCTTCACGTTCAGGATGATATCGCTGGAAGTCACTTCCTCATTCCAGACTTTTGGATAGCCCGATTTTTCAGAATGCATCACCAATACCGGCACCTTGAGTTCTGCGTTGCGGATGTCTTTCTGTCCCCTATGAATAGCACGGATAAATCCGAAATTCACTTTCCAATTCGCATTGGGTTTCAGTTTTAAATCATAATTCCATTCGCCTTTGAAATCTTTATGCAGACTTTCGCCGTAAAAAGGAGAAAATCCACCGCCAATTTTCGTGTCAGGATGGTGTTTTCCCAAACCACTGACGATGGGAACCCCAATTTTTTGCGCTAGAAATCCCATATTGAAATCATAAAACGGACTGTTCACCCAAAGTCCGGCAATGTTCGGATTTTCAGTGTGATCTTTTAGATATCTTGTCGTAATCAGCCCGCCGGTTGAATGTCCTGCCAGCAGAATTTTGTTATGATTTTCGGCAGTAATGACTTTTAAGGCTTCATCGATTTCGGCATTGTATTCGTCCAGGTTTCTGACATTATTAAAAGTTTGATGCGGCAAATATGAACGCCCATATTTTCTTAAATCCAAAGCATAAAAGTCAAACCCTTTTTCATTGAATTTTTCAGCCATTTCCGCCTGAAAGAAATAATCGTTAAACCCGTGAATATACAACACTGCTTTATGGGTAGCACTTGCCGCCTTCTTCCGGATGATAGTTGCGGTAACTGTCCCTTCATAATCGTTCGGAAAATCCAATGTTTTCTGCTCGAAACCGTTTCCCAAAATATCCGGAAAATATTCCTGCGAGAAGAACAACCCCGAAAGGAAAATCAGCAGCAGTAAAAAGTTCTTTTTCATTGTCCAGTTGTTAGTTATCGCAAAGTTCCGGCTTCTTTTTAAATTTGGCTTTGACATTAATCAAAAAAACGCCCGGAAATTTCCGGACGCTCTTTCTATAATAATGAAAACTTCTATTTCAAAAAGTCTTTACCCTGAAAAGTCGGGTTGGGATATTTATAAAAGCCTTCGCCGCTTGAAACGCCGAGTTTTCCGGCATCTATAAACTGATTTTTCAGCACGTTAACAAATTTCATTTTTTCCTCATTTCCTGAGCGTTCCGCTTCGGTTTTAAAAATGTGGTATACGGTTCCCAAACCAACCACATCCAAAATACCGAACGGTCCTATTGGCGAACCGGTTCCGAGCATCCAGGTTTTGTCGATGGTTTCAATGTCCGCAACGCCTTTCGCATATAAAGTGATTCCTGAACTCAACAGCGGCACCAAAAGCGTATTGAGAATGTAGCCCGGCTGTTCTTTTTTCAGTGGCAGCGCAATCATTCCGATTGATTTGGCGAATTCCACGAGTGTTGCAAATACTTCCGGATTGGTCTTTTCAGTGCCCATAATTTCCGCCGTGTTGTGTTTCCAGATTTCGTTGGCGAAATGCAAAGCGAGAAATTTTTCCGGCCTTCCGGTTTCATCCATCAATAAACTCGGCAAGAGTGTGGAAGTATTGGTGGCAAAAATGGTTTTTTCGGGAGCTATTTTGGATAAATTTCGGTAAAATTCCTTTTTAATCCCGATACTTTCCGGAATGGCTTCAATCAGAAGATCCGCTTGGGAAACCGCTTCCTGAAGGCTGATGGAAAACTGCAATTTTTGATAGGCTTCTTCCAGTTTTTCAGATGAAATCTGAAGGTCCGATTTGTATCGGGGCAGAAAAGTATCAATCAGTTTTTTGGATTTTTCAATTGCCTCAGCGTTGATGTCGTAAATGGTCACGTCATAGCCGTGCAGTGCGGATTGAAAAGCAATCTGCGAACCCAAAACGCCGCTTCCGGCTACGGTGATTTTTTTTATTGTTGTCATTTTTTTTAAATTTTAGAAAACCTTACAGGTATTTAAGACCTCTCAGGTTTTTCAGGTTAAATAATTACTCCCCTTCTTGCTTATGCTCAAAGAGACCTTTCAGTTTGTCCCATTGCTGCGCGAAAAAACCATCGTGTTCGTCGTGCGAAATTTCCGGCAGAATATGCTCAAAATAGGTATTCTTCAAAACTTTGTTCAGAATTCCGCTTCCCGGAAAACCTTTGCCGTCGTTCAAAGTGTTGGCAGCTTTCAACAAATGACGGATGTCGTATTGCAACGGATTGATATCAGGGACCTGTTTATTGCTGTCAAGAAGTTCATAAACCGCAATTCTCGCCGTTCTCACCGAACTTTCCATTGTAAAAACCACATCGTTATTGGTTTCCACAAACTGTCCGACCAGTCCGAGATTCACGCAACCATCGGGAACCACCTGTGGACGGTCACCTTTGGCACGCGGTAAAAACATCGAGGTGATATACGGCATATAAGAGGTTTTCACAATCGTATTCTGTATGATATTGTCCAGTTGATTTTCAATACCTAAATGATAGGCCAACTCTGCCAAAATCTCGTTACCGGTGCATTCCGGCATTGTTTTCTGAACGTAATTTCCCTTTTCGTCCATCAGTAAAGCATACACCCAGATTACCAAAACATCATCCGGCTGATTCGGGAAATGGGGCTGTCTGTTGCAGGTAAAACTCATCACCCAATTGCTGTCGGTAATCGAAATAATACCGCCTGTAACGGTTTTGCCGGAATACGGGTCGTTCACCGAATACTCTTTCAGTTTTTCTACAAAAGCAGACGGTTTGCAGGTGAGCGTTGCCGACATCCACGCCGATTTGGAAACATCCGAATTGAATTTTTCAGGTTTGCCAAACACTTTAGATTTTTTTGCCAGATTATTCCAAACAGTCCATCCTTTTGATTTGCCGGAATTTTCTTTGGTAAAATCTACCAATGGCGCCGTAACATTGTCGCCGTAGCGTGTATCTTCCGTCATAGATCCAGTAGTGACGATCACAAAATCATTTTCGCGTACGGCAATTTTTACTTCAGAACCGTTCTGTTCCGTGATAATGTTTCTGACGATTTTTTTGTCAGCATTTATTTCAATATCCAAATCTTTCACCACGGTTCCAAACTGAATTTTAACCCCAAGTTCCTGTAAATGTTTTCGTAAAGGCACTACGAATGTGTCATACTGGTTGTATTTTGGGAAAACCAGCGACGAAAGGTCATTCAAACCATCGATAGCGTGAAGGAAACGGTGAAAATAGAGTTTCAGTTCCAGTAAACTTTGCCAGTTTTCAAAAGCAAACATAGTGCGCCAAAACCACCAGAAATTACTTTCCAAAAAGGTTTCGGAAAACCAATCTTCAATCGTTAAATCGTCCAAATCTTCTTTTTTCGCGAGCAAAAGTTTCATCACCGCCAACTGATCTTTTTTATTGAGCCCGAATTTGCTGAAATCTTTTATTTCGCCTTTGTTGTGAATGAGCCTTGCTTTGGAATGGTTGCGGTCGTTGTCGTTTACAATACGGTATTCATCGAGCACGGAATACGGTTTCGGAAGTTCCAAAGCGGGAATGTCCTGAAACATATCCCAGAAATTTTCGTAGGTAAAATCCATTTCACGTCCACCGCGAATAATGTATCCTGTTTCCGCATTTCCCGAGCCGTCCAAAGAACCGCCTTCAATATTGAGCTGCTCTAAAAAAGTAATATTTTCGGCAGGAATTTGCCCGTCGCGAATGAAATAATAGGCAGAAGAAAGTCCGGCGATTCCGCTGCCGACAATGTAAACTTTGCTGTCCTTAAATTTGCCATCCGGAAGTCCGATATTTCTTTGGTAATTTCCAATCTGATCGGGAAAAGGCATTGTGTTGGTGGGTAAATTCTGTAGCCGCGTTTGGCTTGCATCAGGTTGATGATTTACTTTTCTGTGATTTTCGGTTGTGTTCATAATTAATTTTTTTTTGATTAATGATGACTCAAAGGTACGACCGCAGGTTTTTATATCTTTTGACATTTGTCAAAAAAACGTCCGGAAATTGCTTCCCGGACGAACAAACAAACTATAAAGAAATGAAAACTTTATATTTCTTGAGGTGTTGAGCCGTTTTCTTTGAGATTAACTTCTGCCGGGAATCTATATTCTAAACTTTGATGCCGCCTGTTATGGTTGTAATAGCTGAAGTATCTTGCCAGTCCCCGGTAGCATTCTCGGCCATCGCTGTAGGCGTAAAGATAGATGTTTTCGTATTTCACACTGCGCAAAAGCCTTTCGATGAAGATATTGTCCAGCGCGCGTCCTTTCCGTCCATGCTTAGGTGCACCGTTTTCAATTTTTCCACATAGGTGGTATACAACTCCGAGGTGAACTGCGCACCTTGATCGGTGTTGATGATTTCGGGTTTTCCATACTTTTCTATGGCCTCGTTCAGCGGGTCCCTGCACCATTCCGAAGTCATCGTGTTACTCAAACTCCAGGACAGTACGAATCTGCTGTAAAGATCGATCACGGCGCACAGGTACAGGTAGCCTCCCCGAACCGGGACATACGTAATATCCGTAGCCCAAACCTGATTTGGACTTATTTTATTTAAAAATAACAAAATAACAAAATTTCGAAACGAAACGCTATCTTTTAAAACTTATTTAGAAGGGTATTTTTGCATTAAAGCTTGTAAGATAGCCCAAGTCTCCATGTCTAAGACTCCGTCTGATTTTTCAGGTCGAAAATGATACTGAAAAGCTTCTATCGTTTGCTTTGTTTGCTTGTCCCAAGCAGTTGTATTGTCAAGTTTGTATCCGAACTTATTTAACGCTGTTTGTATTTTATAAATAAATTGCGGTGTGCTATATTGTGCTAAAAAATCTTCTTCTGTAATCGTTGACAAAAATGTAGCTTTTGTTGCATCATCATACCACATACCAACTTGGTATTCATCATACAACTTTTTCCAAGGGAACATAGGTCCTGGATCTTGTTTTCTAGTTGGCGCAATGTCGGAGTGTGCAAGGATGTTAGTAGGAGGGATGTTGTAACGTGTTGCAATATCTTTAACAAGGCTAGCAACTTTTTTTACTTGCTCTTCCGGAAAACCAGGGAAACTTTTTGTTCCTGTTGCATCCGTTGCCCAGCCTCCATTTACGATTTCAATACCAATTGAGGTGTCGTTAAGATTTTGATCATTTCTCCAATTGCTAACACCAGCGTGATAAGCACGTTTATTTTCATCAACTAAAAGATAAATTTCGTTATCATCGTAAGAGTTTACAAGATAATGTGCACTTACAGATTGTTGCGTCAGTACAGATACAGACTTATCATTGTCCAAAGCAGTGTAGTGTAAAATGACATATCGTTGACGAAAATTTTGTGCAACTGCAGGAAAATATGTCTTTACAACTTTATAATTATTAGGTTTTGCAGCAACAATTGATCCATAACTAATGGTATTGTCATTCTTTGTAATGTCAGCAATGTTCACTTTGTAGAAGTCGGCTTCTTCTTGTTTAACAGGTGGCTTTACAACTGGTGTAGTTGGAGTTGTTGGTTGAGTTTTAGCAACTGGCTTTGGCGTTGCTGCAACTTTTTTAGAATTATTTTGAGAACCACAAGAAACTAAAGTGATTCCTAATCCTATGACATATAATGAATTACGCATACACGGGGCTTTTATTGTGTTTTACTTGGTCAAAAATATGAAAAAAAATTACAAAAATAATTTGGTAGATATTAAAAAGTGTTCTATATTTGCACTCGCAATTCAGCAGTTAAACGATCATTAAAATTAAATAAAAGTAAGGAGGGTTGCCGGAGTGGTTAACGGAGCAGTTTGCTAAACTGTCGACCCGAAAGGGTCGCGTGGGTTCGAATCCCACACCCTCCGCACTTATATTATATTTCGGGGCGTAGCGTAGTCCGGTCATCGCGCCTGGTTTGGGACCAGGAGGTCGCAGGTTCGAATCCTGCCGCCCCGACTTTTTAAAAATAATGAGAGTAATCTCTCGAAGGGTGCGTAGCTCAGCTGGATAGAGCATCTGCCTTCTAAGCAGACGGTCACAGGTTCGAATCCTGTCGCGCTCACAAAAAACTCACAACTTGTTTGTGAGTTTTTTTATTAAAGTTTCGTTGACCTCGGGGCGTAGCGTAGTCCGGTCATCGCGCCTGGTTTGGGACCAGGAGGTCGCAGGTTCGAATCCTGCCGCCCCGACGGAAAAGCCACTTCGTAGTTGAAGTGGCTTTTTTATTGTCTTTTTGGTGGAATTAATTTTTGTTCATTTTTCTTTAAAATTTCGTTCAAAAAAAATCTGTAAAAAGAAAGTTTAAAATTTTCCCTTTCTTCAAAAATATTTTAACTTTCCACATTAATTTGATCGTATGACAGACTATAGAATAGAAAGTGATTTATTAGGAGAATTACAAGTCCCAGCGCAGGCTTATTATGGTGTGCAGACCCAAAGAGCTATTAACAATTTCAAAATTTCTGGACAGACCTTGTCGCAATTTCCTGAGTTTATTAAAGCTTTAGGATATGTTAAAAAAGGTGCTGCTAGGACTAATTATGAGCTAGGTTTGCTTGATGAAGAACTTTATCAATATATTGTTAAAGCTTGTGATGAGGTTGTTGAAGGTAAATTTGATGATCAATTCCCAATCGACATGATCCAAGGTGGCGCAGGTACATCTGTTAACATGAATGCTAACGAAGTTATCGCTAACCGTGTTTTAGAAATGATGGGGAAAGAGCGTGGCGATTATCAATTCTGTTCGCCAAATGATCATATCAATTTGTCGCAATCTACTAACGACGCTTATCCTACCGCTATTAAGATAGCTTTGTATAATATGAATGCTATTTTAGTTGAAAAATTAATCAAAACCATTGATGCATTCCGTGCAAAAGGTGTAGCGTTTAACGATGTTATCAAAATGGGAAGAACGCAACTTCAAGATGCTGTTCCGATGACTTTGGGACAGGAGTTTGAAGCTTATGCAGCTAATCTTGAGGAAGATATTTCTAAACTAAATAATAATGCACTTCTCTTTGTTGAAATTAATATGGGTGCAACAGCGATTGGTACAGGCCTTAATGCGCCACCAATGTATGCAAAACGTTGTGCTCTTAACTTAGCCGAGATTACAGGGATGCCGATGGTAACTGCGCCTAACTTGGTGGAAGCTACGCCTGATACTGGGTCTTACGTTATTTATTCTTCGGCGATGAAGCGTCTAGCAGTTAAGATGTCAAAAATTTGTAACGATATACGTTTGCTAGCTTCTGGACCACGAGCAGGATTTTTTGAGATTAATTTACCACCAATGCAACCCGGATCTTCAATTATGCCAGGGAAGGTTAACCCAGTTATTCCGGAGGTTGTTAACCAAGTATGTTATAAAGTTATTGGTAACGATTTAACAGTAACATTTGCCGCAGAAGCCGGACAGTTGCAACTTAACGTGATGGAGCCTGTGCTTTGCCATGCGATTATGGAAAGTAATAACTTTATGTGCAACGCTTTAGATACACTTCGTGAGAAATGTATTGTTGGTATTACTGCAAATAAAGAAGTTTGTCTTAATATGGTTAAAAACAGTATTGGTATTGTTACCGCTTTAAATCCGTATATTGGCTACAAAAATTCAACTAAAATTGCGCAAGAAGCTTTAGAAACTGGTAAAAGTGTTTACGATTTGGTGTTAGAATATCAGATTTTAACACAAGAAAAACTAGATGCTATTCTTGATCCTGCCAATATGTTGTCGCCTCATAATTTATTATAATGTCTAAACTAAAAAAGTTAGTAAAAGCTACCCAAAATATTATTAGTGAACCAAGTTTACTCAATCTTGTACTAGATGAAAACTCTGTTCGCGAACAAGAGCATTTTCAAAAATATCCTAATCTAAAGACCTTACCACAATTATCTTTTGACGAGTTGTTAGGTGCTCCTTTGGATGCGGATGTTGATTTGTTTGTGCTAGATGGAGGTTCTTTACCAACAGACATTGCACTTCTAAAGTCTTTGTCTCAAAATAAGAAAAACTATTTTGAGATCGGAACTTGGCGTGGCGAAAGTGTTTGGAATGTTGCCAAGAATATACACAATTGCTATACGCTAAACCTTTCTAAAAAGGAAATGATGGATTTAGTTTGGAATCCCAAGTATGCAGAATTGCATGGTGTTTTGTCGAAAAAGAACCCAAACATTAAGCATCTAGAATCAAATACCAAGACTTTTGATTTTAAATCTTTGGATCAAAAATTTGACCTTATTTTTATCGATGGCGATCATTCGTACGACATGGTAAAACACGATACAGAAAAGGTGTTTGAGAATCTAATGCACGAGAATACCGTTGTTGTTTGGCACGATTACGCTTACAATCCTGAGAAAGTTAGATATGAGGTTTTTAAAGCTATTTTGGACGCCTTACCCGCAGAGTGTCATCAACATCTATATCATGTCGAAAATACAATGTGCGCAGTTTTTGTAAAAGGAAATTTTAAAACCAAAACTTTTGAAAGTCCAAAAACGCCAGAATCATTGTTTAAAATTTCGGTTAAACAGAATTCATTTTAATAAAATAAATTTTGAAATTTCTTATCATAATTCCCGCACACAACGAGGAAGCTTGTATCTTGCAGTGTTTGGAGTCTTTGGCTCAGCAAAGTTTTCAGGATTTTCGTTGTGTTGTGGTTAATGATGGTTCGGCAGATTCAACGCAAGAATTGGTTGAAAAGTTTTTACTAAAACACTCTAATTTTTGGATTAAAAATCTTCCCAAATCCGAGCATCACCCTGGCGCAAAAGTGGTTCAAACTTTTGAAAAAGGTCTTCAATATGAAGATTTGTCCGATGTTGATATTATTTGTAAGTACGATGCAGATATTATTTTTCCACAAGATTATCTGTCAAAAATAAGTCAAGGTTTCGAACAAAATCCCAAATTGGGAATGTTAAGCGGTTTGGTTTACATTCAAAACGAAAAAGGCGATTGGGTTTTTGAAAATTTGTCGTCAAAAGATCATGTTCGCGGCCCAATTAAAGCCTATCGAAAAGAATGTTTTGAAGCAATGAAGGGACTTCGCGCTATTTTGGGTTGGGATAATATTGATGTAATGTTGGCACAAAAGGCAGGTTGGGAGGTTGCAACAATCAAAGACTTATGGGTGAAGCATCTACGTCCAACTGCTTATAAATATAAAAAACAAAAAGCTGAAAAACTTGGCGAATATTTTTACAATATCGGTTTAGATATTCCTTTGGCGATGATTTCATCCGCAAAATCCGCGATGAAATCCAAGTCTTTTTCTGAATTTTTTATTACAATTAAATCTTATTTTAAACAAAATCAAGAGCGTGTTTTGACAAACGACGAAATCTTTTATATTCGTCAACTTCGCTGGCAATCGATGTTTAAAAAGTATCTAAAATCAAAGTAAGATGAAAAAAATCGCTTATATTGAGCTTGATACGCACGCCGAAATTGCAAAGAATTTTTACCAACTTTTTAAAGATTCCGAAATTTTTGAAGTTGATTTTTATTTGTCGGAGAGAGTTTACAAAATGTTTGATGTTAAAGCGAATCATGTTAAACTTTCGGAACCGAGTATTATTTTGAATCAATTATCAAAACAAAATTATGATTTGGTGATTATTGGGACGGCGCACCGTTATTTTAATACATTTTTAGCGATTCGGTCGAAGTATAATTCAGCGATTATTTGTCACAATCTTAATTTTACTAAAGCTTCGATAGCTCAATTGTTAAAATCTGTTTTTCTGAAGGATCTTCGTTATCGGTTAAAACTTCTCATCAAAGAAAGTCTGTTATCTGCACCAGCTTTGTACCGGAAAGATCAAAGTCTTTTGGTTTTGGATAAAACATTTTCTAATGAGAGATTTCGATATTTGGGTTTATTTTTCAATCAATATTTTAATGATGAAAATAAAGATGAGGTTTTGAGAATTGTCGTTCCTGGAGCTGCTTCACAAAGTCGTCGCGATTATTTTCACATTTTAGAAAATTTGAAAAATATTAAAAATCCGACTTGTAAAATAATAGTTGTTTTTCTCGGAAAAGCTAGTTTTGAGATTCAACAAGCGATCCATAATGAAAAGCCTGTTTTAGATTCGAAAGTTGAAATTATCAGTTTTAAAGAGAAAGTTTCGCAAACTGATTTTGATGTTTGGATGCAAAAAGCAGATGTACTATGGTGTCCTATTCAAAAAGAAACTGAATTTTTAGGCATTTCAGAGTTTTATGGAATTTCCAAAATGACGGGTAATATCGGCGACGCCATAAAATATGGAAAACAAGCTGTTTTTCCGTCGTATTATCAAACAGATTTAGATTTTATTTATAACGAAAAAGAAGATGTTTGGTCCCAATTTGAAGAATTAAAACGTCATAAAAAAAATCTATTTTCTGATTTTTCAAAAGAAAAAGTTCGAGCAGAAGCTGAACGAACTTTATTAAATTTGATAAAATAATTCTTTATTCTTCGATTTTTAAATTTTCAAAATCTTAAAAATCTTAAAACTAGAACCTATGTTTTTAAGTTTAAGAATTAGCCAATCAGTCACTTACTAATCCCATAAAAATTCCCTAATTTTGTTATCCGAAATTTTGGATACGACATGGATTATTTGAAAGGATTAAATGAGTCTCAATACGAAGCAGTTACAACATTAGAAGGGCCGTTGATGGTTTTGGCGGGCGCTGGTTCTGGCAAGACGCGTGTGCTGACGATGCGCATCGCGCACCTCATTACAAATGGTGTTGACCCTTTCAATATTTTAGCTTTGACTTTTACCAACAAAGCGGCGCGCGAGATGAAAGAACGTATCGCAAAAGTTGTCGGCGAAAGTGATGCAAGGTCGCTCTGGATGGGAACTTTTCACTCGGTTTTTGCAAGATTGTTACGTAGTGAAGCGCATTATCTTGGTTTTCCGTCCAACTTTACGATTTACGATACACAAGATAGTCTTAACGTTCTGAAAAAGGTTTTAAAAGAGATGAATATCGACTCCGATATTTATAAACCTAAAAAAGTTCTGGGACGAATTTCACAATACAAAAATAACCTGATTACAGTTAACGCATATTTCAATAATCCCGAAATAATCGAGGCTGACGAACGTGCGAATATGAAATTGATGGGCGAAATTTATCGCAAATATGTCGACACTTGTTTCCGATCGGGTGCGATGGATTTTGATGATTTGTTGTTAAGAACCAACGAGTTGTTGACGAGATTTCCAGAAGTTTTAGCTAAATATCAAGATCGTTTTCGTTATATTTTGGTTGATGAGTATCAAGATACCAACCATTCTCAGTATTTGATTGTCAAAGCATTAGCTTCAAAATTTGAAAATATTTGTGTTGTTGGTGATGATGCACAGTCGATTTACTCTTTCCGTGGTGCGAATATTTACAATATTTTAAATTTCAAAAAAGATTATCCTGACGCGCATACCGTTTCTTTGGAACAAAATTACCGCTCGACGCAAAATATCGTCAACGCTGCTAATGTTGTTATTTCTAAAAACTTACAACAGTTTAAGAAAAACGTTTTTAGTGAAAATGAAGAAGGTGAAAAGATAAAAATCTATCGAAGTCTTTCTGATGCTGATGAAGCGAATTTCGTGGCATCTAATATTTGGGAAATCCGCAATCGTGAGCAACGAAAGTTTGAAGAATTTGCGATTTTGTATCGTACCAATTCGCAGACACGTGCTTTCGAAGATGCTTTGAGAAAACGAAATATTCCGTATCGTGTGTATGGCGGATTGTCGTTCTATCAACGTAAAGAGGTTAAAGATTTAATTGGATATTTACGACTTTTAGTTAACGAAAATGACAGCGAAGCTTTGTTGCGGGTTATCAATTATCCTGCAAGAGGCATCGGCGAAACGACACAAAATAAATTGATTGTTTTTGCTGATCAAAATAATATTTCGATTGCGGAACTGCTGAGTAATTTAGGTTTTTATGCGCCAAGATTAGGACTTAATAATGGTGTTCTTAATAAATTGGGAGAGTTTTGGTCGATGATTAAAGCTTTCCAAGTGATGTTAAAACAAGATAATGTTTATAATGTTGCGATGGAAGTTTCGAAACGAAGTGGATTAATCAAACTTCTAAAAGACGACCAAACGCCAGAAGGCATTTCGAGGGTTGAAAACGTACAAGAATTGTTAAACTCTATGCAGGGTTTTTTGGAAGAGCAACAGCAATTGGAAGATGGTGATGCTAGTTTGTCTAATTTTCTAGAAAACATTGCACTTTCCGCAGATACGCAACGCAACGATGACGAGGAAGATATGGTGTCGTTGATGACGATTCACCTTTCCAAAGGTTTGGAATTCCCTGTTGTACATTTGGTTGGTTTGGAAGAAAATCTTTTCCCAAGCTTTATGAGTAGTTCTTCACGAGAAGAATTGGAGGAGGAGAGACGTCTTTTTTATGTGGCTTTAACAAGAGCCGAAAAGCAAGCCTTTTTCACATATGCAATTTCGCGTTTCCAATGGGGAAAAATTACAGATGCTGAGCCTTCGCGTTTCTTAAGTGAAATCGATTCGGAGTTTTTAGAATTTATTAATCCTGCGATGGAGCGCCGTACAATTAACCGTTCGGGACTTAGTTCTTCAATTTTTGATGAATCACCAACTTCCGAAAAACCGTTCTTTAAAAAGAAAGAAGCAAAACGTACGATTGGTTCTGCACCAAAAGAGGAGGCGGTTCCGAAAAATCTAAAACCTGTTGCAACTGCCAGAATCATTAATCCATCAGGACAATCGTCGCAAGATATCGAAGTTGGAGATCATGTAAGACATGATAGATTTGGTGTTGGAGAAGTCATTTTCTTAGACGGAACAGATCCTAATAATATAAAAGCTAAAGTTCATTTCGCGAACGAGGGCGAGAAAAATTTAATTTTAAAATTCGCAAAACTTACGAAGATTTAATTCCTATATTGCAATATGATTAAAGCTAAAAATATTCATAAATTTTATGGAAGTTTAGAGGTACTTCGCGGTGTAGATATCCATATCAAACACGGTGAAGTGGTTTCTATTGTTGGAGAATCAGGTGCTGGTAAATCGACGTTGTTACAGATTTTGGGTACTTTGGATACGCCTTCTACACCCAATAAATTTGATACTTCAATTGATTTGGATGGGCAATCTTTTTTAAATATGAAAGATAAAGAATTGTCAAAATTCCGAAATCAAAATATTGGATTTGTATTTCAGTTTCACCAATTGCTTCCAGAATTTACAGCTTTAGAAAATGTTTTGATTCCTGCGAGAATTGCAAACAAAAACTTGAAAGAAGCGACAGATAAAGCGATTTCAATTTTTGAAGATCTTAATATCGAAAGTAGAATGCATCACAAACCAGGACAATTGTCGGGTGGAGAAGCGCAAAGAGCTGCGGTTGCAAGAGCTTTGATTAACTCTCCAAAAATCATCTATGCGGATGAGCCGACTGGTAATTTGGACTCGAAAAATGCAGACGATTTACATCAATTATTTTTTGATTTAAGAGATAAATACAATCAGACTTTTGTGATTGTAACCCATAACACGATTTTGGCTGAAAGTACCGACAGAAAGTTGGTGATGAAGGATGGATTAATTGTTTAAGATTAAAACATGCGTTCCTTTTTTACATTTTTTGTATTTCTGTTATTGCTTTCTTGTTCGGGTTTAAGCAAAGGGCAAACGAACGCAGATTTAGCATCTAGCAAAAATGTAATTGAATTAAAAAACTTTCTAAAATCATCAAATTACAACCAAGATTTAGCTTTTTTAATTGATTTTACTAAAGCTTCGGGAGAATTTCGTTTTTTTGTTTACGATTTTAAAAATGATCAAATCCTTGAAAAAGGATTGGTAGCTCACGGTTCTGGTTCAGACAAAGGAAAAACAAAAAAGTCTCTGAAATTCAGTGATGTAGAAGGTTTTTATCGTTCGTCACTTGGTAAAAATGTTGTTGGCGAAAGTTATGTAGGCGATTGTGGAAAGTCTTACAGATTGTATGGTTTGGACGATTCTAACAGCAATGCATTTGATCGTGCTATTGTTTTGCACAAATTAAAATGTGTGCCAGATAAAGAACAAACTGATCCAATTTGTCTTATTGTGGGATGTCCGATGTTGTCTGATAATTTTTTTAAATTAGTAGAAAAGTATATTGACAATTCGTCGAAGAGAATTATTCTGTTAGCTTATAATTAATTCAAAAAATGAGTATCAAATTCTTAGCTGAAGATGATCGTCCGCGCGAAAAATTTTTACTAAAAGGTAAAAATGCGTTGTCGGACTCGGAGTTGCTTGCCATTATTATGGGAAGTGGCAACCGTGAGGAATCTGCTGTAGAATTAGCGCGACGTATTTTGGAAACTGTCGATAACAATTGGCATCAATTGAGTCTTTTATCTATTCAGGATTTGATGAAATTTAAAGGTGTTGGCGAAGCAAAAGCAATTTCTATTGCAACAGCTTTAGAAATCGGAAATCGTAAAACTTTGCAAGAAGTTCCTGATAAAATACAAATTGGTTCTAGTAATGATGCCTACAAAGTTTTTAAAGTCTTTCTTTCGGAATTAAGACATGAGGAGTTTTGGGTTTTATTTTTAAATCAAAGTAATAAAATTATACATAAATCTTGCTTGTCGCAAGGTGGCATCGCGCAAGCTGTTGTCGATATTCGATTGTTGTTTCGTTCAGCATTAGAACACGTTGCAACCAGTATTATTGTAGCGCACAATCATCCGTCAGGAAGTCTAAAACCTAGTGCCGAGGATATTAAAATAACCAAAGAAATAAAAGAAGCAGGAAAATTATTAAAAATTGAACTGCTAGATCATTTGATTCTTTCGCAAAAATCTTATTTCAGTTTTGCGGACGAAAATATGCTGTAGATATGATTAGAAAAGTAAAATATCAAGATATTGATTTTGAAAACTATAAAAAATGTTTAAACACTTCAGTACAACGGAAAAGTTATGCTTATCCACATTATCTTGATGTCGTAGCTGGTAAAGGCAACTGGGAAATCCTTGTAAAAGGTGATTACGAAGCAGTTATGCCAGTGCCGCTACAAAAAAAAATGGGATTGCAATTCGTGATTCTTCCTAAACTTTGTCAACAACTTGGTGTATTTTCAAAGATTGATGATGCTGATGTTAATCAAGAGTTTTATGAGGCTCTGCGTAAGCATTATGCGGTTTGGTATTATGCTTTTAATGATGTTAATGTTTTAAAAACCGATTTAGTTTCAAGGAAGAACTTCTTGATTCCTGTTGGAAATTATGAAGGAATTCGACAAAAATATTCACCAAAAAGAAAACGTAAATTAAGATTAGATCAAGAGGTTTTGGATAATTCTGAACGTATTTTGGTCACTGATTTTTCCGAAATCAAAAATTTTATTCAAAATAATAGTACTGGTGTTGAAGGTCAAGATTTGGATAATTTTATTTTACGTTTTGAGGAATTTCATAAATTAAATTTCGTTAAGTTTTATGGTTTTAAATACCATAACAAATGGATTAATATGATCGCCATGTACGAAGATGCCTTTTCGGCGATACTTTTGGGGACGTTTAATGATAAAGAATTTGTCAAACTTAGTGGTGCTTGTGTTTTAATAGACGACGCCATAAGATTAAATGTGGAACATAGAATATTTGATTTTGAAGGGAGCGAACTTCCAAATGTTGAAGAGTTTTTCCGTGGATTTCGCCCAGAACTAAAGCCTTACCATAGTTTTTCGAATCCTAAATCTAAAGTGATCCAAAAGGCTTTTTTCAAATTATTTTTCTAAAAATCTCCTATCTATATTAAGCTTTTGTAAAGCAAATAACTTTTATTAAATGTTTTAGTAAAAACAAGCATAATTATTATTAATTTTGCCACCTTATTTAAAATAAAATGTTCGACTCAGATTATTTTCCTTATGCCGTAACAATCTTGATTGCCATACCTTTTTTGGTGTTTGCAAAACAGTTTGTCTATGGCTTTCTTAACCTTAAGAAGAAGGAGTTACAACTAATCTCAGGGAAGTCTAATAACGATATTAAATTACAAGCTTACGAAAGAATGACACTGTTTTTAGAACGTCTAAAACCTTCGAATCTTGTGATGAAATTTGATAAAAACCTAGCCGTTCATGAGTTTTTATTTTTAGTTGAAAAAAGTATTAACGAAGAGTTTGAGTACAACGCATCACAACAATTGTACGTTAGCCAAACTTCATGGGATAACATTGTAACGTCTAAAAATAATGTCATACAGCTACTTCATAAGACTTACGAAAATCTCAGCGAGGACTCAAAACTCCAGGATTTTAAAACGGTTTTCTTAATGAATTACGTCAATGATGAAGACTATATCAGCGAAAGCATTGACGGCTTAAGAAATGATGTTAATAAATTAATTTAAAGATAAATAGTTTAATAAAATTATGATTCCAAATTTTAAATCGCATCCTTGGCACGGAATTGCTGTTGGACCAGATGCACCAAATGTAGTAACGGTTTTTGTAGAAATCGTACCTTCTGACACGATCAAATACGAAGTAGATAAAGAAACTGGTTTCCTTAAAGTGGACCGTCCTCAAAAATTTTCAAATATTATCCCAGCGGTTTACGGTTTTGTACCAAGAACTTATTGTGATGAAGAGGTAAAAAAACTGGCTATCGAGAGAGGTTCTACAGATGTTACAGAAGGTGATCACGATCCGCTAGATATTTTGGTGTTGAGCTCACATAACATTCATTCAGGTGGACTTTTGATGGATGCTATTCCAATCGGAGGTTTCAAGATGATTGACAAAGGAGAAGCTGATGACAAGATTATTTCTGTCTTAGTTGACGATCAAGTATATGGTCATATTCGTGACATTTCTGAACTTCCGAAAGCTGAAGTTTCTAGATTACAACATTACTTTTTGACTTACAAAAACTTACCTTTCGAACCTGCAAATTGTAGAATCGATGAGATCTACGGTGCAGATCATGCAAAAGAAGTTATTGTAGCTTCTCAAAAAGATTATGCTAAAAATTACGGTGGATAATTTTTAAAATAAAATTTCAATATTTATAGAAGAGTAGGCATTTTGTCTGCTCTTTTTGTTTTTAATGGATTTTGATTAAATTTTAATACAGATTCATTTTTAAAATTCAATAAGATTTTAAATAAATTTCCAAATTATTGTTTTTGCTTTAGTATTTGGTATTTTTTATATATTTATCAAACCAATCATATTTTTAATATTAAAACAATAAACTATGGATTTATTTTATTTAGTTCCTCTATTTGGAGTAGTCGGCTTATTGTATACTTTTTTTCAGAGTAATTGGGTTAGCAGGCAACCTGCAGGCAATGACCGAATGAAAGAAATTAGTGGTTACATCGCCGACGGTGCGATGGCTTTTTTAACCGCAGAATACAAAGTTCTCACTTATTTTGTCATTATTGTCGCCTTATTACTTGGCTTTATGGGTTTTTCGAATTCTAATTCGCATTGGTCAATCGGTTTAGCTTTCGTTATTGGTGCGGTTTTCAGCGCTTTAGCTGGTTTTATCGGTATGAAAATCGCAACCAAAGCCAATGTTAGAACAGCGGAAGCTGCTAAAACAAGTCTTTCTAAAGCACTAAAAGTTTCTTTCACAGGCGGTTCGGTCATGGGAATGGGCGTTGCTGGTTTAGCGGTTTTAGGTCTTGGTTCATTGTATCTTATTATTAAACATTTGATTGCGCCAGATGCACTGGTCAATTCTCACGAGATGGAACGCGCTATCGAAGTGCTTACTGGTTTTTCGTTGGGAGCAGAATCTATTGCGTTGTTTGCTCGTGTTGGTGGCGGTATTTATACAAAAGCTGCCGATGTTGGTGCCGATTTGGTGGGTAAAGTAGAAGCGGGTATTCCTGAAGATGATCCTCGAAATCCTGCGACTATTGCCGATAATGTTGGTGATAATGTTGGTGATGTTGCTGGGATGGGAGCCGATTTGTTTGGGTCTTATGTCGCAACGGTTTTAGCGACAATGGTTTTGGGAAGAGAAACTTTATCTGTCGATCAGTTTGGTGGTTTTGCGCCAATTCTTTTACCAATGTTAATTGCAGGTCTTGGTATTCTTTTCTCAATCTTCGGAACTTTCTTTGTTAAAATAAGTGATTCTGCAGGGCTTAATCCTTCTAAAGTTCAGAATGCGCTTAACTTGGGTAACTGGGGAAGTATTGTTATCACAGCAATTGCTTGCTACTTTTTAGTTCAATATATTTTACCAGAAAAAATGATACTTCGCGGTTTTGAGTTTACTCGAAATGGCGTTTTCGGAGCAATTATCGTTGGTTTGGTTGTCGGTACACTTATGAGTATCATTACAGAATATTATACAGCAATGGACAAACGTCCTGTTAAAAGCATTGTTCGACAATCAAGTACAGGTCACGCAACTAATATTATTGGCGGAATTTCTGTCGGTATGGAATCTACGATGCTTCCGATTTTAGTTTTAGCTGGAGGAATTTATGGATCCTATTTGTGCGCTGGACTTTATGGTGTTGCGATTGCCGCAGCGGGGATGATGGCGACGACGGCGATGCAATTGGCGATTGATGCCTTTGGACCAATCGCTGATAACGCAGGCGGCATTGCAGAAATGAGCGAGCTGCCTAGCGAAGTTCGTGAGAAAACTGATATTCTAGATGCAGTTGGTAATACGACTGCTGCGACAGGTAAAGGTTTTGCAATTGCTTCGGCTGCGTTGACGGCTTTGGCGCTGTTTGCGGCTTTTGTTGGAATAGCAGGTATTGATGGCATTGATATTTATCGCGCTGATGTTTTGGCTGGATTATTTGTTGGTGCGATGATTCCATTTATATTTTCGTCTTTGGCGATTACAGCAGTTGGTAAAGCTGCCATGGCCATGGTTGAGGAAGTTCGACGACAATTCCGAGAAATTCCAGGTATTCTGGAAGGCAAAGCAAAACCCGAATACGAAAAATGCGTTGCCATTTCTACAGATGCTTCTATTAAAAAAATGATGCCGCCAGGTGCAATTGCAATTTTATCACCTTTAATTATTGGTTTTGCTTTTGGTCCCGAAGTTTTGGGCGGATTTTTAGCAGGTGCAACTGTGAGTGGCGTTCTGTTAGGAATGTTCCAAAATAATGCTGGTGGTGCGTGGGATAATGCTAAAAAGTCTTTTGAAAAAGGTGTTGTCGTTAATGGCGTAACTTATTATAAAGGTTCGGATTTGCATAAAGCCTCAGTGACGGGCGATACAGTTGGTGATCCATTTAAAGATACTTCTGGACCATCTATGAATATTTTAATTAAATTAATGTCTATTGTTTCTTTGGTAATTGCACCAACATTGGCAAATATGTTCGGAGACAAAATTATTAAAGAACGTTTAGAAAAAATTGAAAATCTCAATTCTAAAATAATTTCTGGTTCTAACAAAAAGATTGAAATTATTGAAGAAAAGCCAGTTGTTTTAGGAACGATAAATGCCGATGGAGACTTTGTTTATGAACTTGGTGATCTTGAAAAAGTTACATTAAATTCTGGTCAAGACATTAAGCTTGGTGCCAATAGTCAACTTTATGATTTGTATAAAAAACTTAAAGTAAAAGATGCGAGTTTAGTTGATAAAACGGCTTGGTTTACAATTGAAAATCTTTATTTTGAATCTGGAAAAAGCAATTTGAAAGCTTCATCTGCATCGCAACTTAATAACCTAATTTCGATTATGAAGGATTTTCCGGATGTAAATGTAAAACTTGGTGGTTATACCGACAATACAGGTGATGTTGAGGGAAATAAAAAATTATCTCTAGAAAGAGCAAATGCTGCAAAACTAAAGATGACAGAGTCCGGAATTGCTGCCGATCGTATTGAAACTGAAGGTTATGGACAAGAGCACCCTGTATGCGAAGCGAATGATACGCCAGATTGTAAAGCTAAAAATCGAAGAATTGATGTCCGCGTGACAACATTATAGTTAGTAGTTTTGGAAGTGAAAGTCGACGAAAGTCGACTTTTTTGTTTGCGCTAAAAATTGGATAAAGATTTTAAAATTCAAATATATTCCCTATTTTTGAGCAATGGAAAATTTCGTTGTTTCAGCTAGAAAATACCGTCCGCAGGAGTTTGATACCGTTGTTGGTCAATCTCACATTACAGATACATTGGAGCATGCAATTGATGAAAATCAGTTGGCACAGGCATTATTGTTTTGTGGACCTCGTGGTGTTGGTAAAACGACTTGTGCGAGAATTTTAGCAAGAAAAATTAACGAAAAATCTGGCGCAAGCGATGACGATGGATTTGCTTTAAATATCTATGAGCTGGATGCCGCATCTAATAACTCAGTTGATGATATCCGAGAATTAACGGATCAGGTGCGATTTGCACCACAAGTCGGGAAGTTTAAAGTCTATATTATTGACGAGGTTCACATGTTGTCAACGGCTGCTTTTAATGCTTTTCTTAAAACATTGGAAGAACCACCTGCGCATGCCATATTCATTTTAGCAACAACGGAAAAACACAAGATTATTCCGACGATTTTGTCACGTTGTCAGATTTACGACTTCAAAAGAATCACCATTGAGGACATCCAAGATCATCTTAGAAAAATCGCTGACAAAGAAGGGGTAACTTATGAAGACGACGCACTTTATATGGTTGCACAAAAAGCGGATGGCGCTTTGCGTGACGCTTTATCGATTTTTGATAGATTATCAACCTTTTCCCAAAAGAATATTACTTTAGAAAAAGCGGCGGAAGTTCTTAATATCCTAGACTATGACCAATATCTTAACATTGTTGACTTAGCAAAAGAAAATAAAATTCCAGAAGTGTTAACCGCTTTTGATAGCATTGTTAAAAAAGGATTCGATCCGCATGTTTTTATTGCGGGATTGGGAAGTCATTTCCGTGATTTGATGATGTCACAAAATCCTCAAACTTTAGCATTAATCGAAGTTGGGGAGAAGACTAAACAAAAATTCTTTGACCAAAGTCAAAAATGGACGGCACAACAGTTAATTGACGCCATCGAAATTTGCAACTTTGCGGACATTAATTATAAAAATTCAAAAAATCCACGTTTGACAGTCGAGATTGCTTTAATGCAACTTTCGAGTCTTACTGCTGGCTTGGAAGCTAAAAAAAAAAGTTCTTAATATTAGCGCCACTTCTTCAAGCTAATCTTAAAACACCAACTACTTCAACGCCACAAGTGCCTCAAAATAAAGTACAAACTGAGGTTAAGAAATCTGCGCCTACTTTTCCTGAAGAACGTCCAAAAGTTGAAAAAGCATCGAAACCTTTGCAACAACAAGCGAGATCTTCGGAGTTCAGCATTAATGCATTTATGAACAAAAAAGAAGAGACGGAAGAACTTTTTGCACCTGCGGAAGAAGATTTACCAAAAGAGCATTTTTCTCAACCTGATGTCGAAAGAGAGTGGAAAGCTTTCCTTTTAAAGTTATCTAAAATAGATTCTGTGGCTTACAACGCCATTAACAATTTTAGACTGACAAAAACCCACGAAGATCAAATTGAAGTATTGTTTTCGTCATCAACTGCGAAAGCAGAATTCGATAAAGTTGCCGGAGAATTTGTGAATCATTTTAAACATAAAGTAAAAAATTATGGAATAAAACTTCACTTTAAAGAAGACAAAACGATTGTACAAGAAGTGATGACGAAGAAAAAATTATTCGAGAAATTTGCTGAGATTAATCCTGTTCTAAAGGATCTTAACGATTTGATGCGTTTTGATTTGACTTAAGATTTTTATCTAGATTTCATTTATTTTAAAAAAATGAAAAAAGATACTTTGTATTTGCGATAAAATTTTACCTTTGTATTGTATTTCTGCCTAAGTGTGGTAGATTATTTAATCAAAAATAGCTAATAAAACCTTTCTGATAAAGGAATTATCAATGGAATTAAACCAATTTCCATATTCAATAACTTTAGGATCTGCCGTTAATTTTGGTGGATTGGTTAGCTTTTTTGGTGCTTCTTATTATAGAAATTTTGGAAGTTCTTACCGATATTATTGGTACAGCTAACTAAATTTCTTTCTCAAAAAAAGTGCGTTTTTCGCATTTCAATAATCTTTTAAGATATTTTTTAAACGACATTTTTTTGGAAAAGAATTATAAATCTTTATTTATAACAGATTAACACGTGTAGTAACTCAGCAAATATTTAGATAAAATGAACTTAAACCAACTAGAAAATAAGTGGATAAAAGGCTTCGAAAAACCTGTCATTATTGCAGGCCCATGCTCTGCGGAAAGCGAAAGCCAGATGTTAGAAACCGCTAAAAGACTTAAAGAAAGTGATGCCGACGTTTCTGTATTCCGTGCAGGGATTTGGAAACCTCGAACTAAGCCAAACGGCTTTGAAGGTGTTGGCGTTATTGGTCTTAATTGGCTTAAAAAAGTGAAAGAAGAATATGGTTTCAAAACTGCAACGGAAGTGGCAAATGCACACCATGTTTTTGCAGCTTTGGAAGCGGATGTCGATGTATTGTGGATTGGCGCACGTTCGACGGTTAATCCCTTCACGGTTCAGGAGATTGCGCAGGCGCTTCGTGGTATTGATAAGCCCGTTTTGGTTAAAAACCCAGTGAATCCAGATTTGACTTTGTGGATTGGCGCTTTAGAAAGACTTTTAGGTCAAGATGTTAAGAATTTAGGTGTTATTCACCGAGGTTTCTCAACTTACCAAAAGACCAAATATCGTAATATCCCGAACTGGCAGATTGCTTTAGATTTCAAGCATCAATTCCCTAATATTCCAATGTTTATCGATCCGTCCCATATTTGCGGAAACAGAACAGGTTTGGCGGGCGTTACGCAGGAAGCTTTCAATGTTGGTTACGAAGGTGCGATTATTGAAAGTCATTGTAATCCTGATGAAGCGTGGAGTGATGCGTCACAACAGATTACACCAGAAGTTTTGGCGGATATGATTAACAGTATCCAGATTCGTAAATCTGATATTTCTGGTTACGAAGACGAGATGGGAAAACATAGAACTTTGATTAGCGATTTGGATTTTCAATTGATTGAGCTGTTGTCGCAACGTATGAAGATTTCTGAGAAAATTGGAACTTTGAAAAAAGAAAATAACATTGCGATTTTCCAGCCAGAACGTTGGAGAATTATTGCAGATTACGCCGCACAAAAAGCCAATGAATCTGGTATGAGTCACGAGTTTATCGAAAAAGTTTTCAAAGCGATACATGAAGAATCGATTGAAGTTCAGAATAAAATTATGATTAATAAATAAACGTTTTTGACGTCAATTTTTAAACTTCACTTCTATGATGTTGATTTTGCGAGAGCGATTAGAAATCCTTAGCTTTGTCAACGTTCTAAAAGTGAAGTTTTTTATTTAAAATTAATGCAAGGAATCGTCATTAAATCCACGGGAAGTTGGTATCAGGTTTTGGAGGAATCTGAGAAAAAAATCTATGAAGCACGCATCAGAGGAAAATTCAAATTGATTAAAACTAGATTGACAAATCCTTTGGCAGTGGGCGATTCTGTGGAATTTAATTTGGAGCAAGACGATATTGCGTGGATTACTAAAATTTTTCCTCGCAAGAACTATATCATCCGAAAGTCGGTTAATCTTTCTAAGGAAGCGCATATTATCGCTTCTAATATGGATTTAGCTTGTATTATTTTTACACTAAAACGTCCTGAGACTTCTTTAGGATTCTTAGATCGCTTTTTGGCGTGTTGTGAATCCTATGATATAAAACCGTTAATTTTATTTAATAAAGTCGATGTTCTTTCTGATGAGGAGTTGGAAATCTTAAACGAGATGCAAGCAATCTATGCTGAAATTGGTTATGATAGCCTTGAAATTTCTTCTTATGCACATCTTAATCTTGAAGCTTTAAAAGACTTTATTAAAGGTAAAACGTCTTTGTTTTTCGGTCATTCGGGAAGTGGAAAGTCAACTTTGGTGAATGCCTTACAACCTGACCTTAACATTAAAACGGGCGAAATATCGGATGTTCATCTTAAAGGAAAACACACGACAACTTTTGCACAAATGCACTTTTGGAATTTTGGAGGAAGTGTGATTGACACGCCTGGCGTTAGAGAGTTTGCACTTATTGATGTTGAAAAAGAGGAGATTCAACATTATTTTCCAGAGATTTTTAGAATGTCGCAGAATTGTAAGTTTCATAACTGTCTACATATTAATGAACCTAAATGCGCTGTTCTAGATGCCGTCGAAAATGACGTAATCGAAGGCAGTCGCTATATCAATTATCTAAAATTGATGGAAGAAGCGGAAGAACAACAAGTAAAATAAATTTTATAACATTTTTTTCTGTTGAGAAGAAAATTGGAAAAGGCTTTCAGGGTTTAAAACCCTGAAAGCCTTTTTTTATTATGAAGTAAAACGCAATAAAACCAGCAGATTGTTGCGGCCCAGATGGAACGGCATGTTGGAGCTCCTTTTTGAGATGGCTTTGGTACTTCGACTCCGCTCAGTAGCCTCCTAGAATTAGCCATACTAAAAAAAGCGACTAGTGACAGCTGGAAATGGCGCCCAAAGAATTTTTGTCGTGTTGATGCGGTTTTCCAGGCTAATTATTATAAAACAAAAAACCCAGCCGAAGCTGGGTAAAAACTAATAACCATGAAAACTCAAATTAAACATGAGAATCATAATAATAGTAGCAAACTGTGTGCCAAAAATTATTACTATCTCTTATTGAGAAATTCAGTGACAAATATATATAAAAAATTGTAAATTTGCATAGTATATAATTAAAAAATCAATGTCAGGAAAAATTACATTCACCATGATTAAGCCAGATGCGGTTGCAGATGGACATATTGGTGCTATTTTAGGGAAAATTGCAGAAGCAGGATTCAAGATCAAAGCTTTAAAACTTACTCAGCTTACAATAGCTGACGCTAAGAAATTCTACGAAGTTCACTCAGAAAGACCTTTCTACGGTGAGTTGGTAGATTTTATGTCTTCTGGACCAATCGTTGCTGCAGTTTTGGAAAAAGATAATGCTGTGGAAGATTTCAGAACATTAATCGGTGCTACTAACCCTGCTGATGCTGCGGAAGGTACGATCAGAAAAATGTTTGCAAGAAGCGTTGGAGAAAATGCTGTACACGGTTCAGACTCTGATGAGAATGCTTTAATCGAAGCGCAATTCCATTTTTCTGGAAGAGAAATTTTCTAAGAAATTTTTTAAAGAAAAATAAAAGCGACACCTTTTGGATGTCGCTTTTTATTGTTTAGAACTTTAATTAAAATTAAAGTTTTAAAAGTTCGATGGTTTTTGCTGGATTTTCGGAAGCGAAAACGGCGTTACCCGCAACCAAAACATCTGCGCCAGCGTCAAATAACTTAGAAGCGTTGTCTAGATTAACACCGCCATCAACTTGGATTAATGCTGTTGAGTTGTTATCCAAAATCATGTCTTTGGTTTCTTTCACTTTTTTATAAGTGTTTTCAATGAATTTTTGTCCTCCAAAGCCTGGGTTTACACTCATTATTAAAACCAAATCAACTTCTTTGATAATGTCTTCCAACAAAATAACTGGCGTAGCTGGATTAAGTACAACTCCCGCTTTTGCGCCTTTATCTTGGATTTGATTAATCACGCGATGAAGATGCGTGCAAGCTTCCAAATGTACAGAAACCAAGTCTGCGCCCATGTTGATGAACTCGTCCACATATTTTTCTGGTTCAACAATCATTAAATGAACGTCAACAAATTTCTTTGCGTGTGCTTGCACGGTTTTCATCACAGGAAAACCAAAAGAAATGTTTGGTACAAAGCGACCATCCATCACGTCAACGTGTAACCAATCTGCTTGGCTTTCATTTAGCATTTCGATGTCGCGTTGCAGGTTTCCAAAATCTGCTGATAAAAGCGATGGTGCGATTAATTTATTTTTCATTTTTACAAATTAGATTTACTTTTTAAGTTTTAGATTTTATTTAATGATATTTTAGATTCATGTCTGGTTTTATTTTCAGAAGGCTTTCGTATATTAATTTAATAACATTGCTAACATCTTCTTTAGAAACCATTTCTACCGTCGTGTGCATATAACGCAAAGGCAAAGAAATTAATGCGCTTGGTACGCCACCATTAGAATGTGCGAAAGCATCAGTATCTGTTCCTGTTGCACGACTTGCTGCTGCGCGTTGGAAAGGGATTTTCTTGCTTTTTGCTGCGTCAACAATCAATTCTCTAATCGTGTGATGAACACTTGGCGCAAAGAAAACAACAGGTCCATCGCCACATTTTTGGTCACCCTCTTTTTTCTTATCGATCATCGGTGTGGTCGTATCGTGCGTAACATCTGTGACAATCGCGATATTTGGTTTGATGGTGTCGGCAATCATTTGTGCACCATAAAGACCAACTTCTTCTTGCACCGAATTGGTGATGTAAAGTCCAAAAGGAAGTTTCTTTTTGTTCTCTTTTAAAAGACGTGCAACTTCGGCAATCATAAAACCACCGATTCTGTTGTCTAAAGCACGACAAACAAAATAACGGTCATTTAATTCAAAAAACTCATCTGGATAAGTGATCATACAACCAACATATATTCCCAAATCTTCAACTTCTTGTTTGGTTGTTGCGCCGCAATCGATAAAGATATTTTCGATTTTTGGTGTTGGTTCGTTTTGATTAGCACTTCTGGTATGGATTGCTGGCCAACCGAAAACGCCTTTCACTAAGCCCTTTTCACCATGGATATTTACCACTTTGGAAGGAGCGATGGTTTGGTCTGATCCACCATTTCTGATAACATATATTAAACCATCATCTGTAATATAATTAACATACCAGCTGATTTCGTCGGCATGCGCTTCAATCACTACTTTGAAGTCGGCTTCGGGATTTATAATGCCATAAGCGGTTCCGTAATGATCGTATTCTATCTTATCGACATAGTTCTTGATATAGTCTGTCCAGATTTTTTGTCCAGCGTGTTCGTAGCCAGTAGGAGAGGCTACATTAAGATATTCTTGTAAAAATTTTAATGATTTTTTTTCAAATTTCATAATAGGAATGATTTTTGATAATTGACAAACTCCAATTGTGAGGTAAAAGTAATGAAATTTTATAAGTTATTTTTAGTTTTAAGCATCTTTGTAGGCGCTTTTGCAATGGCTCAAAATGATTCTGATCTTAATCAGGTTCCTAAAGCGCTAAGCGAAATGCCAAAAGACAAACTAAAAAAAGATGAGTTCGGGAATTGGTATTATTATGATGAAGTTCAAAAAGCTAAAATCTATGATATCAATGGGGAGCAAGTGATTGTAATGGATGAGTTGTTGATAAGAGCTAATCCAAAATTTAATAACCAGTTAGATCGTAATTTTTATTTTTTTCTAAATAAAAAGTTAAACCGGGTATATCCTTTATTTGTACATGCACTTGAACAATATCGAGGCTTAGTGAATGAAACGGCTACAATGGACGAAAGGTCGAAAGCTAAGTATATTAAAAAACGTCAAGAAGAATTGGCGAACGAATATGAAAAGCAATTACGCGATTTGACAACAACAGAAGGTCAGGTTTTTGCAAAATTGATGAATCGTGCTACTGGCAAAACGGTATACGAAATTATCCGTGAGCTACGCGGTGGTTGGAGTGCTTTTTGGTGGAATGTTAAGGGAAATATGGCAGATGTAAGTTTAAAAACCCCTTATGATCCGCATAAATATCGTGAAGATAATTTTATTGAAAGCCTTTTGATAAGTAATTGGAATTATGGTTATCTAGAACCTTATCCAGGTTATCAAGATTTTAAAATAGGAAAATAGTAATTAGTTATTTATAGATATTGTTGTTTTAATTTTTCAAAAACAATATTGTCGATTGGTAATGGAAATGGGTTTTCTTGGTCAAAGGGAACCCATTCTGCTGTCTCGATGCAAGGGTCAATAATCAACATATCTTCCTCATTGATGATTTCGCACAGATAATATATAGTCATTAATTGCTCATTATCTCGAAATCTCGATACTAAAAAATCTTCTTGTGTGTAAAAGTGACTTACAACCTTGATTTCAAGATTTAATTCTTCATTGAATTCTCTTTTTAAACATTCGATAACACTTTCACCGAATTCTAATCCACCGCCAGGAAGTTTAAGAAGATGTTCGCCAGCATATTCTTCATGTAGAGCCAATACCGATTGATTTTTTATACAGATTCCGTACACGCGAAGGTTAATCTTATCTATCATTGTTAAATTTTTCTTTTATAAATATAGGTCTTTTATTTAAAATAAAATTTTGAAAATTTGAATTAAATAATTGACTAAAGTTTTCTAGCATTGATCATTTCGCGCTTTCCGGGAGGGCCGGCTAGTTTTTCTACATCAAAGTTTAATTCTTTTAAAGCGCGTTTCAGACTACCTTTAGAAGAATATGTTGTTAGAAGTCCATCTGGATTCATGGTGTTAGCAACGATTTCGATAAGAGGTTTTTCCCAAAGATCTGGTTGCACTTTCGCACCAAAACAATCGAAGTATACCAAGTCAATTTTTGGTAGTTCCAAGTTTTTAATATCGAAGAAATCTGCTTTTATCTTTGTTAAAAAAAAGTTTGGGATAATTTCCGTTGCTTCACCCCAATTAGCCGCATGAATTTTTTTTTCAATTTCAGAAATTTCGAGATTGTCAAAAAGTTTTGCATAATCTAAGGCAAGAAGTTCGTCATTGGAAATGGGATATTTTTCGATACCAAAGTAGTGAATTATATGATTTTTGTCATTTCGTAATAATGCATTAATTGTTACTAAAACGTTAAGACCTGTCCCAAATCCTAGTTCAAGAATGTTAAATTGGTAACGATTTATTTTTATTAATCCATTTTTGATAAATACATGTTCTGCTTCTTGTAAAGCCCCGTTGTGCGAATGGTAGGTTTCGTTTAAATCTTTGATATATAGTGTTTTACTTCCATCTAGAGTCGTGATAATTTCGCGATTCATATTCTTTTTTTTCAAATATAAACTTAATTTTTGAGATTTAAAAAATTATTATATATTTGTAAGACTACATAAAAAATTTCAAAAATGATAATTCAAAAGACAGAAAATTCTAAGCTACCTACTTTTGATCCTAATAACTTTTCGTTCGGAGATACTTTTATCGATCACATGATTATTTGTGAGTACGAAAACGGAAAATGGGGTGATGTTAAATTAGTTCCTTACGGACCACTTCCTTTCACGCCAGCGATGATGGGAGTTAACTACGGGCAAGCTTGTTTCGAAGGGATGAAGGCTTACAAAGACGAAAACGATGATGTCTTCTTATTCCGTCCTGAAAAGAATTTTGAAAGAATTAATAAGTCAGCAAAGCGTCTTGCGATTCCAGAAATTCCAAGAGAAGCTTTTATCGACGGGCTTAATGCTTTGGTTGATATCGATAGAGAATGGATCCCGAAAGGAGAAGGGATGTCATTATACATTCGTCCAGTAGTTTTTGCAACGGAAGAAGTTTTAAAAGCTAGAGTGTCTAACAAATATATGTTTGCGATTGTTGCAACGCCGGCTAAGAGTTATTATTCTGCGCCAGTATCTGTAAAGATTTCAGATTATTATTCTCGTTCAGCTAACGGAGGTGTTGGTTTTGCAAAAGCAGCTGGTAATTATGCAGCATCTTTTTATCCAACGCAATTAGCAATTGATGAAGGTTATGACCAAGTAATCTGGACAGATGACGCAACACACGAATATTTCGAAGAAAGTGGTACGATGAACGTTTTTGTACGTATCAACGATACAATCTACACACCAAAAACTTCTGAAAAGATCTTGGATGGTGTTACAAGAGATAGTTTCTTACAATTAGCAGAGCGTAATGGTATCGACGTAGTTGTTGGTGACGTTAAAGTTGCTGATGTTGTTGCAGCACTTAAAGATGGTAGTCTAAAAGAAGCTTGGGGCGTTGGTACAGCAGTTGTAACAACTAGATTCGAAGCTATTGGTTATGGTGATGAGAAGTTTGCGCTTCCTACATTGGCAGACGAAGATAGTTTTGCTTTCATCCTTAAAAAAGCTTTGGTTGATATCCAAACAAACCACGCTGAAGATCCATTCGGATGGAGAGTTAAGGTTGATAGAAAATACTAAAATATCTCTTAAAATATCATAAAGTCGGTTTTAACCGACTTTTTTTGTGTCCATATATGTGAAGAAATGACTAATAATTTCTTATTTTCGCACAGTATTTATGAAAAAAATAATTCTTATCAGTATTGCAATGTTGGGTTCTTGCGCAAAGCAAAGTCCAATCTACGACTCCACGACAAATGAAGTTAGCCATGACGAGATGGAAGCTTCAAAAACAAGAAATAAAAACTTGAATAATGAAGAGCGCCATCAGATACAAGAATGGATTAAAAGTCAGGATAAAAAATACTATCCAATGGGCATGAACTATTGGGTGGATATCGAAAACCTAGCTTCGGAACCGAAGAAAAATGATGGTGAAAAAGTTAGTTATACTTACGATATCTATGATTTTGATATGGTTAAATTATACGAAAACGCCAAACAAATTAAAGATCAAGAATTAGGAAAGTTTGATGAACTAAGACCTGTAGAGGATGCAGTTCGACACATGAAGAAAGGATCGGAAGCAACACTTCTTATCCCATCAGCATTAGCTTTTGGATCCTATGGTGATAATGATAAGATAAGCAGTGATATGCCGATTATTGTTAAAATAAAGACACTTTAATTAAAAGATATATATGAAAAAATTACTATTTGTACCGGTAGTATTAACATTATTAAATTGTAAAACATTGGAAATAGACAAAGAAACTTACAACAGTCTTTCGGATGGTTTGTATGCGAAAATGCAAACATCAAAAGGTGAAATGCTAATCAAATTAGAAGACGAAAAAGCACCAGTTACAGTGGCTAACTTCGTAGGATTAGCGGAAGGTAAAATCCCAAATAAAGCTAAAGCGGATAAAGTACCATTTTATGATGGGACAATTTTTCACCGTGTTATCAAAGATTTCATGATCCAAGGTGGAGATCCACAAGGGACGGGAATGGGCGATCCAGGCTATAAATTTGCTGATGAAAAAAACGACCTAAAACATACAGGAAAAGGAATCCTTTCTATGGCTAATTCTGGTCCTAATACCAACGGCTCTCAGTTCTTCATTACAGAAGTTGCGACGCCATGGTTGGATGGTAGACATACAATCTTCGGGAAAGTAGTGAAAGGTGAAGACGTTATCGACACCATCGCAAATGTTGAAAAAGGTCCTAACGACAAGCCAAAAGAAGATATCGTTCTTCAAAAATTAACAGTTTTCAGCAAAGGAGATCAATATAAAAAATACGATCCTGCAAAAACTTTCGAAGAAGGAAAAGCTAAAATCGAAGAAAAAAACAAAGCTTTCGCTGCTAAAGAAGAAGCTGATCGTCTTAAAAAGTTACAAGAATTCCAAGCAAATCAAGATAAATTGGTTAATGAGTTGAAAGCTGGTATGCAGTCAACGCCGTCAGGTTTATTCTACAAAATAACAAAGCAAAATCCTTCTGGAAAATCGCCCAAAACTGGCGATGTAGTTTCTGTACATTACGCTGGTAAATTGGTTGATGGAGAAGAATTCGATAACTCTTTCAAAAGAGGCGAACCTATCCAAATTCCGATTGGTGTTGGACAAGTAATCAAAGGTTGGGACGAAGGTATACAATTGCTTAAAGAGGGCGAAGCAGCAACGTTGTTGATTCCTGCAAGCCTTGGTTACGGCGAAAGAGGCGCTGGTGGGGTAATTCCGGCTAATGCTTGGTTGATTTTCGATGTAGAATTAGTAAAAGTAGGAAGTTAATATTCTCTAGTTTACAAGATAAAAAAATCCGATTCAACTGAATCGGATTTTTTTATGGGTAGTATCTCACTAACTGTGTAAGTTGAAAAGTTATTCTGAAAAATTTTGAGCCCTCAAAGCTCAAAAAAAAAATTTCGGAAACCTAACGAAGTGGTTCGGCGAAGCCAAATAACTTTTTACTATTTTTAAACATTATACAGTTATGATCG